>SBAS01000055.1 GCA_005240145.1 Nitrosomonadales bacterium | reverse complement strand
GGCGCAGGCGCCTGCGCCCATCGTGATCAAGATGCAGGGTGCGTGGGGCGCGAAAGACATTTTCAACGAAATGGCGCAGGAGTACGTCACGCGCGTCAATGAGATGGCGGGCGGCCGGTTGCGCATCGACTACCTGATCGCCGGCGCGGTCGTCAAGCCGTTCGAAGTGATGGATGCGACCAGCAAGGGCGTGCTCGATGCCTGCCACAGCGTGCCGGTGTACTGGTACGGCAAGTCGAAAGTGGCATCGCTGTTCGGCTCCGGGCCGATCAACGGCTGCGACGCGCACCAGACGCTGGCGTGGATCTATCGCGGCGGTGGATTGGCGCTGTACAACGAGTTGCTCGCCAAGATCAACCTCGACGTGGTCGGCTTTTTCGCCATGCCGATGCCTACCCAGCCGCTCGGCTGGTTCAAGAAGCCGATCACCGGCGCGGCGGGGCTCAAGGGGCTGAAATACCGCACCGTCGGCCTCGCAGCCGACCTGTTCCAGCAGATGGGCGCCAAAGTGACGCAGCTTCCGGGCGGCGAGATCATCCCGGCGCTGGAAAAGGGCGTGATCGACGCCTTCGAGTTCAACAACCCGACCTCCGACATGCGCTTCGGCTCGCAGGACGTGATCAAGAACTACATGATGGGCAGCTACCACCAGGCGATGGAGTTCTTCGAGATCGCCTTCAACAAGAAAAAGTGGGCCACCATCCCGAAGGACCTGCAGGCGATCCTGCAGTACGCCGCCGAGGCCGCCAGTTCGGCGAACTGGTGGACCGCGATGGACAACTACTCGCGCGACCTGCAGGACCTGATCAACAAGCACAAGGTCAAGGTGATCCGCACGCCGAAGTCGATCTTCACCGAGCAGTTGAAGGCCTGGGACGTGCTGACCGCGAAGCTGTCGAAAGAAGACCCGTTCTTCGCCAAGGTGGTAGAATCGCAGCGCGCCTGGGCCAAGCGCGTCGCCTATTACATGTTCGTCAACGAGGCCGATTACAAGGCCGGCTACGAGCACATCTTCAAGAGCAAGATCCCGGTCTGAGCCGGGCGTATGGCTATCGTGACGGCTGGGGCGTCGCCTGCGGGTGGCGCCCCATTTTTTTTCGCTTTTAGGGCTGACCCATGCAGCGCTTGATTTTTGCGATCGACCAGGTCAACAAGACCATTGGGCACGCGTTCGCCTGGTGCATCATCATCCTCACCTTCGGCACCTGCTATGAGGTATTCGTGCGCTATGTGCTCGATGACCCCACCAGCTGGGCGTTCGACCTGAGCTACCTGATGTACGGCGCGGTGTTCTTCATGGCCGGCGCCTACACGCTGTCGCGCGGCGGCCACGTGCGCGCCGACATGTTCTACCGGAAGTGGTCCGAACGCACCCAGGCGCGCGTCGAACTGGTGCTGTACGTGATTTTTTTCTTTCCCGGCATTCTTGCCCTCGTCGTGGCGGGATGGGGCTATGGCACCGAGTCGCTGCGGCTGCGCGAGGTAAGCGTCAACAGCCCGGCCGGCATGCCGATCTGGCCGCTCAAGATGATGATCCCGGTCGGCGCGAGCCTGATGGCGCTGCAGGGCCTCGCCGAGTTGCTGCGCTGCGTGCAGTGCCTGCGCGACGGCCAGTGGGCGCCGCGCATGCACGACGTCGAAGAGCTCGAGAACCAGATCCTTGCCGAGGCGGCGCGCAAGCGGGAAGCGGAAGGAGCGGCAGCATGAGCGATCCCGCCGTAGCCCTGACGATGCTCGGGATCCTGGTCTTCGTGATCATGATCGGCTTTCCGGTCGCCTTCACCCTGATGGCGCTGGGCGTGGGATTCGGTTACTACGCCTACTACCAGGCGGGGACGGCGTTCTTCGACAACCGCGTGTTCTACCTGCTGACGCAGAACACCTTTACCGTGCTCAACAACGACGCACTGGTGTCGATCCCGCTGTTCCTGCTGATGGGTTACCTGGTCGAGCGCGCAAACATCCTCGACGGCCTGTTCACGAGCCTGCGGGTCGCGCTCAAGGGTGTTCCCGCCTCGCTCGCGGTGGCGACACTCGCCACCTGCGCCCTGTTCGCCACGGCGACCGGCATCGTCGGCGCGGTGGTGACGCTAATGGGCATGCTCGCCTTCCCGCAAATGCTCAAGAACGGCTACGACGTGCGCCTCGCCTCCGGCGTGGTCTGCGCGGGCGGCTGCCTTGGGATCCTGATCCCGCCCTCGATCATGCTGATCGTCTATGGCGCCATGGCCAGCCTCTCGGTGGTCAAGCTGTACGCGGCGGCGATGATTCCCGGTTTCCTGCTGGCCGGCATGTACATCCTCTATGTCATCGGCGTGGGAATCGTCAAACCTCAGTGGGCACCCCGCCTGCCCAAAGGGGAAGGCGATGTCAGCACGGGCGAAATGATGTTGATGCTGGCGAAATCCTTCTTCCCGCTCGCGGCGCTGATCCTGTCGGTGCTCGGATCGATCATGTTCGGGCTTGCCACGCCGACCGAAGCGGCCGCCGTGGGCGCGTTCGGCGCCATGCTGCTCGCGGCCGGCTACCGTACGCTGACCTGGACGGCTCTGCGGGAATCCGTTTTCCTCACCGCGCGCACCACGGCGATGGTGTGCTGGCTGTTCGTCGGTTCGGCGACCTTTGCCTCCGTCTTCGCCTACCTTGGCGGCAACGTGCTGATCAGGGATTTCGTGCTCGGCATGAACCTCAGCCCGCTCACCTTCATGCTCATGTCGCAGGTCATCATCTTCATCCTCGGCTGGCCGCTCGAATGGACCGAGATCATCATCATCTTCGTGCCGATCTTCCTGCCGATGCTGCCGCACTTCGGCATCGATCCGATGGTGTTCGGCATCCTGGTGGCGGTCAACCTGCAGACCGCGTTCCTGTCGCCGCCGATGGCGATGTCCTGCTTCTATCTGAAGGGCGTCGCCCCCAAGCACGTGCTGCTGACGCAGATTTTCAGCGGCTGCATGCCGTTCGTCTACATCGTGCTGATTACCATGGGGCTGATGTACGCATTCCCGCAGATCACGCTCTGGTTGCCCTCGGTCCTCTACAGTTCCTGAGCCATGGATGCCAGCCGCCATGAATGGCTGAGCGCGACCGACGCGGCCCGTGCCATCGCCGAAGGCGCGGTCAGCTCGGAGCAGTTGATCGAGGCCTGCCTCGCGCGCGTCCGTGCCGCTGAGCCGGACGTGCAGGCGTGGCAATTCCTGGATCCGGAACATGCGCTGGCGCAGGCGCGCGCGCGCGATAGCGACCGGCGCGAGGGACGCCCATGCGGACCGCTGCACGGGGTGCCGGTGGGCATCAAGGACATCATCGACACGACCGACATGCCGACCGAAGACGGCACCGTGCTGCATGCCGGACGCACCCCGGACCGCGACGCCGCAGTGGTGGCGATGCTGCGCGCTGCGGGCGCCGTGATTCTCGGCAAGACGGTGACTACCGAATGCGCGTATTTCCATCCCGGCAAAACGCGCAACCCGCACAATCCCGCGCACACTCCGGGCGGATCGTCATCGGGCTCCGCGGCTGCGGTCGCCGCGGGCATGGCGCCGCTCGCCCTGGGTACCCAGACCAACGGCTCGGTGATCCGGCCGGCGGCGTTTTGCGGCGTATACGGCTTCAAGCCGACGCACGGCCTGATTCCGCGGCACGGCATCCTCAAGCTTTCGCGGACCCTGGATCACGTCGGATTGTTCGCGCGCACGTTGGAGGACATTGCGCTGCTGGCTGAACAACTGGCCGGGCACGACGAACGCGATCCCGATACACGTCCGCGCGCGCGCATCCCGTTCGTGCGCACTGCCGCGGAAGAGGTGCCGCTCACGCCGCAGCTGGCTTTCGTGAAGACGCCGGTCTGGGACCGCACCGCAACGGAAACGCGGGACGCATTTGCCGAGCTGGCCGAGGCGCTCGGCGCGCAATGCGAGGAGTACGAGCTTCCGGATTCGTTGCGCGAGGCTTGGGACTGGCATCGCACCATCATGGAAGCCGAAATGGCGATGAACCTCGATGTCGAGTGGCACAAGGGACGTGACCGCCTCTCGGAGCCGTTGCACGGGCTGCTCGCGCGTGGGCGCGAAGTGAAGGCGATCGACTATCAGAAGGCTCTGGCCCGGCTGCCGGTTCTCCATGAGGGATTCGAAGAACTGTTTACACGCTTCGATGCGGTACTGACCCCGTCCGCGCCGGGAACTGCGCCCGAAGGGCTTCAGGCGACCGGGGATCCGGCCTTTTGCATGCTCTGGACGCTGTGCGGCATGCCAGCCCTCAACCTGCCCCTGATGCAAGGCGGCAACGGCCTGCCCCTCGGCGTGCAGCTGGTTGGCGCACGTCATGGCGACGCGCGCCTGCTGCGCACGGCGCGCTGGCTAGTTTCACGGGTGCAGGCGGATTCAGGCGCGACCTCGGAACAGGGGAACCCGGGTTCCCCCGTTACCCCCTCCTAGGAGAACCAGACCATGCCGATCAAGATTTTTTCCGCAGCCCTGGCCGCGGTGCTGATGCTGTGTTTTCTCGCCCCACCGGTCCTGAAGTTGAAGGAAATCGCGCTCGGGGCGGTCATCCTGATTGCCATCGTCATGATGCTGATCGATCTCTGGCAGTCGCTGCAATCCAGGGAAGAGTGAGCGGCGCGTCGGCCGCGCGGCGCTAGGGAGCCGCGGCTATCGCCCTCAGGACGCGCAGTTCTTCCTGCATGTGTGCGATTTCGCCGCGGTCGGCGAAGGCAAGCACCCAGTGGGTGAGCAGCCCGTCGACGCCGTGCACCATGCCGATCGAGAGCCCGACCTCGGCGCCCGTGCCATCCTTGCGGCGCGCGCGGGTCTGCACCCGCGCGGGTGCTTCGTTGAACATGCTGCCCGCGCCATCGGCTTCGGGAAACAGCAGCGTAATCACAGGTCGGCCGAGAACGTCCTCGGCGCGATAGCCGAAGAAAGCCTCGAACGCGGGATTGACGTAGGTGAGCGGCCGGCCCTTGGCGCCGGCGTCGGCGAGCGCCACCGGAAAACCGCAGGCCGCGAGAGCCGCGCGGCTGAGCGCGCTGTCCGAGAGCAGGCGGGCAAGCGCGGGTGCTCCCGGCTGCCTAGGGCCCTTCGGCAGCCTGTCAGAAAGTGTCATGGCGCATTCTCGCTACCACCGGGCCTCCGCGACAAGGGGGCGGCGTGGAAAATGCCCGGAAAAGCGGAGTAAATTCAGCAGGGTGTGACAAACCCCACGGATTCAGGCGGCTTTGCTGTGCCGCGTGGAGAGGGAGTAGCAGGTCCTGCGCAAGCGGTTGAGGTCGGCGTTTTCGATGGCTTCGCGCAAATAGCCCATGTTGCTGTCGATTTCGGCCTGGTAGAGGCTGGGGCCGTCAAAGTGCGCCTCGGCGTAGCGGTCGGCGGCGCCCAGCTTGCGATTGATGCGGTCGCGCGCCACGTACTCGTAGAAGCCCGGCGTCTTGTAGATCAGGTCCTCGGGCGACGCATAGCGCACGATCTCGCGCCCGTCGGGGAGCCGTTCGCGCGCGATCGAACCGAGCACGAATTCCTGGTACAGGTACTCGCGGCATTTCTCGAGGTACATGCGGTCCGACATCTGGCCGATCAGGTCGGCGGTGCCGACCATGTAGCCGAGCAGGCGATCCTTGGGGTCCGCAACCTTGATGTCGTCGACGTCCATCTCGTAGCCGGTGAAATGCACCACCCGCGCCGCCGTCTCGGCTTCAGCGCCGTAGCCGATCGTCGGCAGGTAGCTGGCGAGGAAATCGGCGCTGCGGCTGACGTGCACCTTGGTGAAGACGGCGCCGTTCTCGACGTTGGACTCCGAGGCGCGGCGCATGTACCCCGAGTCGTGCAGCAGCGCGATCACCACGCCGAGCACGGCGCGGCGTCCCCCCAGCATGTCGGAGCCCGGGTGGGTGCGGTCGTGGCCTTCCACCAGCCGAGCCATGGCGAGGCAGCGTATGGCGCGCGTCGTGGTACAGCGTGTCGCAGCGCAGGTAGCCCGGGAAATTGCCCTCGAAGAGCGCCTTCACGTCCTTGAAGGCGCGGGCCAGGGGGGCGAAGTCGCCCCCGGGGTAACGCGCCGAATAGATCGCAATTACGGCGTCCCGGACCTGGTCGGCGTCTTCGACGTTGACGAGGTTGGTGACGTCGTTCTGGTTGAGGCGAGCGTGCATCCGGGATCGACTCTGGGGCAATTATCCGCGTATGCCCCACAGGGGGGCAAGCGGATTTATCCCTTCGTCCCACAAAAACTGACGCCGAAAAGCGGGAGCCGGCCGATAAGCCGGGTTCTGTGGCAGGGGACCCCCCGAAAGGGGCCCCCCCGACAGCCATTCCTCTAGGCCTGCGATTACTCGAAGGCTCAAGCCACCTACCCGCAAGCCCGACCGAGCCGGCCTCCAGTGCCGAAGTTGCCTTCGGCACCCTGCTTGCCTATTTGGTGTTGCTCCGGATGGAGGTTGCCGCGTTTCACCCCTCGGCTTGCGCCGAGGACTCGTCTCTGTGGCCCTGTTCGTCGTGTCGCCACGCCGGGGCGTTAGCCCGCATCCCGCTCTATGGAGCCCGGACTTTCCTCTGCACCTCGCGGTACAGCGGCTGCCTGGCCGACTCCCGAGGTGATTTTACCGCGCCGCAGCTGACGAAAGTACCGCTGGTCCGAGTAAAAGGCCGCCCTGCCGCCGCCTTCGTACCACCCCGGATAGCCGAATACCGGCAGCGGGGGCAGGTCGCGCGGCGTCTTGCCCACGGTGGCGAGCCATTGCGCAGCCTGGGTATCGAGATCGCGCGCCGGGTCCGCGAAAATGACTTTGCAGGTGATGCCGGGATGCGGCGCGAGCGCCTGTTCCAGTACCGCGTGGCCGACGACCGTGATGCGGAAATCCTGGTGGCGGCGAAGAAACAGGTCTGTCCAGTCTGCATTCCGGATCAGAAGTTCGATCGAAGCATCCCCCGCAACGATGGCGCCACCCTCATCGAAGATGGTGAGCATGTCCCGCAGCCTGCCGCGCTTGCCGTATTCACGCGGAATTTCCGCTGCGTGCATCGCATTGATGCGCGCCTTGGTTTGCGGAAAGGACAGCCATGCGAGCGCGTTGAAGAGGTCGTGCTGGTTGTCGGGACGCGTCTGCACGCGCCCGGTTTCGTAGAGGTGGACTTCGTAATAGGGATCGGAGGGGGCGGGAGGGACGAAACGGATGGCCTTGCCGCTTTCACTCCTTAGGTCTTTCTTTTCCGAAAAATAATTCAGAAGGTCAAGCGAAGGTGAATTGCCAATCCGGGGCAGCCATTCCCTGACGGAATCGAATATCGGATGATTCAGGCCAGCTTCCACGGAAGCGTTTCACCCGCGCGCAGCGGCACCAGCTCCTCGCCGCCGAAGCGCAGGGTCTGCGGCACGGTCCACGCCTGGCGCAGCAGCGTAATCGTGTCCTTGCTGCGCGGCAGGCCGTAGAAGTCCGCGCCGAAATGGCTGGCGAAGCCCTCCAGCTTGTCGATCGCGCCGGCTTCCTCGAACGCGGTGGCATAGAGCTCGATCGCGGCATGCGCGCTGTAGACGCCGGCGCAGCCGCAGGCCGTTTCCTTGGAGAGGCGCGAGTGCGGCGCGCTGTCGGTACCGAGGAAAAACTTGGGGTTGCCCGAAATCGCCGCCGCGACCAGAGCCTCGCGATGTTCCTCGCGCTTGAGCACCGGCAGGCAGTAGTGGTGCGGGCGCAGGCCGCCGAGGAAGAGCGCGTTGCGGTTGAGCAGCAGGTGCTGCGGCGTGATGGTCGCGGCGACGTTCGGGCCGGTGACCTCCACGTATTGCACCGCGTCGCGCGTCGTGACGTGCTCGAGCACCACCTTGAGGCTGCTGAAGCGTTCCACGACAGGGCCGAGCACTTCGTCGACGAACGCTTTTTCGCGATCGAACACGTCCACCATCGGGTCGGTCACCTCGCCGTGGATGAGCAGCGGCAGGCCCAGTTGCTCCATTTTCTCCAGCGCCGCGAAGCAGCGCGAGATGCGGGTCACGCCCGCATCCGAGTGCGTGGTCGCGCCGGCCGGGTAGAGCTTGACCCCGTGCACCCGCCCCGAGAGCTTGGCGCGGCCGATTTCCTCCGGCGGCGTGTCGTCGGTGAGATAGAGCGTCATGAGCGGCTCGAACGACGAGCCCTCCGGCAGCTCGCCGAGGATGCGTTCGCGGTAGTGCAGCGCCTGCTGCGTGGTGCGCACGGGTGGCGAGAGGTTCGGCATCACGATCGCGCGGCCGAAGCGCCGCGCCGTGTCCTCCAGCACCGAGGCCATTGCCTGGCCGTCGCGCAGATGCAGGTGCCAGTCGTCCGGGCGCGTGATGGTGAGCCGATCCATGCAGCTGATTTTACGTTGCCGTTCGCTTTTCCTACTTCACGCTCTTCAGGGAAGACGCGTAGAGCGCTTTCTTGGGCAGGCCGGTGATCTTCGCCGCGAGCCTGGCGGCTTCGCTCGCGGGCAGGCGCTCGAGCAGGATGCCGAGAATGCGTTCGGCCTCCGCCATGCCGGGTTTCTTCGCTTCGCCGGGGCCGAGCACCAGCACGAATTCGCCCTGCTGCCGGTGCGCGCCGTCGTTGAGCCAGGCAGGCGCCGCCTCCAGCTTCATGCGCGCCACCTCCTCGAATTTCTTGCTCATCTCGCGCGCGATCACCAATTCCCGCTCCGGCCCGAAGCGCTCGAGCAGCGCCGTAACGGTCTTGAACACGCGGTGCGGGGCCTCGTAGAGGATGACCGGCCAAGGCACATCCAGTTCCTGGAGCGAATGCTGCTTCGCGGCAAGAAAACCCACGAATTGAAAGGTGGCGGCGGTGAATCCCGAGGCCGAATACGCCGCGATGGCGGCGCTGGGCCCTGGCACCGGGATGACGCGCAGGCCCTCGCGGTGCGCGGCCGCCACGAGCAGGGCGCCGGGATCGGAAACCGCGGGGGTTCCGGCATCGCTCACCAGCGCCACGTTGCTGCCCTCGCGCAGCGCGCGCAGCAGCTTTTCGCCCGCTTCGCGCTCGTTGTGGGCGTGCAGCGCGACCATGCGGGCCTCGATGCCGTGGTGCGCGAGCAGGGTGCGCGAGGTGCGCGTGTCCTCGCAGGCCACGATGTCCGCCGCCCGCAGGATATCGAGCGAGCGGGGGCTCGAATCGGCGAGATTGCCGATCGGCGTGGCGACGACGTAGAGCGTACCGCGTGTAGGGTTCAAATGCGCAGTCAACCTTTCTCGGCGCTGGATCGTTAAGACTGCCATGAACCGGGCCGCAGAGCGAGCGCAGCGAGCGGAACTAGGAGCACGAGCCGAAGACTTGTGCGCGGAGCTGCTGCGCAAGGCGGGCCTGCGCGTACTGGCGCGCAATTGGCGATGCCGGCACGGCGAAATCGACCTCGTGGCGGAGGAGGGCCGCACGCTGGTGTTCGCCGAGGTGCGCTACCGCCGCGACGAGCGCTTCGGCGGCGCGGCCGGGAGCGTCACCGCCGCCAAGCAGTCGCGCCTGATTGCCGCGGCGCGGCTCTACCTGATGCGGCGGCCCAATGCCCGCTCGGAACCTGCATGCCGGTTCGACGTCCTGCTGCTCGATTCCCTTGAGGCCGAACGCATCAGGTGGATCCGCAATGCGTTCACTGCCTAGCCTGCTGCTGGTTCTGGCATTCGCGGCGCAGGGCCAGAGTGTGGAATTCCTCGTGCAGAATTCGCCGCTGGCTGGGTTTCGCTACGCCGAAGCGGCGGAGGTGATGCCGCTCCTGCAGCCCGGCGACGCGCTGGCGCTGGCGCGCGAGGCGGACAATCCGCACGACCCCAACGCGGTGCGCGTCGAATGGAACGGCCGCAAGCTGGGCTATGTGCCGCGGCGTGAAAATGCGGCGCTTGCCTGGGGACTGGATCGCGGCACGCGGCTGCGCGCGCGCGTGAGCCGCATCGCGGAGCATCCGAATCCGGCGAAGCGGATCGAGTTCGAGGTGTACATCGAGTAAAATCCTCTGGATATGGAACGCGCTAAACGGGTTGGGGGCCACGCAGATGAGGACGCAGCGCTGGAGGCGCGGGTTGCGTTGCATTTTGGCGACAGCGCGAAGCTCAAACAGGATGCCGCGCCCGTGCTCGCGGCGCCGATCGCGCGGGCCATCGAGCTGATGAGCGCGTCGCTCAAGGCGGGCGGCAGGATCTTCGCCTGCGGCAATGGCGGCTCGGCCGCCGACGCTCAGCACTTCGCCGCCGAACTGGTCAACCGTTTCGAGCGCGAACGCCCGCCGCTCGCCGGCATCGCGCTCACCACCGATTCTTCCGCGCTGACTTCAATCGCCAACGACTACAGTTACGAGCAGGTGTTCGCCAAGCAGCTGCGCGCGCTTGGCCGCAAGGGCGACGTGCTGCTGGCAATATCGACCAGCGGCGGCTCGGGCAGCGTGGTGGCGGCCATGGTGGCGGCGCGCGAAATGGGCGTCGCGGTGGTGGCGCTTACCGGCCGCGGCGGCGGGAAAATGGCGGAACGCCTGGCGAACAGCGATGTCCATATCTGCGTGCCGCACGAGCGCACCATGCGCATCCAGGAAGTGCACCTGCTCGTGCTGCACTGCCTGTGCGATGGCATCGATACCCTGCTTTTCGGAGACAAGAAATGAAAAAGAACCGTTCCCCGTCCAGAGCGTTTGCGCTCTGCCTTGCCCTGGGTGCCCTGTCGCTGCAGGGCTGCATCGAAATGGCTGTCGTGGGCGCCGGTGCCGCGGCGCTGTCGCACTTCGACCGGCGCGCGACCGGGGCCCAGATCGACGACGAGGGCATCGAGTTGCGCGCGACAAACCGCGTCAGCGAGCGCTTCGGCGACAAGGTGCATGTCAACATCACGTCGTACAACCGCAGCGTGCTGGTGACCGGCGAGGTGCCGAACGAGCAGGCCAAGACGGAGATCGAGAAAATCATCACCGCTACCCCCCACGTGCGCAGCGTCACCAACGACCTGCAGGTGGCCGCCGGTACGGCGCTGTCGTCGCGCGCGATCGATGCCACGATCACCGGCAAGGTGAAGGCGCGCTTTCTCGATGCCAACAGATTCAACCCGCTGCTCGTCAAGGTCGTGACCGAAAACGCGGTGGTCTACCTGATGGGTATCGTCACCGAAAGCGAGGCGAACCAGGCGGTGGAGGTTGCCCGCACCACCGGCGGCGTGCGCAAGGTGGTGAAAGTGTTCGAATACTGTAAGCCTACGGACTCGATATGTCTTCCGAGAGAAAAAGCAAGCGCTGGTGACGCAAAAAAATAGAAGTGATGCCTATCTCTCGCTATATATCGCTGGATGGCATTGGCGAGGTTCAAATCCTATGACAGTGTCACTGCAATGTGAAGATCTTGATCCTGTAGTGACGATATTGGGCAGATAGAAGCAGAATCAGTCGGTCTTATTGCTCCCGAGGAGGCGAGAATGAGACGTCAAATAGTTTCTGTGGCTGTGAAAAAAGGTGGGGTGGGGAGCAACGTGACCTTGCCCCCGAAAAACGTATCCCTTGCTGGGCGACTAAACTTTGAGCAAGGGGGGCGGAAATGTCGAAGGCAAAGAGGGCGCTGTACACGCTGG
>SBAS01000029.1 GCA_005240145.1 Nitrosomonadales bacterium | reverse complement strand
GAGCAGATCAAGATCGGCATCAAGGGCTCGAGCCCCGACGGGCGCAGCCCGGCGGAGGTCTACGAACTGGTGTCGGCGCAGGCCCGCGCGCTGGTGGGCGAGCAGTACCGGCTGTTGAACAGCGTGCTGCTGCCCGCGCTGGCGAAGCAGGGCGTGATCTTCCCGCGCCGCGAGGACTGGACCGAACCGCAGCGCGCCTGGATCCGCGACTACTTCATGCGCGAGCTGCTCCCCGTCCTGACCCCGATCGGCCTGGATCCCGCGCACCCCTTCCCGCGGGTGCTGAACAAGTCGCTCAACCTCGCCATCGAGCTGGAGGGGCGCGATTCCTTCGGCCGCAAATCGCGCGCCGCCATCGTGCAGGCGCCGCGCGCCCTGCCGCGCGTCATCCGCCTGCCGGCCGATGTCGCGGGCGCCGAGTATGCGTTCGTGTTCCTCTCCTCGATCCTGCACGCGCACGTGGAGGAGCTGTTCTCGGGCATGCAGATCAAGGGCTGCTACCAGTTCCGCGTCACGCGCAATTCCAACCTCTTCGTCGATGAAGAGGAAATCAAGAACATGCGCATCGCCATCCAGGGCGAGCTGCTGCAGCGCCACTTCGGCGACGGCGTGCGGCTGGAAGTCGCGGACACCTGCTCGCAACAGACTATCGACTTCCTGCTGCAGCAATTCGGCCTGTCGGAGGCCGACCTGTACAAGGTCGACGGGCCGGTGAACCTGTACCGGCTGCGCGAGGTGACCGACCGCGTCGACCGGCCCGAGCTCAAGTACCCCGTTTTCCAGCCCGCACCGCCGCCGGCCCTCGCGGGCCAGAAGGACATCTACGCGGTGCTGAAGAAGCAGGATGTGCTGCTGCACCACCCCTACGAGTCCTTCACGCCGGTGATCGATTTCATCCGCACCTCGGTCACCGACCCTCTGGTGATCGCCATCAAGCAGACCGTGTACCGCACCGGCACCGACTCGGAGCTGATGGAAATCCTGATCGAGGCGGCCAGGCGCGGCAAGGAAGTCACGGTGGTGGTGGAGCTGATGGCGCGCTTCGACGAGGAAGCGAACATCACCTGGGCCTCGCGCCTGGAAGAGGTCGGCGCGCATGTCGTCTACGGTGTGGTCGGTCACAAGACCCATGCCAAGATGGCGCTGGTGGTGCGCCGCGAGGACGGGCCGCAGGGCAGCGTGCTCAGGCGCTACGCGCACCTCGCCACCGGCAACTACCATCCGCGCACCGCGCGCCAGTACACCGTTTTCGGCCTGCTCACCGCGCGCGAAGAGATCTGTTCGGACGTGAACGAGATCTTCAAGCAGCTTACCGGCCTCGGCCGCTCGAGCCGCATGAAGCACCTGTGGCTCTCGCCCTTCACGCTGCACAAGCGCGTGGTCGCCGCAGTGCGCAACGAAGTCCGCCTGGCGAAGGAAGGCAAGCCGGCGCGCATCATGGCGAAGATGAACGCGCTGCTCGAGCCCGAACTCATCGACGAGCTCTACACGGCTTCACAGGCCGGGGTGCAGATCGACCTGCTGATCCGCGGCGTTTGCGCGCTGCGCCCCGGCGTCGCCGGCCTGTCGGAAAACATCCGCGTGCGCTCGGTGGTGGGGCGCTTCCTCGAGCACACGCGGCTCTTCTGCTTCGGCAACGAAGGCGCCGAAGACGTCTATCTCTCGAGCGCCGACTGGATGGACCGGAATTTCTTCCGCCGCATCGAGCTCGCGTTCCCGGTGCTCGACCCGGTGCTCAAGCAGCGCGTCATCCGCGAAGGCTTGCAGGCTTACCTCGACGACGCGGGCCAGGCCTGGCTCATGAATTCCGAGGGCGGCTACGACGCGCCCACGGCGCGGCGCGGCAAGGCCCGCGTGGTGCAGGAGGAGTTGCTGCGCACGCTGGTTCCCGTGGCCTGATAGATTTCGCGCTGTATCTGGGAAATACCGTCGCAGCGAGAGCGCTACTGGTGGGCAGCGTGCTGTTGGTGCTGATCGTGGAGCTGGTCAATTCCGCGCTCGAAGCCGTAGTGGACCGCATGGCAGTCCCATCGCCACCAGCGTTCCCAGCACGTTGATTCCTGCTGCGATCAGCACGGCGGCGCCGTAGCCGCCGCTGTGGTCGTACAGCCACCCGGCGAGCACCGGGAGGCCCAGCGCGGCGACGCACCACGCTATGTAGAGCAGGCTGGCGACGCGCCCGAACGCGTTTCTCGGCCAGTACTGCGCGATCGCGGCGGCGGTGAGCCCGGAGACGAAGCCGTATCCCATGCCCATCATGGCGAGCGCGGGCAGCGCCACCAGAGGCGCCGGCCAGAAGGTCAGCGCGAGCGCGCCGGCCAGCGACCAGAGGTGCGCGCCCAGCGCCACGCGCGGCACTGAATGGTGATCCGCCAGCCAGCCGCCGCCGACGCGCGCCGCGGCCACCGCGCCGGTGATGAAGGTAGTGGCGCCCAGTGCGAGGCCGGTCGCGCCGCCGTAGGCCTGCACGATGCCCGCCGCCTGGCTCATCACCATCAGGCCGGCGGAGGCGGCGAGGAAGAAGACCGCGCTCAGGCGCAGGAACAGTGGCCACTGCGCGTCCTTGCGATCCGCGGCCGGCGCCGAGGCATCGTGCATGCGGATCACGGCGAGCTTGAGCAGTGCTGCCGAGATGGCGCTGGCGCAGAGCACGGTCACGGCGAGCGCCACGAGCAGCGTCCTCAGTCCATGCGCTTCGACCACCCAGCCGAACAGCGGCGCGCCGATCATCGCTCCCAGCGGGTAGAGGCTGACGATATAGCCGTTGGCGAGGCCGCTGCGGCTCCTGACGGTCTGGTTGACGCCCTGCTGCCCGAGCGTGAAGCTGACGCCGGCGCCAAGCGCGTAGAGCACGCCGTAGCCCAGGGCGAACTGAACGAGTCCGTCGGCCGCGGCGGCGAGCAGGAGGCCGCCCGTGCTGCAGGCGCCGCAGGCGAGCGCGAGCGTCGCAGGCGGCACGGCGCGGTAGAGGCGCGGCGCGAGGTTCATTCCCAGCGTGAGCGTGATCGTGGCGAGGGCAAACACGAAGCTGGTTTCCGTCCGGCCGACGCCGAGCTGCGCCTCGAGCTGCTTGAGGAAAACGCTGAACGCGTAGAGCGTGCCGAAGGGCAGGTTGAGCACGGTGGCCGCCGCGATGGCGGCGGCGGTCCGTTCACCCGGCGAAAGGCGCATGGCGCTCACCCCCTGGACCAAGCCTACGCCCCCGTGCAGGCGGTGGAAGCAGTTGAATACGCGGCCGGGCTAGGGCCGCAGGTAGGAATATCCCTCGCGCTGCTGCAGGCGCGTGATCTCGGCCACGCCCGAGGGCACCCAGGTCGATTCCTCGATAAACAGGTCTTTCGCGAGCTTGCGGTTGCGCAGCGTGATCAGGCAGACATCGAACTTGACGCCCTGTCTCTTCAGATCCTGGACGATCAGCTCGTAGGGATTGCCGTTGGCGTCCCTCTTGCCTTTCATCAGGTAGTCGACGCCCTGCGCGTGCGCGACCACGACGATCTGCGCCTTCGGGTTCACCTCCAGGTGGTTGCGGATGTTGCGCAGGCCGTTGGTGGCCTGCGGCAGGCCTTCGTTCAGGTGATAGACGACCTTGTCCGGTCCGACCGGGCTGGTCTCGGAGCCTCCGGTGCCGGCGCAACCGGCCAGCGTGAGCGATGCTGCGGCAATCAGGAACTTGAGCGTTTTCATCGATTTCCTCCTTGTAGTCGGGGCAGGTTGGGCACTTTGGGTGCGATGGTCTTGCGATCCTTGAGGTAGCGCACGAGCAGATCCCAGACGGGTTCTCCCGTCGCGTCTTCGGCGACCGGCGCCCAGCCCGCGACCTTGTAGCGTTTGCCGGCCTCGATGGGTTTTCCCTGTAGCATCAAAGCCGAAATTCGAGAGCCAATCTTCGCCCGCGGATCGCAGGTATATGTCATGCCCCCCACGCGCACCATGTCTCCGCCCTGCTGCAGATAGGGGTCGGGGTTGAACAGGTTGTCGGCGACGTCCTCGAGGATTGCCTTGATCTGTTCCCCGGAAAGCTCGCTCAGCATCGAGTAAGGATAGGTGATGGCAGTCTGGTCCATCACGTGATCGAAGGTGATGGCATCTCCCGGAAGCAGCGTGGTGCCCCAGCGAAAGCCTGGGGAAAACGCGATCTCGGCGCCCTTGACCGCCATCAGCGCGTCGAGGATGAGCTGGTCCCAGGTGCCGTTGAAGCTGCCCCTGCGGTAGAGCAGGCCCTCGGTGAGGGCGAGCTTTTCCTGCAGCCTCGATTCATGCGGCGCCCGCGTGCCGGCGATGTACTTCGCCATCCCTGCGTCCGGCGGGAGAAGGTTCGAGAATACCGGCAGCAGCCGGTAGCGGTACGCGGCCACTGCGCCGCCTTTGACGTCCAGGTCGAGCACCCCCAGAAACTTGCCGTTGCAGCCCGCGTTGGTGACCAGGGTCTTGCCGATCACGATCGGCGCCGGCACGCCGTCGTGGGTATGTCCGCCGAGGATGACGTCGATGCCGCGCACGCGCGAGGCGAGCTTCAGGTCCACGTCCATGCCGTTATGCGACAGGAGCACCACCAGTCGCGCGCCCTTGGTGCGTACCTCATCCACGAGTTGCTGCACGCGCGGCTCCTGGATGCCGAAACTCCAGTTGGCCACCATGTGGCGCGGATTGGCGATCGGGGTGTAGGGAAAGGCCTGGCCGATCACCGCCACCGCCACGCCGTTGACGCTGCGCAGCGAGTAGGGCTTGAAGACGGGATCCTCGAAATCCGTGGTCTTGACGTTCTGCGCGATGAATTCGATCGGCGCAAGTTCCTTGTCGACCGCCTGCCGCACGCGCTCGGCGCCGTAGGTGAACTCCCAGTGCGCGGTCATGAGGTCGACGCCGAGCAGCTTCTGCGCGCCGATCATGTCCGCGCCTTTGGTCCAGAGGGACACCGCCGAGCCCTGCCAGGTGTCGCCGCCGTCGAGCAGCAGCGCGCGCGGGCGCGAGGCCCGCAGCTGTTTCACGAGCGTTGCGAGGTGCGCGAAGCCGCCGACCTTGCCATAGCGGCGTGCGGCGCGCTCGAAATCGAGGAACGTGAACGCATGCGCGCTGGCGCTGCCGGAGGCGATGGCGAAATGCCTGAGCAGCGCCTCGCCCACGAGGTGGGGCGGCCGTCCGTCGGCCGGCCCTGCGCCGAGATTCACGCTCGGTTCGCGGAAATATGTCGGCAGGAGCTGCGCGTGGACGTCGGTGAAGTGCAGCAGCGAGACATTGCCGAAAGGCGGCACGTCGTAGAGTTCGCCCGCCGCTTGCGCGGCGCTGCGTTCGGGCCGCAGCGTGGCCCCTGCCGCGGCCGCAAGCGCGAGCAGGCGCAGAAATTCCCGTCGCTGCATTGCACCCCCCCTCTTCGTCCCAGCCTATCAGAGCCGCGAGACCCGGGGGAAATTAGCCCAGATTATGAGTGCAATCAAAATTCTATTTGACGCACGCGAAGACGGCGCTTGCGGGTTGCGGGGATATTTGAGTACCCTGAGCAGAGAAGCCCAATCTTTCATCTACCCGGGCAGGAGGAACTGGCATGCATGACACACGCAGAACCGTATTGAAGGCAATCTGGGCCATCGGGGTCCTGGCGAGCGCCGCCGGCGCCGGCCTGCTCAGCCCGGTGCGCGCATTTGCCGCCTGGAACAAGGGGGCGTTCGAGGCAAAGAGCACCATCGACGCGATGAAGGCGCTCGGCGTCGCGAACGCCGAGGACAGCAAGGCGATCGAGATCCGCGCGCCCGAGATCGCCGAGAACGGCGCGGTGGTGCCGATCGACATCACCAGCAACGTTCCGGGCACCACCGCCATCGCGGTGTTCATCGAGAAGAATCCGTTTCCCTACGCGGGCAGTTTCGACGTCTCGCAGGGCGCGGTCCCCTACGTGCACCTGCGCGTGAAGATCGGCGAATCGTCGCCCGTGCGCGTCGTCGTCACGGCCGGCGGCAAGCACTACATGAGCGCGAAGGAAGTGAAAGTCACCATCGGCGGTTGCGGCGGCTGAGCGGAGAAGAACATGACAGAACCGATGAAGATCCGGGTCACCCTGCAGGGCGACGTGGCCGACGTGCGCGTGCTGATGGCGCACCCCATGGAAACCGGGCAGCGCAAGGATGCGGCGGGCAAGATCGTGCCGCTGCATTTCATCCAGACGATCAGCGCGCAATTGAACGGCAAGACGGTGTTCAACGCCGACGTCAGCCAGGCGGTGTCGCGCAACCCGGTGTTCGCCTTCAAGGTGAAGGGCGCCAAGACCGGCGACAAGGTCGTGATCACCTGGACGGACAACAAGGGCGAGAAGCGCACGGACGAGACGGTAGTACGCGCCGCCGGGTCCTGAGCCTGGCGCACCGGGGCCTGGAGAGCCCCGATTGAACACACGGAGGAGGGGACGATGAGAGTTGCGCTCGTGGTGGGGCTGGTTGCGGCGGTTCCATGGTTGCAGGCGGCGGCGCAGAGTGTCGATCCGACTGCCGCGGAATTCGACAAATTCCGCGCGGTCCTGGAAAAGGACAATCCGGCGGAGCTGTTCGAGGCGAAGGGCGAGCACTTGTGGCGCACGCCGGGCGGCCCGAAAAAGGCATCCCTCGAGAAGTGCGACCTTGGCCTCGGACCCGGCATGGTGAAGGGGGCCTATGCGCAGATGCCGCGCTACTTCGCCGACGTCGACCGGGTGATGGACGCCGAGGCGCGCATCGTGCATTGCATGATCAGCTTGCAGGGCTTCAGCTACGCCGAGCTCGCCAAGGCGCCCTTCAGCAACGAAGTCCGCACGCCGGACCCGGTATCGCTGGTCGCGTACGTCGCTGGACAATCGCGCGGCGAAAAGCTGGCGCCCGGACGCAGCCATCCGAAGGAACTCGCCGCCTACAACAACGGCAAGGCGGTCTTCTTTTATCGGGCGGGCTCCTTCGACTTCTCCTGCGCCAGCTGCCACGGCGTCGACAACCAGCGCATCCGCACGCAACCGCTGCCCAACTTCACCAAGCCGGATCAGGCGCTCGCCGCGGTGCAGGGCTGGCCGGGCTACCGCATGACCGGCGGCGTGGTGCATTCGCTGCAATGGCGCTTGAACGACTGCTTCCGGCAGCAACGTTTTCCGAGGCCGGAATACGCCTCGGAAACCTTGAGCGCGCTGATGACCTATCTCACCGTCAATGCCAGCGGCCAGGTTTACAAGGGCCCGGGCATCAAGCGCTAGGAGAGCCAAGCCATGAAATTCACGACTCTTGCCATGCTCGCCGGCGGCACGGTGCTGCTGGGCTCCTGCGCCACCGATTCGCGCGACCCGACCCAGGTGCGCGCCGAGGCGCTGACGATGATGCAGCGCGATTTCAAGTCGCAGGGCATCGCCGGCATGGACCGCCTGAAGGAAGACAGCGTGCTGGCTGCCTGCAACAAGTATGACGACAACCCGCCGCCGGAACTCACCGCCAAGCTGGAGAAGGAGCAGTTCGCGACCATTCAATGGCCGGCGGACGGGAAACTTATGGGCGACTGGAAGGCGGGCGAGAGAATTGCGCAGAACGGCCAAGGCATGGCCTGGAACGACAAGGGTGGCGTTGGCGGCAGCTGCTACAACTGCCACCAGATCGGACCGGCGACGACGTCTTTCGGCACCATCGGGACGAGCCTGCACCAGTTCGGCAAGAAGCGCGGCTACGGACCGGAGATCCAGCGCTACGCCTACGGCAAGATTTACAACTCCAAGGCCTACAACCTATGCTCGCAGATGCCGCGCTTCGGCCACGTCAAGGCGCTCACCGAGCAGCAGATGAAGGACCTTACCGCGCTCCTGATGGATCCTGCTTCACCGGTCAACCAATAAATAGCCAGCCTATTTCTGTTGCAGGACCCAAGCCGCGATCCGCTGTAGTTCTGCTTCCGGCAGCGCGGGATTGGGCGGCATCGGCACCGCGCCCCACGCGCCCTGGCCGCCGGCGCGGATTTTGGTCGCGAGGCGCGCGGGCGCACCCCGGTCTCCCGCGTACTTCGCCGCGACTTCGCGGAACGAAGGCCCGACGACCCGCTTGTCGATCGAATGGCATCCGTTGCATGCGTTCGCGTTTAGGAGCTTCTGCATCGGATCGTCGCCGCCTGATGCGAGCGTGTCTGGCGAAGGCGCGGGCGCCGGCTTATCGCGGTTGTAGTAGACGGAGAGATACTCGTGGATCATGCGCATCTCGTCATCCGTCATCGGGGTGCCGCGCTCCTTCATGTTGCGCAGGTTGTCGGCCCACTCGCCCGGCGAAAGCTGCGCGCGCTTGATGTGCTGCAGCTCGTGGCAGATCTTGCACTTGTTCTCGGTGAGCGTGCTGCCCGGCCCGGAGATGAGCGGTTCGTCCTGGGCGGACGCGCCGGTACAGCACAAGGCGGCGGCCAGCGCCGCCGCCCGTACAGCTTCACGCCGGGACAACCATCACTCCCACCCGGTGGATGCCGTTCCAGAAATACCCGAGCGGGT
The DNA here is from genome assembly GCA_005240145.1 of Nitrosomonadales bacterium. GTDB lineage: Bacteria > Pseudomonadota > Gammaproteobacteria > Burkholderiales > SG8-39 > RBG-16-66-20. The sequence goes on along the minus strand of SBAS01000029.1, from coordinate 20,673 downwards.
TCCAGTAGGGCGCGATCGGCTGCATGTTGCCTCGGTCGTCCGTCGCGCGCGCGAGGAACGTGAGATGGCCGAAGCGCTGCGGCACGTACTCGCAGGTGAAGGTGCGCCAGGCGTACTTGTCACGTTCGCGCTCGAGGGCCGCCCGATGCCAGGTGGCGCCTTCGTCGAACGAGATGTCGACGCGGCCCACCGAGCCTTCCCCGACCCAGGCTTTGCCGCGCACCATGATGCGCTCGGTGCCCTTCAGCACCTGGTCGGGCGCCGGCGAGGTGATCATCGATTTGATCGGCCAGGCCTGCGTCGATACGGTATCCGGCGGCATCTTCTCGCCCGGCTTCACCGGCCACTTTGGCACGATGTAGCTGCCGGTCATGTAGGTGCCCTTGAACGGCGCATCGAGCACCGTGAGGGTGTGCAGCCACTTGGTCGACGCCGAGCCCACCCAGCCCGGCGCAACCAGCCGCAGCGGATAGCCATGGACCTTGGGCAGCGGACCATTGTTCATGCCCCAGGCGATGAGCGTATTCTCGTCCAGCGCCTTGGACATCGGGATCGAACGGATCACCGGCGCCGCAGTCGCCACCGCGCCGGGATCGCCGCCCTGGCCGGCGACGTGGGCGGCATTGGCTTTCAGGCCCGCGGCGGCAAGCACATCTTTCAGCCGCACGCCGGTCCAGACTGGGCAGCTCATTCCGCCGGTCGCCCCCCAAGGAGTGCCGCTGGCTCTCGGCTGATAATTGGTGCGCCCCGCACCCGCGCATTCGAGCATGCCGGCCATCGACACCACCGGGAACGCCTTCTGCAATTCGGCGACCGAGAACGTGAGTTCCTTGTCCACCAGGCCCTTGAGCGTGAGCCGGTGCAGATTGATGTCCAGGTCGGGGGTCAGCAGGTTGTTGCGTATGAAGACCCGGTCGGTGGGCGTGAACTCGAAGTCATGCTCGTGCGCGGGCACACTGCCCGTGATCGGGCGCTCGGAGTGATACTGCATCGCCGGCACCTTTGCGGCCTTGATCGCCTCGTTGGTGACGGTCCCCGCCGGCGCCGCCGGGGCCCCCGCGGACTGTGCGAGCGCCTCGCGCAGCGTTGCCGCCTCTCCGAGCGCGGCAAGGGCGCCGGCGCCGGCGACCCCGGTCAGGAAACTGCGGCGTGATTCGTCGGTTCTCTTGGAGTTTTCCATGGGTACCTCCTTCCGGCACTTAGGGTAGCAAATTGCGCCGGAACGGGGGAAATAAGCCGCGGCCATGAGCATTGTCTATGGAGCGATGTCGAATCCCAATGCCCCGCGGCCAGCGGATGACTTGCGCATTGCGAGCGCTTAGGATTGCGCCATGAACCACGACAAGGAACTCGACGTGCGCGGTCTGAACTGTCCGCTGCCCATCCTCCGAGCCAAGAAGGCACTCAGCGACATGACCTCGGGTCAGGTGCTCAAGATTCTCGCCACCGACCCCGGTGCGGTGAAGGATTTCGAGGTGTTTTCCAAGCAGACCGGCAACCCGCTCCTGTCGCATTTGGAGGCGAACAGTGAGTTCACTTTTTTCCTGAAGCGGAAATAGGTCGGTCGCGGTGACTCGATGAACTGGCTGGAGAAGCTCGGCGCGCTTGAGGCGCTGGAGGACGCTCCACTCGATGCGTCTCTGGTGGCGGAGTTCGAGCGCCACGCCCCCCGCGCGACCGGTCGCGATATCCGGTTTTCGACGCCGACCTTCAAGGCCTATTCGAGCTGCGAACTCGAGGGCTGCGGCAAGAACAGCTTCCCGGCGTTTTCCGTGACCGCTGGCGCCTGTGCGCTCGACTGCGACCATTGCCAGGCGAAGATCCTCGAGCCGATGATCCCGGCCACCAGCCCGGAGATGCTCGAGCGCAAGGTGCGCGAACTGGTTGCCACGCAGGACCTGCAGGGCTTCCTGCTCTCGGGCGGCTCGAACCGGCGCAACGAGATCCGCTACGAGCGCTTCTACCCGGTGATCGAACGCCTGAAGCGCGATCACCCGCAGCTGAAGATCGCCATCCACTCCGCGCTGCTCGATCCCGCGCGCGCGCGCGCGATGGCCGATGCCGGCGTGGACACCGCGATGATGGACGTCATCGGCGCGCAGGAAACCATCCGCGAGGTCTATCACCTCGAGCGCCCGGTGGCGGATTTCGAGGCGACGCTGGCGGCGTTGTGCGCGACCTCGATGGAGGTGGTGCCGCACATCGTCATCGGGCTGCACTATGGCCGCATCCTCGGCGAGCCGGCGGCGCTCGACATCGTCGGCCGCCATCGCGTGCATTCGCTGGTGCTGGTCGTGATCATGCCGTTCTATGCGAAGCCGGGCACTTTCGCGACGCCGGACACCTCCGACATCGGCCGCATCTTCCTCGAGGCGCGTCAGCGCATCCCGGACCAGCAGGTGCTCCTCGGCTGCGCGCGGCCGCCAGGCATGCACCGGCGCGTGACCGACGCTTACGCGGTGATGGCGGGCCTGGACGGCATCGCCTTCCCCGCCGACGGCGCGGTGGCGGTGGCGCAGGCCATCGGCCGGCCGGCCGAGCAGCAGCACGCCTGCTGCTCCATGAAAGCGGGCCGAACCATCAAGATTCAATCCCGGACCGCCGTCGCAGCGTGATGGAACAGGCCGACGTCCTCGTGCTCGGACTGGGCCCCGCCGGCGCGGCCGCTGCAGCGGAAGCGGCGCGCCGCGGCTGCAAGGTGGTGGCGCTCGAGCGCAAGCGCGAACCGGGGCTGCCAGTGCAATGCGCCGAGTTCGTGCCGGCGATGATCGGCTTGGAAGTGGGTGAGCTGAACGGTGCGGTGCGCCAGCGCATCAGTTCCATGGCGACTTTCGTCGAGGAGGATGCCGCCGACAGGCAAGCCGATTTCCCGGGCCTGATGCTGGACCGCGCGGCTTTCGATGCCTTGCTCGTGGCGCGCGCGGTGCGGGCCGGCGCGGACTGCCGGTTCGGCAGGCAGCTGCAGAGGCTCACGCCGGAAGGCGTCGCGAAGCTGCGCGACGGCACTGCGCTGCGCGCGCGCTGCATCATTGGCGCGGACGGGCCGCGATCGCAGGCCGGTCGCGCGATCGGCAGCGTCAACACCGAACTTGTGGAGACGCGCCAGGTCACGGTGCCGCTCAGGCGCGCGCATGCCGCGACGGACATCTTCCTTTCGGCAGACATTCCCGGCGGCTACGGCTGGCTGTTTCCGAAGGGCGATGTGGCCAACCTCGGCGCTGGCGTGAGCCCGTCACGGCGGGCGCGCCTCAAGCCGATCCTGGAGAAGCTGCACTCCGGTCTTGGCGATAGGGTGGGAAAGGAGATCCTCGCGACGACGGGCGGCGCAATTCCGGTGGGCGGCCTGCTGCGGCCCTGGGGCCGCCTCGGGGAGACGCTGGTGTTGCTCGCCGGCGACGCGGCGGGACTGGCCAACCCGGTGACCGGCGCGGGCATCGCGGCCGCAGTGCAGTCAGGCCGCCTGGCAGGAGAAGCGGCGGCGAACGGCGATGCCGCCGCGTACCAGGAAGAACTGGAAGACCTGTTCGGGGCGGCGCTGGCGCGCGCGCTGCGCCGGCGCCGCGAACTGATGGAGCAGGTTCCCACCAAGGCCGCGCTGCGCCGCGGCTGGATCGCCTACCCGGAGTACTGGCAATGAGCTGCTACGAGCACAAGAGCGAAGCGCCGGAGGCGATGACGCCGCGCGCACCGCGGGTCACGCCAATCGAGTTTCGCAACGGCGCGCGGGTCAAGGCGGCGGACGTGCCGCCGCAGGGCGTGTACCGGCCGAACGACAACATCCTGACGCCGAACATGCGCTCGCCTGAGTACGTGCAGATGTCCACCGCGGCGGCGATCACGCTGGGCGTCATGGGCGGACGCATGCACCGCACCTCCTGCACGCGCTGCCTCAACCTGCTGCTCACGTACCCCGAGGGTTGCCGCGCGAACTGCGCCTACTGCGGTCTTGCGCGTCACCGCGAAGCCGAGCGCGACTACGCCGACCGCAATTTCATCCGCGTCGACTGGCCGGCGGTGCCGCTGGCGCAGACCATCGACATCGTGGCGAAACAGGGCGCCGCGAGCGCGTTCCATCGCATGTGCATCTCGATGATCACGCACCCGCGCTCGGACGAGGATACCCGCACGGTGCTCAAGGCCTGGACCGATCGCATCGACCCGCAGACGATCCCGGTATCCATACTCTCCAACCCCACCACCATGACGCGCGAGGACGTGGCGCGCCTGAAAGACCTGGGCGCCGACATTTTCACCGTGGCGCTGGATGCCGCGACGCCGGTGATTTTCGACCGCACGCGCGGCAAGGGCGTGCAGTCGCCGCACTCCTGGGCGCATTACTGGGAGATCCTGATGTGTGCGCGCGACATCTTCGGGCCGCAGAAATTCGGCGCGCACATCATCGTCGGTATGGGCGAGACTGAGTACGACGTGCTTTCGCTGGTGCAGAAGCTGGTGGACCTAGGCGGCCACAGCCACATGTTCTGCTTCTTCCCCGAGAAGGGCTCGCTGATGGACCACCTGCCGGCCACGCCGCGCGACCAGTGGCGGCGCGTGCAGCTGGCGCGCTACCTGATCGATTACCGGGGCGGCCGGGTCGAGAACATGAAGTTCGATGCTTCGGGGCAGGTCGTCACGTTCGGCTTGCCGCAGGGAAAAGTCGATGAGATCGTGAACCAGGGCATAGCCTTCCGCACCTCGGGCTGTCCCGGCAAGTTCGCCGACGACATTTCCGCCTGCGACCGGCCCTACGGCGATTCGCCACCTTCGAACATCGCGAGCTATCCCTTCCAGCCCAACGGCAACGACCTGAGGAAGATCCGGCGCCAGCTGCGCATCGTCGAGAAGACCTGAGAACGTGACGCTGCAAGTCCTCCAGCACACCTCGGCCGAATTCCTCGGCCTGATGGAAGACCATCTGGAGGGGCGCAACATCCGCTTTCAATATTGCCGGCCGTTCACCGGCAAGGTACCGCTGCCCAAGCCCGAGGCGATCGACCAGGGACTGATCATCCTGGGCGGCGGTCCATGGGGCAGCGCGGGAGCGCGGGATGTTCCGACGCTCGCCCAGGAAGTTTCCCTTGTGGAGAAAGTCCTCCAGGCGGGAAAGCCGGTGCTCGGCATTGGCCTCGGCGCGCAGATCCTCGCCCTCGCCTCGGGCGGCGGCACGCAGGCAACCGCGCTGGAATTCTCGGTCGGCAAGGCGACGCGGACTGCAGATGGGGCGCTCGGCGGCTACCTGCCGCCCGAGTATCCGCTGGCGACCTACATGCGCGACTGGCCGATTCCGCCCGCCGCCGCCGAGGTGCTTGCGCGCGATGAGCGCGGCCGCGCGGCGCTCTGGCAGCTGGGCCGGAACGCGCTCGGCTTCGCCGGGCATCCCGGACTGAAGGTCGCGATGGTCGAGGACCTGATCATGGAGTTCGACGAGGCGCCGGCGGGCATCGAGGCGGGCCTGACCCAGCTTCGGCTGGCGCAACGCAACATTGACGATGCGCTCGTGCCGCTGATGACCGGTCTGGTGAAATTGATGGGCTGGATGCATTGAACTTTAGATTCTCCTAATATATTCTCGCGCCATGGCGAAAAAACTCGTGATCGTGATGGCCAACACCGACCCGCGCCACGGCGAGGAACTCGGCGCGCCGATCTTCCAGGCCTCGGTCGCCGCGGCCATGGACTACGAGGTGGATGTGATCTGCACCGCCACCGCCGGGCGCCTGATGAAAAAAGGCGTCGCCGAGAAGCTGTTCGTCAAGGAAGGCTCGCCCAAGTCGGTCTACGACTTCATCAAGGACGCGCACGAGGCCGGGGTCAAGTTCTACTGCTGCTCGCCGAACCTCGATCTGTTCAACATGACCACCGCGGACCTGATCCCGGAATGTTCCGGCATCGTCGGCGGCGCGCACCTGATCGAGCAGGTGATGGAAGAAGACTGCAAGGTGCTGACCTACTGATGGCGCAGGCCGACAGCACCCGGGTGCAGACGGTCATCGGCGACCCCGTCGCCGAGGGCGGCCCGGTAACGCGCGCCAAGCTGGAGGAGATCTTCGCCGACATCCAGTCCGACCTGCGCTACGACCACGAGCTGAACGGCTGCCTCAACTGCGGCATCTGCACCGCGACCTGCCCGGCGGCGCACTATTACGACTTCAGCCCGCGCGAAATCGTGCAGCTGCTGTGGACCGAGAACCTCGAAGGGATCCACGACGCGATGCAGGAGAAAATCTGGGCCTGCGCGCAGTGCTATACCTGCGCCGCGCGCTGCCCGTTCGGCAACTCACCCGGCGGCCTCATCATGCTGATGCGCGAGACCGCCATCAAGCACCAGATGGAATCGGCGAAGAACGTGCTGCGCCCGTTCAGCCGCGTGATGCTGAAGCTGATCTCCACCGGCAACCAGCTCTCGCCGGACATGATCAACAAGGACCACTTCGCCGACTGGGGTCCCAATATTTCCAAGGTGGACGCGCCGCTCAAACTATTGCGCCGCGCGATCCCGATGCCGACGCTGAACACCACGGCGACGGCCTGGGAGGTGAATCTCAAGACTTCGGTCGAGCTCTACACCATCTGGGAGATGACCGGGGTGCTGAAGCAGCTGGAAGGCATCGACGAGAACCTGTTCGACGTCATCACCGACATCATGGACGAGAAGCGCGAAGACTGGAAAGACTTCGTCGCCGAGCAGCAGGACGCCTGAGGAGACCGACATGAGCGAGAAATTCACCGGACACGGCGCCGAATGGCGCGACGCAAACCTCTCCGCCACGGAAGCGAAGATCGCCACCTCCTGGGTCGAGCTCAAGGTCGACAAGCGCTCGATGCTGACGCAGAAGGACCGCGTCGAGGACGTGCGCGACGCCATGTGGCAGCTCGAGAAGGAGGGCGAGATCGTCGTTCACCGGGTGAGCGACGAGCACCAGCCGGTGATGGTGAAGACGCTGTATGGATGGGACAAGAAGATCCCCACGCAGCGCCTGTGGCACCACAAGTCCTGCGGCCAGTGCGGCAACATTCCCGGCTATCCGGCGTCCCTCCTGTGGCTGATGAACCGGATGGACATCGAATACCTGGACGAGACCGACCAGACCTCCTGCACCGCGTGGAATTACCATGGCTCGGGAATCGGCAACCTGGAGAGCCTGGCAGCGGTATTCCTGCGCAACTTCCACCAGGCTTACGTGGCCGCCAAGGCGCAGGGACTGCCCGAGGCCTACTACTACCCGCTGGTGCATTGCGGCACCTCGTTTGGCAACTACAAGGAAGTGCGGGGCTACCTGATCCGCTCGGCCAAGTTGCGCGAGAGCGTGAAGAAGATCCTCGGCAAGCTCGGCCGCCTGGTCGATGGCAAGCTGCTGATCCCGGAGGAGGTGGTGCACTACTCGGAGTGGCTGCACGTGATGCGCGAGCGCATCGCCGGCATGCGCGAGATCGACTGCAGCCAGGTCCGCGCCACTATCCATCCCGCCTGCCACGTCTACAAGATGGTCCCGGAGGACGCGATTTACGACGACAGCATCATGGGCGGCAACCGTCTGGCGGTGTCCACCGGACTGATGCAGTCCCTGGGCGCGCAGGTGATCGACTACTCCACCTGGTACGACTGCTGCGGCTTTGGCTTCCGCCACATCATCTCGGAGCGCGAGTTCACGCGCTCCTTCGCCATCGATCGCAAGATCCGTGTCGCGGTCGAGGAAGCGAGGGCGGACGTGATGATCGGGCACGACACCGGCTGCATCACCACCCTCGACAAGAACCAGTGGATCAGCAAGGCGGGCGCCAAGCCGGTGGAGCTGGCGGTGCTGGCCGATTGCCAGTTCGCCGCGCTGGTCTGCGGCGCGCACCCGTACAAGATCGTGCAGTCGCACTGGCACGCTTCTCCCACCGAGACGCTGATGGAGAAGCTCGGCATCGACTGGGAGGCGAAGAAGGCCGAGTTCGTCGCCTATCTGGAGCAGATCAAGGAGGGCAAGCAGGAGAACCTCTACGATCCGCGCCGCATGATCACCTCGGGCCCGGGCTACATTCCGCTCAAGGCGGTGCAATGACCAAACCCGTTCTGGTGTTGGGTGCAGGCCCCGCCGGACTCGCCGCAGCGCACGCGCTGGCGAGCGTCGGGCAGCCCGTGGTGCTGGTGGACAAGGAGTCGAAACTCGGCGGCGCGCCCATCATTTCAGGCTACGCAAAGCTCGTGCCCTCGGGCGAGTGGGCGCGGGACGCGATCGGCGGGATGGTCAGGAGGGTCGAGGAAAATTCCCTGGTTTCCATTCGCATGAATGCGAGAGTCGAGGCATTCGAAGGGGAGCCGGGCAACTTCAAGGCGCGCCTATCCGATGGATCCAGCGTCGAAGCGGGCGCGGCGATCCTCTGCACCGGTTTCACCCACTTCGACTCGGTCAACAAGCCCGAGTGGGGTTTTGGCACCTTTCCCGATGTCGTCACCACCACGCAGGTCGAGCAGATGATTTCCTCGGGCCGCGGCGTGCGCTGCCCCTCCGACGGCCGCAAGCCCCAGCGCGTGGCGATCCTGCTGTGCGTGGGCTCTCGCGACCGGCAGATCGGGCGCGAGTGGTGCTCGAAGATCTGCTGCACGGTGTCCTGCAACATCGCCATGGAGATCCGCGAGGAACTGCCGGACTGCCACGTCTACATCTACTACATGGACATCCGTACCTACGGCCTGAATGAGACCTACTACTGGAAGAGCCAGGAGGAGTTCAAGGTCAAGTACATCAAGGCGCGCATCGCGGAGGTGACCTCCGACGGCCAGAAGCTGATCGTCAAGGGCGAGGACACGCTGGTGAAGCGCCCGATCACCATCCCGTTCGACATGGTGGTGCACGCCATCGGCATGGATCCGAACGTGGAGAACAAATCCCTCGCGCAGGTATTCGGCGTCAACCTGCAGGAGCATGGCCATATCGCGCGCGGGAGCTATGGGGCTTCCGGCCAGACCTCGCGCGCGGGGGTGTTCGTCGCCGGCGCGGCCACCGGGCCGGAGACCATCGACGACTCGATCGCGCAGGGCAACGCCGCTGCGATGGCAGCCTACGCGCTCGCCAACCGCAAGGACGCGGTCGCGGCATGACACTGGAGCTCTCCGGGCCGAAGCTGCGCCTGACCCTCGAGGGCCTGGTGGCGCGCGCCGAGGAGCAGGGCGGGGTCGAGGCCTACGTCGAGGCGCTGAAAATCAAGTCGACACTGTTCCGCGACACGCTGCAGGGCGAGCTGGAGCTGGACTCGTTGCGGACGCTGTGCGCGCATATCGCCACGGTGCGCCGCCGCGTCGGGCGATATCTTGAGCCGGAATTATTTTCTGAATTGAGTTCAAAGATTCGTCTACTCCTTGAGAACAGCGAGAACACCGCAACAACCGATGCGCGCATCGCGGCGTTCTGCGCTGCCTTTCCCGCGGACCGGGACCACCGCTGGGTGCGCGACCTCGCTGCCGAGATCCTGCACAACGTGGACCCCGAGCGCTATCCGCTGATGCAGCGCTGGGTCTGGGATGCGCGGTCCAATACCGGGGTGCTGCGCGAGATCTGGCACGGCGAGGACGTGGACCGGATCAGGCTCGACGTCCCCGACGGCTACGCCACCTTCCTCCTGCTGCGCGAGGAACTGGCGCAGTACCTGGCGGCCAACGGCGTATTCCGCGACGTCCTGTTCTATGTGGACGTGCTCACCGCGCAGGTCTACGCCGAGTACATCGGCGAGCGCGGCGGCACCTACCTGCGCACCGATTTCGCCACGCCGGAGGACCCGATGCTGCACACGCGCCGCATCCTCGGCCTGGACGGAGTGGATGCCGCGGGCAGGACGCGGCTCAAGGCGGCGCACGGGGTTGCCGAGATCGTGGCGGGGCACTGAGGTGGCGATCCACGAGAAATCGCTGATCCGCCCGGAGAATCTTAAGACGCACGACAACCTCGTGCTCGACGGCGTGAACGTGTCCGTCCACTGGAGCACGTTCATCCAGTCGCGCGTGGTCACCGACTACAACGAGGCGATGGAGGAGGAGATCGCGGCCCTGCCCGGCGGCGAGCACATCAACCGGTGCTGGCAGTGCGGCTCCTGCACCAATTCCTGCACGGTGAACGCGCTCAACCCGGACTTCAACCCGCGCTACTGGATCTACCTGATCCGCACGGGCATGGAATCCGAGCTGCTGCGCGACAAGGACATCATCTGGCAGTGCATTTCATGCAACAAGTGCACCTACGCCTGCCCGCGCGACGTGTTCCCCGAGGGCGTGATGAAGGCGACTGCCCACTGGCTGGAGCTGAAGGGGCACACGCCGAAGTCGAAGTCCACGCTGTTCGACGAGGAGTTCACCGCGCAGGTGGTCGCCACCGGCAAGATCGAGGAAGGCCGCATCATCCGCAATTTCTTCGCCCGCACCGCGCAGCCGCTGCTGCAGGACTGGCTGGTGGAAATGGTAAAGCGGGTCGCGCGGCGCCTGCCGTTCAAACAGGGCCTGATGATGGGCTGGGGGGCGGTGTTCCGCCCGCGCACGCGCAAGTGGGCCAAGGCTTCCGCCGCGATCAACGAGTATGTGCACGAGCAGGAAGCCCGGAACCGAAAGGCGCTCAATCTTGAATAAATACCAGAAAGTCGCGTACTACCCTGGCTGCGCGCTCGAGGGCACCGGCCACGCCTACAACAGCTCCACCAAGGCGGTGGGAAAAGCGCTCGGCCTGGAGCTCGACGAAGTCAAGGACTGGAACTGCTGCGGGGCGATGGAGGTGAAAAACGTCGACCCGAAGGTGCAGACCTACCTCTCGTCGCGCGTGATGGCCATTGCCGCGCACGAGATGAAGGCGAAGGTGGTGATGGCGCCCTGCAACGGCTGCTACCACAACCTGAAGAAGGCCGAATACGATCTCGCCAACGACGAGGCCTCGCGCCAGACCGTGGACCGCATCTCGAAGAAGGCCGGCCACGAAACCTACCAGGCCGGCAGCCTCGAGACCATCCACGCGCTCGACTGGATCAAGGACGGCATCGGCGAGGAGGAACTCAAGCGCCGCCTGAAGAGTTCGCTGAAGGGCCTGAAGGTTGCGAACTACTACGGCTGCATGTACACCCGGCCGCGCCATATTTTCCCGGAGAAGGACCAGGGTCCGGGCAGCGAATCCACCTCGCAGCCGCACTTCATGGACGACCTGCTCGCCGTGGCGGGCGCCGAGAACGTGGACTTCCCGCTGAAAACCGCCTGCTGCGGCGGCGCACACACGCTCTCGGACAGCGACACTTCGACGCAGCTGGTGCTGAACATCCTGCAGGCGGCCGAGGTCGCGGGAGCGGACGTGATCGCCACCGAGTGCCCGACCTGCCATTCCGGGCTGGAAATGCACCAGGTGCGCGCGGAAAAAGTGCTGGGCACGAAGACAAAGGTGCGCATGCTGTACTTCACGCAGTTGCTCGGCGTCGCGCTCGGCGTCAGCCCACGCAAGCTCGGGGTGCACGAGAACGTCTCCGACGGGCTGGCGCTGCTGAAGGAAAAGGGCATCGCATGAGCGCGGCCAGGGGAACGCTGCTCGCCCGCGCCGAGGCGGTGCTGGAGGAATGGGTGCGCGCACGCGGCGAGACGCCGACGCAGGATACGGTGGAGACCTTCCGTCTGCTCGCGCTGCACCGCCAGGGCGCGCGCGGCGTGCCCAGCTTCAATGCCTGCCGCGAGACCTGCCGCGAAATTGCCTACCACTACAATCTTCTGGAAGAATCCGGGGACGGGAAGCCGCGGCTCATGATGGAAATGCTGGTGCGGCACCTGGAGCTTTTTGTCCGGGGCAAGATGGAAGTGGAAGGGCTGGGCGATTTCTGTTGCGCATCGCGTCCGGTGCGGGAAAAGTCCTTGCTTGAGGAAAGAACCGATGGCTAATGTGCGCGGCTGCAACCTGCCCGACGACTTGCTGTACGACGTCGACAACCACATCTGGTACCGCGAGGTCGGCGACGGCACCGTCAAGCTCGGCATGACCGCGGTGGCCACCGCCATGGCGGGGCTGCTGGTCGCCTTTACGCCGAAAAAAGCCGGCCGCTCGGTCGAAGCGGGCAAGTCCTGCGCCACGGTGGAGTCCGGGAAATGGGTCGGTCCGGCGAAGGCAGCGTTCCAAGCTTCGGTCGTGGCGGTGAACGACGAAGTGAGCGACAAGCCGGCACTTGCCAACGAGGATCCCTACGGCGCGGGCTGGTTCGTGATTCTCAAGCCTGCCGACTGGGCTGCCGCCAAGGGCGCGCTCACGCCGGGCGCACAGGTGGCACCCAAGTACGAGGCGAAGATGGCCGCCGACAATTTCGCGGGCTGCGCATGAGTCGCAGCGCGGTGATCGCGGGGGTGAACATGGCGGAGCTGCAGTCGCGCGCGTTGCGCGCGGCGGGGCTGCTCAAGGCGATGTCCAATCCGGTGCGGCTGATGGTGCTGTGCCAGCTCGCCGAGGGCGAGAAATCCGTGGGCGAACTCGAAAAGATCGTGGCGGTGAGCCAGTCGGCTCTCTCGCAGCATCTCGCGCTGCTGCGCCAGCGCGGCCTCGTGCGCTCACGCCGCGCCGGGCAGTCGATCTTCTATTCGCTCGACGGCCCGGAAGCGCCTGCGTTGCTCACGGCGCTCTACGAGGTGTACTGCCGCAACGTGCGCAGGCGCAGCGCCTAGTTTTCCGGCCGGGGAACCGGCGCCGACAGGCAGCCGTCAGGCGCATAGGGAAGGCTGGCCGAGCAGCGCCCTCTGAATCAGGCGGATCGAGGCGGCCAGCACCTCGTTGCGCGCCTGGTGCACCGGGTAATGGCGGGAGCCCGGAATGCGTAGCGACTCCAGCGGCCCCGGCAACAGCCGCGCGAGCGCGTCGAGTTGCAGCCGCGAGAAGAACTCGTCGTCCTCGCCCTGGATCGCGAGTACCGGACACTGAACGCGGGCAACGTACGGCTCCAGCCCCCAGCTCGCGCCCGGCGCCAGCGCGGTCCAGACCTCGACCAGGCGCGCAAACAGGGCTGCGGTGTTCTTGCCGTGATGTCGGCGCAAGCGCGCCTTGAGGTCGCCGGTTTCGTAGTCGCGGATCTGTTCGCGGACCTGCTCCAGCGTGCGTGCTTCGACGACCAGGTGCGGCGATAGTGCGATCACGCCGCGAACGCGCTGCGGGTTGGCCCCGGCATAGGCGAGCGCGATCGACGCGCCGTCGGACTGGCCGACGAGGATCGCATCGCCAATCCCGGCTCGCGCGAGCACCTCGGGCAGTGCCTCGAGCGCCTCTCGCATCAGGTAGTCCTTTGCGAACGGCGGCACCAGCGGTTCGGCATCCCCCGAGCCCCAGCGATCGTAGACGAGGGCGCCGCAGCCGGTGGCCTTCACCAATTGGTCCGGGAAGTCGCGCCACAGGCGAACGCTGCCGAGCGCGTCGTGCAGGAAGACGAGCGCGGTCGCCTGTTCCTGGCGCGGGCCGCGCCAATGCCCGCGCAACAGCCGGCCCGCGGCGCGGAACGAAAGCTGCGCCAGTGCGCTTTCCACCAGCTCGCGAAAATCGGCCGGGGCCAGGCCGGAGAGCTGGCATGCGCGCTCGGCGAAGAAGGCCTCGACCGCGGCGCCCGCGCCGGCGGCGGCGAGGCCGCGCAGGCGCGCCTCCAGGTCGAGCACCGTGCGCGAGGGGCTGACGAAGAAATCTCCCGTGATCAGCGCTTCGCGGATCCGCTCGTTGGCTCCGCCTTCAAGGCGGATGTCGGCGCGCAAGGTCCCTGCGCGGCGCACCAGTGTTGCCGACGATACCGGCGCGGACACCTCTGGTGCGTCGAGTGATCGAACGAATTCCTCGGTGCCGTACTGTTCGGTGTGCAGCTGCCGCGCCAGAGTCTCTTCGTACATGCTTGCTTCGCCCCAGTGGGGCTCGAGCTCGAGGTGCTCGCGAAAGCCCGCCAGCAGCGCTGCATGGATATCTGCGAGCGGCGGCGCGTACCCCAGCAACTCCACGAGAGAAACCACTCGTCGCCGGGCGTCTTCCAGGTCGCGCCGCGCCAGCTTCTCCACCGGGATGCGCAATGCCTCGATCATGCGCGCCGGGTCGAAGTCGACAAGGAGAGTGCCCTGGAAAAAAAGCGTCTCGCCGTCGAACACGCCTCCGGTGCCGCCCAGCTTGCGACCGCCCACCTCGATGTCGTTGCGCGGTCGAAATTCCGCCGCCACGCCCAGGCGCCGCAGGCCGGCGGCGGCGGCGGTGCAGATGCGCGTCGCTGCCGCGGCGAGGTCGGCGCCGAGCCTGCGCCGCTCCAATGCGAGCTCCCAGCCGATCTGGCCCTCGTCCATGAAAAGGCCGCCGCCGCCGGTGATGCGTCGACCCAGCTCGATGCCGTGGCGCGCGCAATACTCCAGCCGCACTTCGTGGGACAGCATCTGGTGCAGCCCGACCAGAACGCAGGGACGGAAGCGGAGGAAGCGAATCGTTTCCGGACACTTTCCGGCATTGCGCGTCTCGATCAGCGCCTGGTCGAAGGCGACATTCTCCCGGCCGGAACGAATGCCGGTGTCGATGACGCGCACCGGGCGGGCGCAGGTCATGGCGCCGGCTACGGCCTGAGCTAAAGGGTCCCCGGAAACGCGCCGCCGTCCATGAGCAGGTTCTGGCCGGTGATGAAGCCGGCGTTCGCGCCGCAGAGGAACGCACAGGCGTCGCCGAATTCCTCGACTGTGCCGAAGCGTTTCGCCGGATTGGCCTGGGCGCGCACTGTCGCCAGTTCGGCGGGTGTTTTGCCCAGTTTCTGCGCGTTGAAGGCGAGGTTGCCACGCAGGCGGTCGGTATCGAACGGTCCGGGCAGCAGGCCGTTGATGGTGACGTTGTGCTGCACCGTCTGGCGCGCGATGCCGGCGACAAAGCCGGTGAGACCGGTGCGGGCCCCGTTCGACAGGCCCAGCTCGGGAATCGGCATTTTCACCGCACCCGAGGTGATGTTGACGATGCGGCCGAACTTGCGCGCGATCATGCCGTCCACCGTCGCCTTGATCAGCTCGATCGGGGTGAGCATGTTGCCGTCCAGCGCCTTCAGCCAGTCTTCGCGCGTCCAGCTTCTGAAATCGCCGGGCGGCGGGCCGCCGGCGTTGTTGATGAGAATGTCGGGATTGGGACAGGCGGCCAGCGCCGCGGCGCGCCCCTCGGCCGTGGTGATGTCGCCCGCCACGGCGGTGACCCTGACGCCGGTGAGCCTGCGGATTTCCGCCGCCGTCGCCTCCAGCGCCTCCCTGCCGCGCGCCGTGATGACGAGGCCCACGCCCTCTTTCGCGAGCGACAGCGCGCAACCCTTGCCCAGGCCCTTCGATGCCGCGCAGACCAGCGCGGTCCTGCCCTTGATGCCGAGATCCATGATCAGTTCCTTTTCAACGAGACGAGCAGTACGCCCGAGATGACGAGCCCGCCGCCCAGGATCTGGGCGATGCTGAGCGCACCTTCGAGCAGGAGGAAATCGGCCAGCACCGTGGTGACGGGCCCAAGCGCGCCGATCAGCGCGAAATGGTTGGCGCCGATGCGCTTGAGGGATTCGGCGACGAGGAACACCGGCAACACCGTGCATACCGTGGCAAGCACGATGGCGATCCACCACAGGCGCGTCGGCAGCTCGAGCGCCGCAGGCGATTCGAGGACGCAGAACTGCAGAACTGCCGGCAGCGTGGAGACGATCATCGTGTAGGCGGTGAAGCGCACGCTGCCGACGCGCTTGATCAGCTGGCTGCCGGTCACGAGGTACACGGCGTAGCACATCGCCGAGGCAAAGATCAGCAGGGCGCCGAAGACGAACAGGCGGTTCTCCGGCCCCGGCGTGATCTGGCTGGAGAGCACCAGCGCAATGCCGGAATAGGTGATGGCGAGCGCGGCGAGCTCGCGGCGCGTCGGCGGCTTGGCGAGGAACAGCGTCGAAAGAACGATCACCAGCGTCGGGTAGAGGAACATGATCAGCCGCCCGACGCCCGCCGAGACGTACTGCAGGCCGAGGAAATCGAGCAGGCTCGCGAGGTAATAGCCGAGGAGACCCAGGCCGACGATGCCGAGCCAGTCGCGCCGCGCGATCGGCCCGCCCTGCCTGAACCACCAGGCCATGACGAGGAAGAAGGGCAGCGACAGCGTCATGCGCAGGAAAAGTAGCGTCGTCGCGCTGACCGGATGCGCGCCGTATCCAAGTTTGATGAGAACCGGACGAAACGCGAACGCGATCGTTCCGGCAAGGGCAAAGATGATGCCCCCAAGCCTGTAACTGCTGCTCAACGCCGCTTGCCGAGGATCGAACCCAGCAGGCCGCGCACGATTTCGCGCCCGACCTGCGAACCCACGGTGCGCACCGCGCTCTTCGCCATCGCCTCGAGCAGGCCCTGCGACTGCTTGCCGCCGCGCGGCCCGGTCCTGCCGAAGAGCACGTCCGACATCACGCTTGCTTCGGGTTTCTTGCTTTGCTCTACTTTTTCCTCGGTGCGGCCTTTGAGCTTCCCGAAGGCCGATTCGCGGTCGACCGCCTTCTCGTAGTGGCCGAAAATCGCCGAGCTTTCGATGCACTTTTTCCGCTCCTCGGGCGATACGGGTCCAAGGTAGCTCCCGGGCGGTACGACGAAGGCGCGCTCGACGATGTTCGGCCGGCCCTTGTCGTCGAGGAAGGACACCAGCGCTTCGCCCACCGCGAGTTCGGTAATGACCTGCTCGACTTTCAATTTCGGGTTCGGCCGCATGGTCTCGGCCGCCGACTTCACCGCCTTCTGGTCGCGCGGGGTGAAGGCGCGCAGCGCATGTTGCACGCGGTTGCCGAGCTGTCCCAGCACGGTTTCAGGAATGTCGAGCGGGTTCTGGGTGACGAAGTACACGCCCACGCCCTTGGAGCGGATGAGGCGCACCAGTTGCTCGATCTTGTCGAGCAGGGCCTTGGGCGCTTCGTTGAAGAGCAGGTGGGCTTCGTCGAAAAAGAACACCAGCTTCGGCTTTTCCACATCGCCCACTTCCGGCAGGTGCTCGAACAGTTCCGAGAGCAGCCAGAGCAGGAAGGTGCCGTAGAGCTTGGGCGAATTCATGAGCTGGTCGGCGGCGAGGATATTGACCACGCCCTTGCCATTGGCTGTCTGCATGAGATCGGCGATGTTGAGCATCGGCTCGCCGAAGAACTGCGCCGCGCCCTGGCTCTCGAGCGCCAGGAGGCCGCGCTGGATGGCGCCGATGGAGGCGGCCGAGACATTGCCGTACTGGGTGGTGAACTGCGCCGCGTTCTCGCCCACGTGCTGCAGCATCGCGCGCAGGTCCTTGGAATCGAGCAGCAGCAGTCCGTGGTCGTCGGCGATGCGGAACACCAGGTTGAGGACGCCTTCCTGGGTGTCGTTCAGGTTGAGCATGCGCGCGAGCAGCAACGGCCCCATGTCGGAGGCCGTGGCGCGCACCGGATGGCCGCTCTTGCCGTACACGTCCCAGAACGCCACCGGGCAGGCGGCGAAGGCGAGTTCCAGTTTCAGGCTCTTCGCGCGCTCGGCGACCCTGGCATTGGCGCCGCCCGCCTTGGCTAGACCGGCAAGATCGCCTTTCACGTCGGCCATGAACACCGGCACGCCGATGCTGGAAAAACCCTGCGCCAGGGTTTGCAGCGTGACGGTCTTGCCGGTGCCGGTCGCGCCGGCGATGAGGCCGTGGCGGTTCGCGAGCGCGGGCAGCAGGACGAGTTCGGCCTTCGGGGTTTTCGCTACGAGGATCGGCGCGGCCATGACGGTAAAATTATCACATGGCCGGACACAGCAAGTGGGCGAACATCAAGCACCGCAAGGCGGCGGCGGATGCGAAAAAGGGCAAGGTTTTCACGCGCCTGATCAAGGAAATCACGGTCGCGGCGCGCATGGGCGGCGGCGATCCGGATTCCAATCCGCGCCTGCGCATGATGCTCGACAAGGCGCGCGACGCCAACATGACGAAGGACAGCGTGCAGCGTGCGGTGCAGCGCGGCACGGGCGAACTCGAGGGCGTCGCCTACGAAGAGGCGCGCTACGAGGGCTACGGCGCCGGCGGCGCCGCGGTGCTGGTCGAGTGCCTCACCGACAACCGCACGCGCACGGTCGCCGAAGTGCGCCACGCCTTCGCCAAGCATGGCGGCAACATGGGCGCCGACGGCTCGGTGGCGTACCTGTTCAAGCATTGCGGGCAATTCGTCTTCGCGCCCGGCGCGAGCGAGGACAAGATCATGGAAGCGGCGCTCGATGCCGGCGCCGACGATGTCCTGATGAATGCGGACGGCTCCATCGAGGTGCTCTGCACGGCGGCGAAATTCGACAAGGTCAAGGCCGGCCTCGAAAAAGCCGGCCTCAAGTCCGAGGCCGCCGAGGTCGCGATGAAGCCGCAGTCCGAAACCGCCCTTGCGGGCGCGGAGGCGGAGAAAATGCGCACCCTGCTCGAAGCGCTGGACGAACTCGACGACGTGCAGAACGTCTACACCACCGCCGTACTGGGCGAGTGAAAATCCTCGGCATCGATCCGGGTTTGCGCATTACGGGATTCGGCGTCATTGAAAAGCAGGGCAATCAGCTGCGCTACATCACCAGCGGATGCGTCAAATCCGGCGCGGGTGATCTGGCGCTGCGCCTGAAAAGCATCCTCGCAGGCATCGCGGAAGTGATCGCGGCAAACCGCCCGCAAGAGGTGGCGATCGAGAAGGTCTTCGTCAACGTGAATCCGCAGTCAACGCTGCTGCTCGGCCAGGCGCGCGGCACCGCGATCTGCGCCGCGGTGATCGCGGGCCTGCCGGTCGCGGAGTACACTGCGCTGCAGGTCAAGCAGGCCGTGGTCGGCAAGGGCCACGCAAAAAAAGAACAGGTGCAGCACATGGTGAGAAGGCTGCTTGCGCTGCCCGGAGATCCCAGCCCCGATGCCGCCGACGCCCTTGCCTGCGCGATCTGCCACGCGCATGGAGGGAAGCTGGGGGAATTTTCGATCAAAGGATTTCGTCGAGGACGATCGAGATGATCGGTCGCCTCTCAGGCAAGCTCGTAGCGAAGAATCCCCCCCAGGTACTGCTCGAGGCGGCCGGCGTCGGCTACGAGATCGATGTGCCGATGAGCACGTTCTACAACCTGCCGGCGACGGGCGAGGCAGTGACCCTGCACACCCACCTCGTGGTGCGCGAGGACGCGCATGTGCTCTACGGCTTCGCGACGCTGGAAGAGCGCGCGGCCTTCCGCAAGCTGATCCGCATTTCGGGCGTCGGCGCGCGCACTGCGCTGTCGGTGTTGTCCGGCCTGTCGGTGGCGGACCTGGCGCAGGCGGTGACGCTGCAGGACACGGCGCGCCTTACCAAGGTACCGGGCATCGGCAAGAAAACCGCCGAACGGCTGCTGCTGGAGCTGAAGGGAAAAATTTCGGATATCGATACGAAGCCGGCCGCAGGCGGCTCCAGCGACGTTCTCAACGCCCTGGTCGGCCTGGGCTACAGCGAAAAAGAGGCGCTCGCCGCGGTCAAGGGCCTGCCTGCCGGGCTCGCGCTGACCGAAGGAATCCGGGCCGCGCTCAAGGCGCTTGCCAAAAGCTGAACTTGCTGCCTGACCGCGCCGTTCAGCGACTGCTGCGTGGCGTGGCGCTTACCTTCTTGCGGCGCTTGCTTTGGTTCGTCTCGTCGTGCGGTGTTGTGCCCTGCTGCGCCGGCTCGTCCAGGATGGCGAGCAGATCCCGCGCCAGATAGACGCGGCCCCGCCGGGCGTCGTCCTGCGGCGTGATGATGCGGTGTCGGACCAGCGCGTCGATCTGCCGCTGGGCGGTGGTGAAGGCGATCTTCAGATCCTTCGCCGCGCCGCCGACCGTGATGAACGGGTTGGCGGTCAGGCGGTCGACGAGGGCCATGATGGTCTTCGTCTGGCGGCTTGCCAGCCTTTGCCGCCACTTCTCGCGCAGCGCCTCGATCTTCTCGACGCGGCCAAGCGCGTCCGCTGACTGCTCGGTCACGCCGTTGAGGAAGTACCGGATCCATTCACGCCAGCCGTCCCGTTCCGTGACGCCGGTGAGCAGGTCGTAATAGTCGGCCCGCGACGCCTCGAAGAACGCCGAGAGGTAGAGCAGGGGCGAAGGCAGCACGCCGCGCGCCATCAGGAACAGCACGATCATCAGCCGGCCGACCCGGCCGTTGCCGTCGATGAACGGATGGATCGCCTCGAACTGGTAATGCAGGAGCGCTGCCTGCAGCAGGGGAGGCAGGTCGCGCTCGTGCAGGTACTTCTCCCAGGCGGCGAGGCACCCCGGGAGCTCGTTCGGCGGCGGCGGCACGAAACGGGCGCTCGCCACGGTGGCCCCGCGCGGCCCGATCCAGTTCTGGATGCGCCGGAATTCGCCCGGCGTGGAGCTGTCGCCCCGCACCCCTTTCATGAGCACCCGGTGCAGCTCTCGCACCAGCCGCAGCGACAGCGGCAGCTCCTGCAGGAGCGAGGCGCCTTTTTCCATGGCGAGGACGTAGTTGCGCACCTCCTTCAGGTCGTCGGGCGCGCGGTCCACCTCGACCCCCGCTTCGTCGGCCAGCAACTCGCCCAGGGTCGCCTGGGTGCCCTCGATCCGGCTGGACAGCACCGCCTCGCGGCGCATGAACGGGCGCAGCAGCAGGTGCGGATTCCGGATGCGGGCGCCCAGGCCCGCGAGACGCCCCAGCACCAGGCTCGCCTCCGATGACGCGTGCAGCAGGTCCGGGGTCCACTCG
>SBAS01000060.1 GCA_005240145.1 Nitrosomonadales bacterium | reverse complement strand
GGCCGAGCCGAAGCTGATCGCGGGCGGATTCTTTGCTTCCAATACCTCGACGCTGCCGATATCGGGCCTCGCCAGCGCTTCGGCGCGGCCGGAAAACTTCATCGGCCTGCATTTCTTCTCGCCGGTCGATCGCATGGAACTGGTCGAGATCATCAAGGGCGAGAAGACCTCCGCCGAGACGCTCGCCAAGGCCTACGACTACGTGCTGCAGATCGGCAAGACGCCGATCGTGGTGAACGACTCTCGCGGCTTCTACACCAGCCGCACCTTCGGTACCTTCGTGCAGGAGGGCTGCGCCATGCTTGCCGAAGGCATTCCGGCGGCGGCGATCGAGAACGCGGCGCGCCAGGCCGGCATGCCGGTCGGCCCCCTGGAAGTGATCGACCAGACCTCGATGTCGCTCTCGATGCACGTGATGGAACAGACCGTCGCCGATCTCAAGGCGGAGGGCAAACCCCTGCCGCCGGAGCATCCCGGGCAGACAGTGATCGTGAAGATGGTGAAGGAATTGAATCGCCCGGGACGCGCTGCCGGCGGCGGTTTCTACGAATATCCGCAGGAAGGAAAAAAATTCCTCTGGCCGGAACTGGGTCGCGTGTTCGGTCGCACCGGCGTGAAATTCGATATCGAAGAGATGAAGGACCGCATCCTCTACCGCCAGGCGATCGAGACGGCGCGCTGCCTCGAAGAAGGCGTCCTCGGTACCGCGCACGACGCCAACATCGGCTCCATCTACGGCATCGGCTTCCCGGCCTGGACCGGCGGCGCGCTGCAGTTCATCAACTACGTCGGCACGGAAAAGTTCGTCGCGCGCGCGGATGAACTGGCAAAGAAACATGGCGAGCGCTTCGCGCCACCGAAGCTGCTGCGCGACAAGGCGGCCAAAGGCGAGTCGCTACGCTGAGCGTGGCGTCCCCGGAAATTCACGCCCAAGCATGTCCTTGCCTTCCATTTTGCAGCGCCTGCGCATCCCGGTCATCGCCGCGCCGATGTTCATCGCCGGCAATCCGCGGCTGGTCATCGAACAATGCAAGGCCGGCGTCGTCGGCTCGTTCCCCGCGCTCAATGCCCGGCCGAAGGAGGCGCTCGACGGCTGGCTGACGGATATTGAAGCGGCGCTCGCAAAGCATCCGGGCGCCGCGCCCTACGCGGTCAACCAGATCTGCCACAAATCGAACGACCGGCTGGAGTACGACATCGAAGTCTGCATCCGCCACAAGGTGCCGATCACCATCACCAGCCTGCGGGCGCCGGACGACGTGATTCCGAAGATCCACGCCTACGGCGGCATCGTGCTGCACGACGTCATCAGCGTGCGCCACGCCGAGAAGGCGCTCGAGGCGGGAGTCGACGGCCTGATCCTCGTCTGCGCGGGGGCCGGCGGCCACGCCGGGACGCTTTCGCCTTTCGCGCTGATCGGCGAAGTGCGGCGATTCTTCGACGGGCCGATCATCCTCTCGGGCGCGATTTCCAGCGGCGACGCGATCCTCGCCGCGCAGGCCGCCGGGGCAGACCTCGCCTACATCGGCACGCGCTTCCTCGCCACGCCCGAGGCGAGCGTGCCCGAGCGCTACAAGGAAGAGATCCTGCGCGCCGCCGCCGCAGACATCGTCTATACGGACCTGTTTTCCGGCGTGCACGGCAACTACCTCAAGCACAGCGTGGTCGCCGCGGGTTTCGATCCGCGCAACCTGCCCAAGTCCGACCCCAACAAGATGAATTTCGGCACCGAGGGCGGAGCCGAGAAGAAGGTCTGGCGCGACATCTGGAGCGCGGGGCAGGGCGTCGGCCAGATCGACGCGGTGATGCCGGTGGCGCAGGTGGTCGACGATCTCGCCAGGGAATACCTCGCCGCGAGGCAAAGACTGCAGATCAACTGATGGACGTGCTGCAAATTGAACGGCGCGGTGCGGCCGCGTGGCTCTGGCTCAACCGGCCGGATTTGAGGAATGCGTTGAACGATCTGGTTTTGAATTCAATTTCGAATTCACTGCAAGTGCTGGAGAAAGACCCCGCCTGCAGAGTCGTCGTTCTTGCCGGCCGCGGTCAGGCGTTCTGCGCCGGCGGCGATTTGTCCCGCATGGAGCAGGCAGCGACGGCCACCAAGGCGAAATCGAAGCGCGAAGCGAGCCGTTTCGCGAAGCTCTTGTACCGCATGCATACGTATCCGAAGCCGCTCATCGCGCGCGTGCACGGGCCCGCGTTCGCAGGCGGCATGGGTCTTGTTGCTGCCTGCGACCTGGTGGTCGCCGCCGAAGAAGCCGAGTTCTGCCTGCCCGAGGTGAGGATTGGCCTGGTGCCCGCGATGATCAGCCCCTACATCGTGCGCGCCATGGGAGAACAGCAGGCGCGCCGCTACGTGCTAACCGGAGAACGGCTTGCGGCGCGCGAGGCCCTGCGCATCGGCTTCGTGCACGAATGCGTCGCGGCCGCGGAGCTGGACGCCCGGGTGGAGAAATTCGCCTCGCAGCTCGCGCAGGCGGGGCCGCAGGCCCTGGCGCGCTCGAAGAAACTGCTGGCAAAGGTGGCGCAGGCGGCCATATCGCCTGCTCTTGCCGCGCATACCGCCGGCGTGCTGGCGGACGTGCGCGCGGGCGCCGAAGCGCGCGAGGGCATCCGTTCTTTCCTGGAAAAGCGCAAGCCGGGCTGGAACTGAAGCCGCGATTCCGGCTTATTTGAAGCGTTTCTTGAAGCCGTCCCAGACCGCGTCGTAGTTCCGCTGCAGCTGCGGCGCGCGAAGCGCGAATTTCGTCGGCCGGAACACGTAGCGGGACTCCCACATGAAGGCGAGCGAGTTCTTGAGCTGGTGCGGCTTGAGTTCTGCGGTGCTTGCCTTTTCGAACGTCGGCAGGTCCGGGCCATGGCCCTGCAGGCAGTTGTGGATCGACATGCCGCCGGGCAGGAAGCCCTCGGCCTTGGATTCATACTCGCCATGCACCAGGCCCATCAGCTCGCTCATCACGTTTCTGTGGAACCACGGCGGGCGAAACGTGTGATCGGCGACCTGCCAGCGAGGCGGGAATATCACGAAGTCGCAGTTCGCGACGCCTGCCTGACCGGATGGCGAGGTGAGCACGGTGAAGATGGACGGATCGGGGTGGTCGAAGCTCACGGTGTTCATCACCATGAAACGCGCCAGGTCGTACTTGTAGGGGGCATGGTTGCCGTGCCAGGCCACGACGTCGAGCGGCGAATGGCGGTACTCGGTGGCCCACAGGTTGCCGAGGAACTTCAGCACCACTTCGCATTTCGCGTTCCTGTCCTCGAACGCGGCGACCGGGACGAGGAAGTCGCGCTTCTGCGCGAGGCCCTGCGAGCCGAGCGGCCCCAGTTCCGGCAGGCGGAAGTGGGCGCCGTAGTTTTCGCAGGCATAGCCGCGCGCCTTGCCGTCGGGGAGGCCGACCTTGAACTTCATGCCGCGCGGCAGCACCGCGATTTCTCCCGGCTGCACTTCCATTTTTCCCAATTCCGAAAAAATCGAGAGTCCGCCCAGTTGCGGGACGAGCATCATTTCGGCATCGGCGTTGTGGAAGTACCTGTCGGTCATGGACCGGTTGGCGCAAAAGAAGTGCACGCCGAGCCCCGAGTGTGCCGCGGGATCCCCCGAGCCGGCCATGGTCACCAGGCCGTCGATGAAATCGGTCGGCCTGGAGGGGATCGGCAGCGGATTCCAGCGCAGACGGTGCGGCGGCGTTTTCGCTTCATCGAACGGGCCCGAGCGCAGCAATCCGTTGCCGATGGACTTGTACTGTGGCTGCATGGCCGAGGGCCGCAGCTTGTACAGCCAGGTGGACAGGTTCTCGGCACGCGGCGCGGTGAAGGCGGTGCCCGAAAGCACCTCTGGATACAGGCCGCGCGGCGGGCGCTGCGGAGAATTCTGGTTGAGCGGCAACGCGCCTCTCACCGCTTCCGTGGAAAAGGAATTTCCGAAACCGCTTTGATATTTTATTTTCAACCCTTTGCCTTCAGCACGCCGCGGCGCATCTGGTCGAGTTCGATCGACTCGAACAGCGCCTTGAAGTTGCCTTCGCCGAAGCCCTCGTCGCCTTTGCGCTGGATGAACTCGAAGAAAATCGGCCCGAGCTGGTTCTCGCTGAAGATCTGCAGCAGCAGCTTGCCCGCCTTGCCGTCGATCAGAATTTTACGCTTCTTCAGCTCGGCGACGTTCTCGCCATGCCCCGGGATGCGCTTGTCGACCAGTTCGTAGTAAGTGTCGACGGTGTCGAGCAGCTTCACGCCGCCCGCGCGCAGCGCATCGACCGTCTTGAACAGGTCCTTCGCGCCCATGGCGATGTGCTGGATGCCTTCGCCGTGGTAGCTGTCCAGGTACTCGGTGATCTGCCCGGCCTTCTCGTTGCCTTCCTCATTGATCGGAATGCGGATCTTGCCGCAGGCACTGGTGAGCGCCTTGCTCTTCACCCCGGTAACTTGCCCTTCGATGTCGAAGTGGCGGATCTCCCTGAAATTGAACAGGCGCTCGTAAAACTCCACCCACTCCTTCATGCGGCCGCGGTGGACGTTGTGCGTGAGGTGGTCGATGTACACCAGGCCATGACCCACCGGATCGAGCGCAGCGCCGGGCAGCGGCTCGAAATCGACGTCGAAGAAGCCGATATTGCCGATCTCGCCTTCACGCGTACCATTCTTGCCGCGCCAGCGATCGATGAGGTAGATCAGCGAATCGCCCACGCCCTTGATGGCGGGAATGTTCAGCTCGCCCGGGCCAGCGTGCTCGGCGTAGCCCCAGGCGCCGAGGCCAATGGCGCGCTCGTACGCGGCCTTGGCATCCTGCACGCGAAACGCAATGGCGCACACGCTCGGCCCGTGCATGCGTCCAAAGCGCTGCGCAAACGAATCGGGTTCGGCATTGACGATGAAATTTATTTCGCCCTGCCGGTACAGGATCACGTTCTTGTGCCGGTGCCGCGCGATCGCCTTGAAACCCAGGCGCTCGAAGAGTTCGCCCATCGCGCGCGGATCCGGCGCGGCGTACTCGATGAACTCGAAGCCGTCGGTGCCCGCCGGGTTGTCCCACAGATTGGTCATCGGAGGCTCCCTGGAGCGCTCAGTATAATGATTTTATGAAGGAAATCCCGTGAAGGAGATCCTGATCGCCGGCGGCGGTATCGGCGGCCTCGCGGCGGCGCTCGCCCTGGCGCAGAAGGGCCGCAAGGTGCGGGTGCTGGAGAAGGCGGCCGAATTCGGCGAAATCGGCTACGGCATCCAGATGGGCCCGAACGTGAGCCGCATGCTCGAGCGCCTCGGCGTGCTGAAGACGCTCGAAGCCGCGGCGGTATTTCCAGACGCGCTCATCTTCGTCGACGCCGTCAGCAACCAGGAGCTGACGCGCATCGCGCTCGGGACGGCATTCCTCAAGCGTTTCGGCCACCGCTACTTCGTCATCCATCGTCGCGACTTGCACGGTGGCCTGCTGGAGGCCTGCAAGCAGCGGAGCGAAGTAGTGCTTGAATCTTCCCGTGGTGTAGAAAGCTTTGCCCAAAAAAGTGACGCAGTGACAGTCGTCTGCGAGAACGGCGTGGTCTACGAAGGCGCCGCGCTCATCGGCGCCGATGGTCTCTGGTCGCCGACGCGCCAGGCGGTGATCGGCGATGGCGCGCCGCGCGTGGCGGGGCATTTCGTCTACCGTGGCGTGGTGCCGGACGACCAGATCGCCGACCGCAGCCGCGCCGGCGCCATGACCATCTGGGGCGGCCCGGACCTGCACCTGGTGCAGTACCGGCTGCAGGCCGGCGCGGTGATGAACAACGTTGCCACCATTGCCAGCCGCAGGTTTCTGCGCGGCGAGCAGAACGCCGGCGCGCCGGACGAGCTGGAGGAAATCTTCGCCGGCGTGCACCCGGGCGTGCGAGACAACCTGCGCTACGTATCGCGCGAGCGCAATTGGGTGCTGCACGACCGTGAGCCGGCAGTCAACTGGACGCTTGGGCGCGTCACGCTGCTCGGCGACGCCGCGCACCCAACGCTGCAGTACCTGGCGCAGGGCGCGCAGATGGCGATCGAGGATGCCTTGGTGCTGGCCGGGAAGGTGGCGGCGGCGGGCGAGGACTACAACCGCGCCTTCCTCGCCTACCAGCGCGAGCGCCTGAACCGCACCGCGCGCGTGGTGCTTTCGTCACGCTTCTTTGGCGAGTGGTTCCATGTCGGGGGCGGCGCGCGCGATTTGAGGAACGAACTGGCGCTGCAACGAGACCCGGACAATCCCTGGGAAGCGGACTGGCTCTACAAGGGCATCGAGGTCGACGGCAACCTCTAGGGTGCCAGCACCGGTAGATTTCGCAGCCGGTCGTAGACGGGCGTGAAATCGGGGGCGGTGTCGCGCATCAACTGCGCGAATGAATCGATGACGAAATAGGTCGTCTGGTAGCGGTCGATCTGGTAATCGGTGCGTAGCGCCGTTTCTAGATCGAAGTCCAGTCGCTTCGGCGCCGGGTCTGTGACGCAATAGGCGAGTTCGCCGCCCGAAGAGATCAATCCGGCGCCGTAGGCGCGTATCCCGTCGTGCGTTTTCATCAAGCCGAATTCGATCGTGTACCAGTACAGGCGCGCGAGCATCTTTACCGCGTCGAGGCGCATCGCCTTGAGGCCGCCCTTGCCGTACTCGTGCAGGTGATCGGCATAGACCGGGTCGAACAGCAGCGGCACGTGGCCGAAGAAATCGTGGAATACGTCGGGTTCGACGATGTAGTCGAACTCTTCGGGCTGGCGCAGCCAGACGGTGACGGGAAAGCGGCGGTTGGCGAGGTGCGTGAAGAAGGCGTCGTCCGGGATCAAACCAGGGACGGCGACGATCTCCCAGCCGGTCGCCGCACGCAGTTTTGCCGATACCCGGTCGAACCGCGGAATGCCGCTGCCTGCATCCAGGCGGGCGAGCGCTTCGATCCATTCCGCGCAGGCGTAGCGCGGCACCAGTTTCGCCTGCCGCTCGAACAGGCGCCGGAACAGGGCGTGTTCCTCGGCGGCATAAGCGCCCCAATCCTGTGCCACCGAGAAATCGGCGGCGGCGAGACCGTAGCTGCCCCGCAGGCTCATTCGCGCAAGGCGGTGGCGGAGATCATTCGGCTATTATGCCGCCATGCAGCGCGTTCCCAACGCCGGCTTCCCCCCTGAATTGGCCGCCCGGCTGAAGGAATTGTGGGGCACTCCCGTGAACCTCTACCACGCCCTCGGCAATAACCCGCCGCTCACCGCGGCGTGGACCGAGTTCGCCAATTCGATCCGGCACGACAGCCGGACGCCGCGCGCGTTGCGCGAGATCATGATCCTGCGCACGGCGCAGATCGCGCGCTCCGAATACGAATGGGCCCATCATCTGCGCATGGCGCGCAAGGCCGGGGTGAACGAAGCGAAAATCGCGGCGCTCGCGGCATGGAGGACAGCGAAGGAGTTCGATGCGAAGGAGCGCGCCGCGCTCGCGCTGACCGAGGCGGTGATGGCATGCAGCGTGACCGATGAGGTGCACGCGGAAGTAAAGCAGCACTTCAACGACGCTGAGTTCGTCGAGCTTGCGCTGACCGCGGGTTTCTACGCGATGGTGTCGCGCATGCTCGATGCCATGCGGGTCGAGCTGGATCCGGACGTGCGCGACTACCGGCCGAGGCTTTCATGAAAAACTACCGCTACTACGATTTCGTCGTGGCGGCTTTCGTCACGGTCCTGCTGTGCTCCAATTTCATCGGCGCGACCGGCGCGTGGTCTGGGCGGGGTTCGGCGCGCTCGCGTTCGCTTCGTTCATGGCCTGGGTGGTGGTGAGCCTGCCGCCGGCCTCATCAAGATCACGATCGCGCAGTACCTGCTGAAGACCAGTTGGGAAATCGTGATGACGCCGGTCACCTATCGGGTCGTCGCCTTCCTGAAACGTGCCGAGAATGAGGACTGCTACGACAAGGACACAGACTTCACGCCCTTCAGGGTAAAAGTCTAATGTTGTAGTTTTCCGCTCCGGTACGCTTCGAGTACCCAGCGCAGGCTGGTGCGTGCGTCGTTCGGAACATCATCGACCAGGTAGCGGCCCTCGACCTCGACGAAATACTGTCCCGCGATCCGGTTCGCGCCCTCTTGCAAGTCCCAGATGAGCAGGCGATGCTTGCCGATGCCGATTTCGGCGAGCAGGCGGTTCTGGGGATAGAAATACTGCGCGAAGACCCGCTTGAATTCCTCCTCGCCCACCGCCGCGCGGTAGTCCCGCAGCACTTCGAAGCGGCGGCGCGGCGCGTTCGAGAGCAGCGCAGCTTCCTCGATATCGCCCGCCGACAGGTGCAAATTCAGAAGTTTGGCGGCATCGAGCGCGCTGGTCGGCGCGAGTTCACCCTTCGGCCGCACGGCGTGGGCGTCCGCCGGGTGCGCACGCAGGGTGTAAGTGACCCGACCGCCGCCATCGAGCTCGAGCGTGCGGGTTGCGTCGGACTGCGCATGTAGACTGGTGGCGAAGAGAAAGGCCACCACTACAACAAATCCCTGCCTCATGCAGCAGCGCGGATCGGGATGCTGCGGTAGCGCGCAAGCAGTTCATCGCGCTTTGCGCGCGCGGCTTTCACGCTCTTCATCTTGATGTGGCCGTAGCCGCGGATCGTGTCCGGCAGCGAGGCGATCTCGAGCGCGAGCGTGAGGTTGTCGCGCGTGAGCCCCTGCAGCAGGGTTGTGACCGTTGCCTCGTACTCGCTGATCAACGCGCACTCCATGCGCCGCTCCTCGGTGCGGCCGAAAACGTCGAAGGCCGTCCCTCTGAGGAACTTCAGGCGGGCAAGAATTCGAAACATGCCCAGCATCCAGCCGCCGAACTGCATCTTGGCGGGTTCGCCGGTTCGCGCATCGGGTTTGGCGAGCAATGGCGGGGCGAGGTGGTACACCAGCTTGTAGTCGCCCTCGAACATCGCCTCGATCTTCTTGCGGAACGCGCCGTCGGTATACAGGCGCGCGACCTCGTACTCGTCCTTATAGGCAAGCAATTTGGCGTAGTAACGCGCGACCGCCTCTGCAAGTCTCGTGCTTCCGGCTTTTTCGGTTTCCACCTGACGGGTCTTTTCCACCAGGCTTCGATAGCGCGAAGCGTAGGCCGCGTCCTGGTACGCGGTGAGGAACTGCGCGCGGCGGTCCATCAGTTCATCGAGGTTGCGCGAGAAGTGCTGCTCGATCGGAATCACGTCGGCCGGCATCGCAATCCGCCGGACGCGCTCGAGATCCATCGCGGCCCGGCGACCCCAGACGAAGCTCTTGAGATTGAAATCGACCGCGACGCCATTCAATTCGATCGCGCGCTCGATGGCCGCGCGCGCGAGCGGCACCCGGCCCTTCTGCCAGGCATAACCGAGCATGAACATGTTGGTGGCGATGGAATCTCCCATCAACGCGGTCGCGAGCTCCGCGGCCGGGATGAACTCGGCATTGCCGCTGCCGCCGCAGGCCTCGCGGATATCGTGCGTCAGGTCGCTCCCCGGCAGCTGCCAGTTCGGGTTTTTGACGAACTCGGCGGTGGGCGATGTGGTGGCGTTGATGAACGCATGCGTTCTTTGCGCCTGCATCTTGTCGAGCGCATCGCCGCTCGCGCTCACCACCAGGTCGCAGCCGAGCACCAGGCCTGCGTCGCCGGTGCCGAGGCGCGCCACGTGCACCTGGTCGGGCCGGGCGGCGAGCTTCACATGCGACATCACCGCGCCGTACTTCTGCGCCAGGCCCGACATGTCGAGCACCGATACGCCCCTGCCTTCGATGTGCGCCGCCATGCCGAGGATCTGCCCGATGGTGATCACCCCCGTGCCGCCGATGCCGGTGACGAGAATGCCAAACGATTTCTGCAGTGAGGGTATTTCGGGGTCCTGGAGAGAAAAAGATTCTTCCGAGGCAACCGCACCGGACCTGCCCTTTTTCAAGCGCCCGCCCTCGACGGTGACGAAGCTCGGGCAGAATCCCTTGACGCAGGAATAATCCTTGTTGCACGTGGATTGGTTGATGGTGCGCTTCCTGCCGTACTCGGTCTCGAGGGGCTCGACCGAAAGGCAGTTGGACTTGGTGCTGCAGTCGCCGCAGCCCTCGCACACCATCTCGTTGATCACGGCTCTCTTGGCCGGATCGGGGAATTCGTTGCGTTTCCTGCGGCGGCGCTTTTCGGAGGCGCAGGTCTGGTCGTAGATCAGCGCCGAAACGCCGGGAAGTTCACGCAGTTCGCGCTGCACGGCGTCGAGATCATCGCGGTGGCGCACCGTGACACCGGGGGCCCAGTTCACGCCTGAAGGATATTTTTCCGGCTCGTCGGTGACGACGACGATCGGGCCGACGCCCTCTGCCGCGATCTGCCGGGAAATGATTGCCGGGTCGAGCGGCCCGTCGTGGTGCTGGCCGCCGGTCATCGCCACCGCGTCGTTGAACAGGATCTTGTAGGTCATGCTGACCTTGGCGGCAACCGCCGCCCGGATCGCGAGCAGGCCGGAGTGGAAGTAGGTGCCGTCGCCCAGGTTGGCGAAAATGTGTTTCTCGTTGGTGAACGGGGCCTGTCCGATCCAGCTCGCGCCTTCGGCGCCCATGTGCGTGAAGGTGGACGTGCTGCGATCCATCCACACCGCCATGTAGTGGCAGCCGATGCCGGCGGTGGCGCGGCTCCCCTCGGGCACACGCGTCGAGGTGTTGTGCGGGCAGCCCGAACAGAAGTAAGGTTGCCGGATCGCGGTAACGCGCGGCTTGGCGAGCGCTTTTTCCTTGAATTCGAGGTAGGCAAGCCGCTCCTTGAACTGGCTGCCCAGGGCGGAAGCCAGGTTCAGCTTCAACAGCCGCTGCGCGATCGCCTTCGCGACGATCGCAGGATTGTGCTCGTAGTGGGCGGGCAGCAGCCAGGAGCCGGCCGGCTGGCCTTCGGCGCGGCTCCACTCGCCGTTATCGTCGAACTTGCCGACCACGCGCGGCGCGCGCTGGCCCGCTTCCCAGGTGTAGAGCTCCTCCTTGATCTGGTATTCGATCAACTGGCGTTTTTCCTCGACGACGAGGATTTCCTCCAGCCCCTGCGCGAAGCGCCGCGCACCCTGCGGCTCGAGCGGCCAGGACATGGCGACCTTGTAGACGCGCAAGCCGATGTCGCGCGCGACGTTCTCGTCGATCCCAAGGTCCGCGAGCGCTTGCATGGTGTCGCCGAAGCTCTTGCCGGTGGTGACGATGCCGAATTTCGCCCCGGGAGAATCCCAGACGATGCGGTCCAGGCCGTTGGCGCGCACGTAGGCGAGCGCCGCGTAGACCTTCCAGTCGAGCAGGCGCGCCTCCTGCTCGAGGATGCCGTCGGGCCAGCGGATATTGAGCCCGTCCGCCGGGAGCACGAAGTCGGTCGGCATTTTCGAAACGACTCTGTCCGGATCAACCACCACCGAAGCGCCGGATTCGACGACATCGGTGACGCATTTGAAAGCGATCCAGCAGCCGGAATAGCGGCTCATGGCATAGCCGTGCAGGCCGAAATCGAGATAGTCCTGCACGTTCGAAGGGTTCAGCACCGGGATGCAGCAGGCTTTGAGGATGTGCTCGCTCTGGTTGGCGAGCGTGGAGGACTTGGCGGCGTGGTCATCGCCCGCCAGCACCAGCACGCCGCCGTGCTTCGAGGTTCCCGCGGCGTTCGCGTGCTTGAACACGTCGCCGCACCGATCTACCCCCGGACCCTTGCCGTACCACATGCCGAACACGCCGTCGTAATTCGCGTCGGAGAACATGTTCAGCTGCTGCGAGCCCCAGATCGACGTGGCGGCGAGATCCTCGTTGACGCCGGGCTGGAATTTCACGTGGTGCGAGGCGAGGTGCTTCTGCGCGCGCCACAGCGCCTGGTCGAGGCCGCCCAGCGGCGAGCCGCGGTAGCCCGAGACGAAGCCGGCGGTATTGAGACCGGCGCGCAGGTCGCGCTCGCGCTGCAGCAGGAGCAGACGAATCAGCGCCTGGGTACCGGTGAGGAACACGCGCCCCTTGTCGAGCGTGTACTTGTCGTCGAGGGAAACCTTGGCGAGCATGGCGGGATCGACCGGCGCGTTCATGGGGCAGTCTCCTCGAGCGGCATCCGAATGATATTAGACCGTAGTGCGGTGCTTGGTTCGTTTCGACACCGGCTGGACAGCCGGCCGGTCCCAGTAGGGCTCGGGACCGAAGGACTCGGCCAGATAGTCGATGAACACGCGCGTTTTCGCGGGCAGGTGGCGCCGATGCGGGTAAATCGCGTAGATGGCGACGTCGGTGCCGAAATCGTAGCCCGGCAGCAGCGGCACGAGCGTGCCGTCCTCCAGCTGGCGGCGCACGTCCCAGGTGGATTTCAGCGCCACGCCCAATCCCGCCATGGCCCATTCGCGCAGTACTTCCCAGTTGTCGCAGGCGTAGTGCCCGGCGACGCGGACCGATCCGCGCTTTCCATCCGGCCCTTTGTACTCCCAGCTCATGTGCAGACCGTTGGTGGTCAGGCAGTTGTGCCGCTGCAGCTCGGCAGGCGTTCGTGGCGCGGCGTGCCGCTTGAGGTAGTCGGGACTCGCGCAGACCACGCGGCGGTTGGGCGCGAGCTTGCGCGCCGCGAGCGAGGAATCCTCCAGTTCGCCGATGCGGATCGCGAGGTCGTAGCCTTCCTCGACCATGTTCACCGTGCGGTCCGAGAGGCTGAGCGCGAGCTGGATCTTCGGGTAGCGCGCCGCGAAGGGGGGAATCAGCGGCGCGATGTGCTTGTGGCCGAAAGAGGCGGGCAACGCGACTTTGAGGATTCCTCGCGGTTCAACGCGCTGTGCCGCGGCGGCGGCGTCCGCGTCTTCGACTTCCCCCAGGATTCGCACGCAGGCTTCGTGATAGCTCGCGCCCTCGTCAGTGAGCGCTAACCGCCGTGTCGTCCGGTTCACCAGGCGCACCCCCAGGCGCGATTCGAGGGTGGCGAGCCGGCGGCTGACCACCGCCGTCGAGACGCCGAGATCGCGCGCGGCCGCCGACAGGCTGCCAGCGGCAACCACCTTGGAGAACACCGACATTTCGTAAAGCGAGTCGCCCACGGGACAAAAGTATTATTGCCAAATTTGCAAAGGTGTTTTTCTTTTTCCCGTGATTGTATATCGTTAGGCAAAGATGTAACTTTGATGCACCGCAGCACCTATAGCGGGTAGATCACAAGAACGCGCCTTCCGCGGTCTCCTCCCTCCTCCTCCGCGGTGGGGTTCGTCCCCTCCGCACTTGCCGCAAGGCGGTGCGGAGAGGGACCGCGTCTGACATGAAAGCCTAGCGCAGCAGCGCGAAGCCCAGGTTCACGATCACGTACAGGCTGCCCAGGATCACCAGGAGCCCGACCAGACGCGGGTGCGCGCGCGCGAACTTGTCTGCCGGCAGATGAATTTCTTCGAGCGGCTTGATGCTCTTGCGCGCGGAGATGCGCCGGTCCGCCCAGGCTTCGAGCGACTTAAGTGCGCTGGGACGCACGATGAACACCAGGCCGAAGAGAAGGGCGCCCAGGTTGCCCGTCAGCAGGATCGCGCGCAGGCTTTCTGAAAGCCACGCGGACATTTTCGGCGGTCCGATGCCGGCCAGCGATTTGACGATGGCGGCTTCGCCTGAGGGCGGTCCCAGCACGATCAACGAGTAGAGCGCGCCTGCGCAGATCAGAACGCCCACCAGTCGATGCAGGCGATACAAGGGCCGGTTGACGCTGTGGTGCTCCTGCAGCGGGCGGAGCGCGGCACGGGTCGAGACCCAGCGATTCATGCGTTCGCTGATGCGGAACGCAGTCGCGCTACCGAACACCAGCAGCAAACCGGCGGCGAGCGCGAATACCGCGCCGAGAGCAAGAAAAATAAAAATAGTCTGCTGGACGATGCCGGCGGCGAAGTTCAGGAACGGTGCGTACGCGCTCATGGGGCGGCGCGCCAGGCGCTAGTCGCGCTGCACCTGGAACAGGGCCGGATCGACGATGCGCGCCGGCTGTTGCAGGAAGGTCTGGCGTTGAATCCGGCCAACACGCGATTTGCCTCGGTCCTGACCCGTGTGCATATCGAGCGGCGGGACTTTGCCGCCGCCCTGGCGGTCATTGACGGCGCAAAAGGGCCCGAGCGGGGCGGAGCGGAGCTGCAGACGATGCGCGGCACCGTTTTGCAACAAACCGGGCGCCATGCGGAGGCCGAAGAAGCGTTTCAGAACGCCCTGCGAGGGTCGCCGCAGAACGGTGCGGTCTGGATGGGCCTCGCGATCTCGCTTGAATCCAGCGGAAAGAAGACCGAAGCCGCGGACGCATTCTGGCGTGCCGCCGCGACAGGTACGCTAGGGGTTGAAGCGCGGACCTACGCCGAGCAGCGCGCGCGCCAACTGCGCTAGCCAGTCGGTGCTCCTGCACGCGCTAGGTTGCAGCCTCCGGGCTGATCTGCTCCAGCCTGTAGCCGTAGTTATAGACCGGGACCACCCGGAAGCCGGTTTCCGAGCGCAAGTCGAGTTTCTTGCGCACCTGGCTGACGTGGGTATCCACGGTTCGTGTCGCCAGGTCCCCCGAGCGGCCCCAGACAGACTCCTGCAGGTGACCGCGCGACATCAGCCGACCAATATTGCGAAACAGGACCACCGCCAGGTCGAACTCCTTGGGGGTGAGCTCGACCTTTGAGCCGGCGCGGCGGATCTCGCCACGCTGGGTATCGATGTCGAATGGCGGAAAGGACAGCTGCTTGTCTTCCACGCGCGGGTAGGCGCGCCTGAGCAGCGCGTGGACGCGGGCCAGCAACTCGTTCTGCCGCGCCGGCTTGACCATATAGTCGTCGGCGCCATTTTCGAGGGCGAATACGATGTCCTGTTCGGCGTCCCGCACCGTGACGAACAGGACCGGCACCGTCTGCGAGACATTCGCCCGCAGCCACTGCAGGACCTCGGTGCCCGAAACATCGGGTACCTGCCAGTCCAGGACGAACAGGTCGAAGCTTTCCCGCGTCGCGCGCATCATGGCTTCGCGGCCGGTCAGGTAGCCATGGACGTCGTGGCCGTCCTGTACCAGCCAGCGTCGCAGCAGCGCCAGCTGGTCCGGGTCATCCTCGAGGATCGCGATGCGCACGTCCTGATGATAAGGCCCCCGCCCATGCAAGGAAACCGGCCCACGGCGGGACTTGCCCGGCCTGAGCCCACCCTGACCGCTCCCCATGGATTGGATCTTGCCTAACTGACGGAAACAAGACATAATTTCAGGTTCCGCCGGAGGGGTGCCCGAGCGGCTAAAGGGGGCAGACTGTAAATCTGTTGGCCTTGCGCCTACGTTGGTTCGAATCCAACCCCCTCCACCAGCAGTCTCGGGCGCGCAGCGGACAGGAAAATGGGTGAAGTGACGTGAACGCACGTGGACACAGTAAATGCGGCGGGTGTAGCTCAATGGCAGAGCAGAAGCCTTCCAAGCTTACGACGAGGGTTCGATTCCCTTCACCCGCTCCAGATGTGTTTTCACACTGCGTCACAGCGGTCGTTACGTGGGTGGGCCCATGTAGCTCAGTGGTAGAGCACTCCCTTGGTAAGGGAGAGGTCATGCGTTCAATCCGCATCATGGGCACCAGAGTTTCCAACATCTTCAACTGATAGGCGTCCGTCATGGCAAAAAGCAAATTTGAGAGGACCAAGCCGCACCTGAACGTGGGGACGATCGGTCACGTGGACCATGGCAAGACGACGCTGACGGCGG
>SBAS01000046.1 GCA_005240145.1 Nitrosomonadales bacterium | reverse complement strand
GGTCTACGCGGGCGATCGGGCCGCGGAGTTCGAACTTCGCCTCCAGGGCACGAGTTACGAGGAGATCGCGCGCGTAGACCAGGTGCGTATGGCAATCCACCAGCCCGGGCGTGATCCAGGCGCCACGCGCATCGATCTCGCGCCGCGTCTTCTCCTTCCAGTCGTGCCGCGGCCCGACCCAGGAGATCCGACCGCCGGTCACCGCGAGCGCGCCGTCGCGGATTGCGCCATAGGGCTGGCCTCCCGCCATAGTCGCCAAGTGCGCATTCACCCAGAGCGCGTCGTGCATGCCGCTATGATAGCGGGGTGACCTCGTTTTTTGCTTCGGCTGTGCTGCTGCCGGACGGCTGGGCGAAGAACGTCCGGATGGAAGTTGACGCTTCCGGCAGCTTTTCCACGGTCCAGGACGAAACCACTCCGGATAACGCGCAAATGCTTGCCGGCCCGGTGCTGCCGGGCATGGCGAACCTGCACTCGCACGCCTTCCAGCGCGCGATGGCGGGGTTGACCGAGGTGCGTGGCGCGCCCAATGACGATTTCTGGAGCTGGCGCGAGCTGATGTACCGCTTCCTCGAGCGCCTGACACCGGAACGCGCGCAGGCGATCACCACGCACCTCTACATCGACATGCTCAAGCACGGCTACACCGCGGTGGGCGAATTCCACTACGTGCACGATGGCGCGGGCGACATGCTGCTGCGCCATCTGGCGGCGGCGCAAGAAAGCGGCATCGCGATCACCCTGCTGCCTTCGCTCTACCGCTGGTCGAATTTCGGCAGGAAGCCTCTGCAGGCGCGGCAGGCGCGCTTCGCTTCCGACCCGGCATTTGTTCTGCGGCTGCTTGAAAGCACTCGAGCACATCTCTCTCCGGATGTCGTGGCTGGCGTTGCACCCCACTCCCTGCGCGCGGTAGACCCGGTTTCGCTAAAAGAACTCATCGATTCGCTCGAAAAGGATTGCCCCATTCACATTCACGCCGCGGAGCAGACGAAGGAGGTCGACGACTGCCTGGCCACGCTCGGCAAGCGCCCGGTGGAATGGCTGATCGAGAACGCAGGCGTGAATGAGCGCTGGTGCCTGGTACACGCGACGCACATGACGCTCGAAGAGACGCGGGCGCTGGCGAAAAGCGGCGCCACCGCGGGCCTGTGCCCCACGACCGAAGGCAATCTCGGCGATGGCATATTCGCGTTGCTGCCGTACCGAAACGAGGGCGGGCGCTACGGCATCGGCGGCGACAGCCATGTGTCGCGCGATCCCGCCGAAGAGTTGAGGCTGCTCGAATACGCCCAGCGCCTGAGCGCGCGGCGCCGCAACCTCGTCGCCGGCGGGCGTTCGCAGGCGGTCGGCACGACGCTTTGGCTGGAGGCGGCGGCCGGCGGCAGGGCGCTCGGCCGCAGGATGGGCGCCATCGCGCCCGGCCAGCGTGCCGACCTGGTGGTGCTGGACCCGGCACAGCCGGACCTGGCGGGGCGCAGCGGCGACGCCATCGCCAACGCACTGATATTCTCCGGGGCCACGAATCTGGTACGGGACGTGATGGTCGCCGGCAGGTGGGTGGTCAAGGAAAACCGGCATGCGCACGAGGACGCGGCGCGACGGGCTTATATTGGCGCTGTCGCCGAATTGCTCAACTGAGGAGACCATGAAAATTTCAGCACTGCTTGGCGCCGTCCTCGGCGCGACGATCCTGCTGCAGGCGCCTGGCGCCGGCGCGCAGGCCTGGCCGGCGAAACCGATCCGCCTGATGGTGCCCTTCCCGCCTGGCGGATCGACGGACATCGTGGCACGCATCGTCGCGCAGAAGCTCTCCGAGCGGCTCGGCCAGTCTTTCGTCATTGAGAACCGCGGCGGTGCGGGGGGCACGATCGGCACCGCGCTGGTGGCCAAAGCCGCGCCCGACGGCTATACCCTCGGCGTCGCCTCGACGAGCACCCACGTGGTCGCGCCGGGCGTGTACGCGAAGCTCGAGTACGACGCGGTGAAGGATTTCGCGCCGGTGGGGCTGATGGCGGTGTCACCCTACCTGCTGGCCGTCTATCCCGGCGTGAAGGCGAATACGTTGCAGGAACTCGTGGCGCTGGCGAAGAAGCAGCCGGGCCGGCTCAACTACGCCTCGGCGGGCGTGGGTTCGACCACGCACCTCGCGATGGAAATGCTGAAGCACGCCTCGGGCACCTTCATGCTGCACATTCCCTACAACGGCAACGGGCCAGCGGGCACCGCGCTGATCGCCGGCCAGGTGGAGATACTCTTCGGTAGCCTGCCCGCATTGCTGCCGCACGCCAAGTCCGGCCGCGCGCGCGCGCTTGCCGTGGGCACGCCCAAGCGCTCGCCTTCCCTGCCCGATGTGCCGACCGTGGCGGAGCTGGGCTATCCCGGTTTCGATGCCTCGCTCTGGCTCGCGATCATGGCGCCCGCCGGCACGCCGCAGCCGATCATCGAGCGCCTGAGCAGGGAAATCCTCGCCGTCGTCACCGCCGCCGACACGCGCGATGCGTTCGACAAGGCGGGCACCGAGCCGCTGACCGGCACGCCGGCGGACCTGGCAGCGATGATCCGCGACGGCGTGCCGAAATACGCGCAGATCATCAAGACAGCAGGGGTCAAGGCGGAATGACCCGGGCGAAATCCCCGGCGGATCCTGCGCTTGCCGATACGCCCGAGGCCGCCCGCAAGGCGCAGCTCGACGCCCTGCTGCTCAAGCTCCACGGCGTGAGCGCGAGAAAGATCAACGGCCTCGACGCCTATTTCGTCAGCGACAGGATGTTCGCGTGCATCAGCGGCAACGGCATCGGCCTGCGCCTGCCGGTCGCCACGGCGACGGAGCTGCAGTTTTCGCGCGACAACGTGGTCGCGTTCCAGCCCAAGGGCCTGCCGAGTTCCCGGGAATGGATCCAGATCGATCGCGCCGAGGCGGCCGATTACGAGCAGGATCTGGCGCTGTTCCAGACCTCGCTCGAGTTCGTGAAAGCCGCCCGGACGCGTTAGCGCAATCCGCCTGTAGGATAATCCGGGGCATGAACGATCCGATCCATGCCGTCCAGATTGAGGGATTCCGGCGCATGACTCCGGCGCAAAAGCTGCAGATGGTCGCCGATCTCTATCACGCGGGAATCCAGTTGAAGGCCGCAGGCCTGAGGCTTGCGCACCCGGACTGGCCGGAAGACCGGCTCGAGCGGGAAGCGCGGCGCTCGCTGCTGTATGCCGGCACCTGATCCACTCGCTCCATTCCTCGAACCGCTCGAGCGTCTTGGCCTCCCCTATTGCGTCACCGGATCGGTCGCGGCAAGCGTATACGGCGAACCGCGCTTGACCGCGGATATCGATATCGTTCTGCTGCTGAGAATCGGCGACATCGCCGCGCTCCGTTCTGCGTTCCCCGACACCGAGTACTATGTTCCGCCCGATGAAACGCTCAGACTTGAACTGGCACGCGACTCGCGCGGCATGTTCAATCTGATTCATCATGCGAGCCAGTTCAAGGCCGACATCTATCTTGCGGGCCACGACCCTCTGCACGCCCGGGCGCTGGAACAACGCCGCAGGATCAGCCTTGGTGATACCGGCGCCTGGATAGCGACTCCTGAATACGTGATCCTGCGCAAGCTCGAATACCTGCGCGAGGGCGGGCAGGACAAGCATGTACGCGACATCCGATTCATGCTCGCCGCGTCTGTTGTCGACCGCGACTTCGTCGAATCCGAAGTGGCGCGCCTTGGCCTGCGAGCGCAGTGGCGCCAGTGCCAGACCGATTCCTGATTGGATGTGAGGAAAGACGCATGGCGCTCCCACCGCAAACAGCGGGCCTCCTCTCCGGCGTCCGCGTGATCGAGGCAGCGGGCATGGTCATGGTGCCTTCGGTGGGCGCGGTGCTGGCCGACTACGGCGCGCAGGTGGTGAAGATCGAACCGCTCGAGGGAGATCTCAACCGGCGCGGCCACAAGATACCGGGCATGCCGATTCAGGACGTCGACTCGGGATACTGCTTTATTCCCGACAACCGCGGCAAGCGCAGCCTCGCGCTCGACCTGAAGGCGCCGGAATCCGCCGGCATCATGCGTCGCCTCGTCGAGGGCGCGGACGTTTTCCTCACCAACATTCGCCCCAAGCCGCTCGAGCGCTTGGGCCTCGACTGGCCCGCGCTGCAGGCGCTCAATCCGCGCCTCATCTACGCGCACGGCACTGGCTTTGGCGATGCCGGCGCCGAGACCGACAAGCCGGGCTTCGACACGGTCTGCTACTGGTCGCGATCCGGCATGGAAGCGAGTGCCTTCCCCATCGACGGCTGGCTGGGTCACCTGGGCTACGGCACCGGAGACCATCCGGGGGGAATGGCGCTGCTCTCGGCGGTGCTGATGGCGCTCTTTGCGCGCGAACGCAGCGGCAAGGGCACGCGCGTGTCGAGTTCCCTTCTCGCCAACGGCGCCTGGTCGAACTCGATCATGATCCAGGCGCGCCTGGTGGAGGCGAAGTTCCAGGAGCGCCACCCCCGCGAAGACGCGCGCAATGTCACCAGCGTCTACTACCGCGCCGGCGACCGGCGCATCTTCAAGATCGCCATCGTCGACAGCCAGCGCGACTGGCCGAAACTGTGCCGCGCCATCGGGCGCGCCGACCTCATCGATGACCCGCGCTATGCGACGCTCGCGCTGCGCACGCA
Organism: Nitrosomonadales bacterium; assembly: GCA_005240145.1. Taxonomy (GTDB): domain Bacteria; phylum Pseudomonadota; class Gammaproteobacteria; order Burkholderiales; family SG8-39; genus RBG-16-66-20. Next base: position 15,422 of record SBAS01000046.1, on the reverse strand, counting down.
GGAGGGCCGCATGCGCGAACTGATCCAGATCTGCGACCTGGTCTTCGCCAGCCAGCCCATCGATCACTGGAAGCGCGTGCTCGAGGAGCACGACCTGCCGTATTCCATCGTCGCGAACTACGACGACGTTGTTGGCGATAAGCAGTTGGCGGCGAACGGCGTCTTCCTCGAGATCGACGATCCAGAACTGGGCCGCGTGCGCACCGTGGATTCACCCCTCAGCATCGAGTCGCATCCCAAGGTGGCGCGCAAGTCCGCGCCGCGCATCGGCGAGCACACGCGCGAGATCCTGGCGGAAATCGGCCTCGCGAGCACCGAGATAGACGCGCTGGTCGAACGCAAGGTCGCCGCGGCGCACGCCGCGCCGACCTAGTCGCGCAGGACGATCAGCGCGTCCAGCGCCACCGCGCCGTCGGGGCGCGCGAGCAGCGGATTGACGTCGATTTCCTCGACCTGGTCCGCATGGTCGGCGGCGAATTCCGAAATGCGCGCAATCGCTTCGCACACGGCGTCGAGGTCCGCCGCCGCCGTGCCGCGATAACCCTGCAGCAGCTTGAAGCCCTTCAGGCCTTCGAGCATGCGCCGCGCTTCGGCCTTGCCGACCGGTGCGAGGGCGAGCGCCGTATCGCGCATGATTTCGACCAGCACGCCGCCCAGGCCGACGAGCAGGACCGGGCCCACCTGCGGATCGCGCTTCACGCCGACCACCAGCTCGACGCCGCCCGTAAGCATCGGCTGAACCAGAAAACCATCCTTGGCCGCGGTCATTGCGGCACAGGCCTTGCGTACCGCATCGGCATCGCGCAGGTCGAGCTTGACCGCACCCGCTTCGGTCTTGTGCGCGATATCGCCGTCGGCCTTGAGAACCACGGGATAGCCGAGCTCGGCGGCCGCCTGCACGGCCGCCTCGGCATTCGTCGCCGCACGCTCGGGAACGCAGCGCACGCCGTAGCGGGAGAGGATCCCTTTCGCCTCTTTTTCCGCGATTATTTTCTTGCTCTTGAATTGCGCGGCCATTTTCCCTGAGAGGCGCTGCGTCGCCTGCGGCCGCTCTTCATGCCAGCGCTGCCAGGCGGCGATCGCCGCGTAGCAGCGATCCATCGAGCGGAAAAACCCCACTTTGTCGTCCGACTCGTAGACGGCCGAACCCGGCCCCTCCAGCCATTCCGACACCCAGACCGCCGAGATCGGCTTTGCCTGGGCGCGCGCAAGTTGCGCGATGCTGCTCGCGCGCGCACTGCCCGTCTCATGCGACGACACGCTCATCAGGCACAGCAGAACGCCATACTGGGGATCCTCGAGCAGCGCGCGGCAGCACTTGGTGTAGGACTCGGGCACGCTCAACACCTGCCCGGTGGGATCGCAGGGATTGCGCGCGGCGCCGAATTCCGGCACCACGCTGCGCAGCACCGCGACCGTTTTTTCCACCGGCTGGGGCATCGGCACGCCGTGGCGCGCCGCCATGTCGGCTGCGATCACGCCCGCGCCGCCCGAGCCAGATACCACCGCCACGCCCCTGGCGAGGGGCTTGCCTGCGGCAGCGAAGAACTTGGCGTACTCGACCAGCGCCTCGTAGTTGTCGACGCAGACGAAGCCGGCGCGATCGAACAGGGCGCGGAACGACGCCGCCGAGCCGGCGAGCGACCCGGTGTGCGAGCGCGCCGCCGCCGCCCCATCTTCGCTGGTACCTAGCTTGTAGACGATCACCGGTTTGCCGGCGCGCCGCGCCCGCTCGCCCGCTTCGAGCAGGCGTTGCGTGCTCGGCACGCCTTCGAACAGGCAGGCGACGGCGCGCACGCCGTCATCGTCGGCCATGGCGCTGATCAGGTCGGCGACATCGACGTCCGCCGAATTGCCCGCGGAGAAGAAGTAGCGGAAGCCCAGCCCGCGCTCCGCTGCCTGCGCGAGGCAGTAGCCGAGCGCGCCGGACTGGCTTACGAACGCGATCGGGCCCAACCTGCGCGGTACTTTCGAATACTCGGGAATGAAGGTGACGCCGACACCGAGCTCGTGATTCACGAGTCCCATGCAGTTCGGGCCCAGCATCGGCATGCGCGCAGCGCGCGCGATGCCGGCGAGGCGCTGCTGTGCTGCGCTGCCCTCGTCGTGCGCCATCTCGCCGTATCCGGAGGCATACACGACCACGCCGCCGGCGCCGATCGCCGCCGCCTCGGTGAGCGCCGCTTCCACGCCTTCGCGCGGCACCATCAGCGCCACCAGGTCGGGTTTGCCTGGCAGCGCACTGAGCGAAGCGTGGCAGGCATGGCCGCCGATCTCCTGGTACTTGGGATTGACGGGCCAGATCGGTCCGCGGAAATGCGAGAGATTCTCCAGCGTGCGCAGGCCGAAGGAGCCGGCGCGCGGCGAGGCGCCGACGATGGCGATGGAGCGCGGCGCGATCAGGCGCTCGAGCTCAGCGCGCGTGTAAGGTTTGCGTTCGGTTGTTGTTAACATGGAGGCTCGCATACTAGGGGAGCGCGAATGAGTGTCAAGAACCTTTTCGATCTCTCCGGGCGCGTCGCCATCGTCACCGGGGGCTCGCGCGGCCTGGGTCTGCAGATCGCCGAAGCCCTAGGCGAAATGGGCGCCCGGCTCGCGCTCACCGCGCGCAAGCAGGACGAGCTCGATCACGCGGTGGCGCACCTGAAAAAACAGGGCGTCGAAGCTCACGCCTTCGCCTGCGACATGGGCAAGCGCGACACCATTCCCGCCGTGTTCGACCGCATGCTGGCGACGCTCGGCCGCGTCGACATCCTCGTCAACAACGCCGGCGCCGTCTGGGTTGCGCCTGCGGAAGACCACCCGCTCGAGGCCTGGGACAAGCTGGTCAACCTCAACCTGATGGGCAGCTTCGTCATGTCGCAGCAGGCCGCAAAGAAAGCCATGATCCCCGCCAAGTGGGGTCGCATCATCAATGTGGCCTCGACCGCCGGGCTTTCCGCCAGCGACCCCGCTGTGGTGCGCACCGTTTCCTATAACGCCACCAAGCACGGCGTGGTCGGCCTGACCCGCCAGCTCGCGGCCGAATGGGGCGCGCAGGGCATTACCGTGAACGCCATCTGCCCGGGGTTTTTCCCTTCCAAGATGACTCAGGTGATGCTCGATGCCACCGGCGCGCTGGTCCTGAAGGGCACGCCTACCGGGCGCCTCGGCGGACCGGATGACCTGAAAGGGCTCGCGGTCCTGCTCGCCTCCGAAGCCTCGCGCCACATCACCGGCCAGGCAATCGCGGTGGACGGCGGGGCGACGCTGATATGAGCGGCGGGGCCCACATTCCGCGCGAGACCTACGAATTCACCAGGCACATCCCGTTTTCGGAGCATCTGGGGATCAAGGTGGATTCCCTGGAAAAAGGCGTGGCGCGGCTCTCGATGACGATCCGGCCGGAGTTCATGACCAGCTGGGGCACCGCGCACGGCGGCTCGATCCTCGCGCTGCTCGACATCACGCTCTCGATGACCGCGAGGACGCTGTACGACCCGCCGCGCTCGATCATGACCATTGATCTGTCCACCCAGTTCATCGGCACCGCCACTGGCCTGCTGCGCGCCGAAGGCCGGGTTATGAAAGCGGGCCAGTCGACGATTTTTTGCGAAGGCGAAGCGAGAAGCGAAGCGGGCGAGCTGGTCGCGAAGGCGATCGGCACTTTCCGCGCCCGCAATCCTAAGACTTAGCCTTCCTGGTTTTCACCCTAGCACCGGCACGGTACTCCGCCGCGGGCTCGCGTATCAGCAGCTCCGGGGGGATCGCAAACTTTTCGTACAGGGCCCGGATCATCGGCAACGTCAGGCTGCGTTTGCCTGACAGGACCTCCGACGCGCGATTCTTTCCGCCGAGGACTTCGGCAACGTCTTTTTGCCGCAGACCTTGTTCCTCCATGCGGAAAAGGATCGCCTCCACCGCCCCGGGTTGGCGAAACTTGTAACGGGCCTTCTCATAGTCCTCGACCAGTTTGGCGAGGAGTTCAAGTCGACCGCCGTCCGCCGAGTCGGCTTCCGGATCCTGCGCAGCAAGGCGTTCAGTCTCGGCGAGGTAGCGCCGGTACTGGTCCTGTGTCTTGATAATCCTGAGCTCCATGAGTTCTTTCGCCTAGCGCTTCTTGTTTCGCTCGTCGTACTCGTTGTGCGTTCCGAGCCACAAAACGACCACGGTTTCCGTTTTGTAGGCAACCAAAGCTTCAAGTCGATAGCGGTTGCCTTTCACATTGAAAATAGTGACGCCAGCGCCGAGAAAGCTCGCCGACGGGTACCGTCTTCTCAACTGATGAGGCGATGTCCAAGCCGCCGCCTCCACGTCCGCAATCCAGTTCTCAATCCAGGTCCGACCATCCGGATGCATTGCGCAGAACTCGTCGAGCCGGTTCCGCCCGACCAGCTTCATCGCGGTCCCCTGATTATCAAGGACAGGGATTGTACCGGGAAGTTCCCAAAATGGGAACTCGAGATTCACGCTTTAACCCTTTCCGGTGTCGGCCACGTTTCATGGAGTGTCAGCCACCTAACCGGGGACTTCCATGCCGTCGCTACGCCAACTACGTCACGTTCTTGCCGGTTTCCTGATCCTCGCCGGTACCGCCTTCGCGCAGCAGGATCTGCGCATCGCGCCAGCGCGGGATCGCGATATCGCCCCGCGTCTCGTCGTTACCGGAGCGGTAGAGCAGCCGGTGCGGCTGGAATCGGTATCGATCAGCGTCGAGCTGCTCGGCGGCCTGGCGCAGACCGATGTGCTGCTCGTGTTTCGCAACCCCAACCGGCGCGTGCTGGAAGGCGAGCTGCAGTTCCCGCTGCTGGCGGAGCTGAACGCGATCGTGGCGCAAGCGCAGGACGGCAACGGCGCGGAGCGCCCCGATACCAGCCGCATCGATCCGCGCCTGCTGAGGAACCTGCCGCTCGACCTGCGCGTGGTGCTGGTCGGCGAATTCGAGGTGAAGTAGAGCGCCATCAACCCCGCAGCAACCGGCGCCCGCTCCACAGCCATGCAAGTCCCGCCACCTGCAGCAGCCACAGGCCGCCCAGCGCCCAGGCGTAGCCCTGGGGCGCGTAACCGGTGGCGCTCTGCGGCCACAGGTTCAGCACCAGCCCCACGGCCCACTGGCCGCTGAACATGCCGATGAACACCGAGACGTTGAGGGCGGAGTTCACGCGCCCGGTCATGTCCGCGGGGTAGCGGCGCGAGAAGAGCGAGTACGACAGCACGACGGACGTGCTGCAACCGAAGAACAGGCTCCAGAGAACCAGTTCGCCCCGGTGCAAGCCCGCCGCCAGCAGCCCGAGGCACAGCGCCGCCGCCGCGACGCCGCCCGCCAGCAGCGGCAGCGTGCTGCGGCCGCGGCGCGTCATGCGGTCGGCGATGCGGCCAAAGCCGAGGTATCCCCCGATCATCACCAGGTTGAAGAGGAGCAGTGCCTGCGCCACCTCGGCCTGCGAGTAGCCGGCGACATCGCGCAGCCAGGTGGCGACCCAGAGGGTGGAGAGCGACACCGCGGCGAGCTGGCTCGAGCCGATGCACAGGGCCATGCGCCAGAAGGCGGGATCGCGCAACAGCGCGACATACTCGGCAAGTTGGGTCGCGAAGGGCACGGCGCGCCGCGCCGCGGCTTTCTCCGGCACCACGAAATACAGCACCAGGCTTACCACTACCGTCAGTCCGACGATGAAGTAGAACACTTCCCGCCAGTGCAGGCTGCGCAACAGGATCTCGAGCGGCACCGTCGCCACGATCGCGCCCAGCATGCCGGAGGCGAATGCAATGCCGTTCATCGTGCCGAGGCGCTCGGGCGGATGCCACAGCGCGAAGGCCGAGAGCGAGGACATCAGGCAGCCCGAAACACCCAATCCGATGACCGCGCGGGCGAGGGTGAGCTGCGCGGTCGACTCGGCGAGCGCAAACCACATGCCGCCCGCCGCGGCCACCAGGAGCAGCGTCGCGTTGACGCGCCGCGGGCCATAGCGGTCGAGCAGCATGCCCAGCGGCAACTGGAAGAGCGCAAAGGCAAGGAAGTAAACCCCGGAGACCAGTCCCAGTCCCGCCGCGGAGAGCGAAAACTCGCGCGCCAGCTCCGGCCCGATGATGGCGTTGATCGAGCGGTAGATGTAGGAAACGAAATACCCGGCCAGAAAAGGCAAGGTCACTCTGAAGAAGAGATTGGTCCCTATTGCTCCACCCTGGGACCGAGCGAAATCTCCTTGCCGCCCAGCAGCAGTCGGTTCCAGGTGGGCGTGATGACGATTTCGTTCAGGCAGGCATGCGCCGGCATCTCGGCGACGAAGCGGATGGTCCGCCCCAGGTCCTCAGGCTTGAGCATTCTTTCGAGGTCTTTCGGCGCCGGCGGCACCGGGCGCGTATTCAGGATCGGCGTCGCCACCTCGCCGGGATAGATCACGCAACCGCGGATCCCGTGCATGCCCTCTTCGAGGTTGAGGTGGTGGGTCAGCGCAGCAAGCGCGTGCTTGCTCGCACCGTAGGCCGCGCCGCCGGGGTAGCCGATCCAGCGGCCAAACCAGGACGAGACGTTGATCACCAACCCGCCTCCCTGCGCCCGCATCGCGGGGAGCACGGCGGCGGTGCAGTAAAGCGCGCCGTTCAGGTTGATGCCGATGACCTTGTCCCAGTCCTCCGGCGTGAGGTCCTTGTAGAAGCGCTTCGGCACGTTTAGGCCGGCGCTGTTCACCAGGATGTCGCAGCGGCCGTGGCGCGCGAGCAAGTCCTTCGCTACCTGCGCCACCTGCTTCTTGTCGGCAACATCGAGCGGCGTTGCCTCGACGTCGCCTAGTTCCTTGAGCCGCTTTTCCGCTTCGCGGAGCTTTTTTTCAGTCCGCCCCGAAATGACAACCCGCGCTCCCGCTTGCGCCAGTTCCGACGCGCCCGCAAATCCGATGCCAGATCCGCCGCCGGTAATCCACGCGACCTTACCGCTCAACACGCGAGCGTGTTCAACGCTTGGCATATTGCGTGGCGCCGAACAGGACCTCCTTCTGTTCCTTCGACATTTCCGGACGGCGGCGGTCGGCGAGGACCGTCAGCGCCTTCTTCACCGCCGGGCGCTCGAGCAGCGCGTCGCGCCAGCGCTTGAGCGCCGGATACTCGTCGATCTCGACCCCCTGGCGCTCGGGAAAGCGCAGCCAGGGCATGGTCGCCATGTCGGCGATGGTGTATTCGTCGCAGGCGAGGTACTTCGATTCCTTCAGGCGCCGGTCGACCACCCCATAGAGCCGGTTGGCCTCATTGGAGTAGCGGTTCATCGCGTAGGGGATCTTCTCCGGCGCGTAACCGAGGAAATGGTGCGCCTGGCCGAGCATCGGGCCGATATGCCCCATCTGGAACATCACCCACTGCATCACCTGCCACCGCACGCGCAGGTCTGCGGAAAGGAAGCGGCCGGTTTTCGAGGCGAGATAGAACAGCATCGCGCCCGATTCGGCGAGCGCGAAAGGCTTGCCGCCCGGGCCGTCGGTGTCGACCATCGCCGGCATCTTGTTGTTGGGGGAGATCTTGAGGAACTCCGGCTTGAACTGGTCGCCGGCGCCGATGTCGATCGCGTGCACGTTGTAGGGCGTGCCCGTTTCCTCGAGCAGGATGTGGACTTTGTGGCCGTTCGGCGTCGGCCAAGTGTAAAGTTCGATCATAGTGTCTGAATTGTACCGGCCTGGGGAGCCTGTCGCGCTGCAGTTCAAGGGCAGCGCGGGCGAGTACTTCAGGATCTGGATCGTCAACCTGTGCCTGAGCGTGCTCACCCTGGGCGTCTACTCGGCCTGGGCCAAGGTGCGCCGCAAGCGCTACTTCTACGGCTGCACCCTGCTGCAGGGCGCCGCATTCGACTACCTCGGCAGCCCCATGGCGATACTCAAGGGCCGCATCTTCGTGGTCGCCGCCTTTGTGGCCTATGCGCTGCTCAAAGAGGTCCACTTCCTCATCGGCATCGTCTTGTTCTTCGCCGTCGCCGCGGTGCTGCCCTGGGTCATTCAGCGAGCGCTGCAGTTCAACGCGCGCAACTCGACCCACCGCAATGTGCGCTTCGGCTTTCGCGGCACGAAAATGGACGTCTTCGCCGTGCTGCTGATCGGCGCCCTGCTGGTGCCCTTCACCCTGGGCCTGGGCTATCCGCTCTACCTCGCCATGAAGCGGCGCATCTTCGTCGACAACAGTTCCTACGGCAACCAGAGCTTCGCCTTCTCGGCCACCGTCGGGGATTATTACCTGGCCGCGATGAAGCTCTCGCTCGCCTTCTTCGGCTTCGTCCTCGGCAGTCTCATCACCTTCGGCGTCGGCCTGCTGCCGCTCTACCTGCTGCTGCGCGCCTACGCCGAGACCAGCTTCGCGCGCCTCGCCTGGCGAAATACGCACCTGGGCGCCATCGGCTTCGACTGCGGCTGGACCACGGGCGGCCTGTTCGGCCTGTACTTCCTCAACACGCTGGGGATCATCGTGTCCTTCGGCCTGCTCATACCGTGGGCGGCGATCCGCACCGCGCGCTACAAGCTCGAGCGCATCACGCTGCATTCGGCAGGCGGGCTCGAGGGCTTCCTCGCCAGCGCGCAGGAGAGCGTGGGCGCGGTGGGCGACGAGGCGGGTGAATTGCTCGGCTTCGACTTCGGCCTGTGAGCGCGATCCAGGCGCGCTATTTCGACGGCAAGTCCTCCGCGGCTCGCGAGACAAGCCTCGAGCTTGACGCCCAAGGCGTGCTGCGCGTGCGCGGCGAAGGGATTGATTGCAGCTGGCCGCTGGCCGAGGTGCGCGTATCGGATCGCATCGGCGCCAGCAGGCGCTACCTCGATTTTCCCGACGGCTCCAAATGCGAGACCGCCGACAACGATGGCGTGGACCGCATGTTCGCCGGGCAGGTGCCGGCCGCATCCAACCTGCTTCCACGCCTGCTGCATCGGTGGGAGAGCGGGTTGCGCTACGCGCTGGCCGCCGCGGCGATCACCGTGGCGGCCGCCGTCGCAGCCATTTTCTGGGGCATCCCCGCGCTCGCCAAGCAGGTCGCCTTCGCACTGCCCGCCTCAACCGAAAGCTTGCTTGGCCGCGATGCGCTCGCCGCGCTGGACCATTTCATCTTCAAGCCCAGCCGGCTGCCGCCGGAGCGCCAGGAGGCGCTGCAGAAGCTCCATGCCGCCATGCTCGCGGATTTGACCGCGGGCCGGGTCGGCGGGGGCGGCTACCGCCTCGAACTCAGGGCCGGTGGCCGGGCCGGAGCAAATGCGTTCGCGCTTCCTGCGGGCATCATCGTCATGACCGATGAGCTGGTGGCCCTGTCGAAGGACGACCGCGAGCTCGAGGCTGTGCTCGCGCACGAGATCGGGCACCTGCGGCAGCGCCACATCCTGCGCCACGTGCTGCAGGACTCGGTGACCGTGCTGCTGATCGCGGTGACGCTCGGCGACCTGACTTCGCTCACCACGCTCGCCGCCGCCGCGCCTACGCTGCTGCTGCAGGCGAAGTTCTCGCGCGATTTCGAGCGCGAGGCCGATGATTTTGCCCTGGGCCACCTCGCGCGCCGCGGTATTTCTCCCGAGGTGTTCGCGGCGATCCTGCAGCGCATGGAGGACAACCGGCCCGACGGCAAGGACGCTCCGGATTTCCTCTCGTCGCACCCGGGGACACGCGAGCGCATCGAACGGGCCACGGCAAAACGTTAAACAGTCAGGCGAGCTTGACCAGCTGCTTGCCGAAGTTCTCGCCCTTGAGCAGGCCGATGAACGCCTTGGGCGCGTTCTCGATGCCCTGGGCCACGGTTTCGCGGTACTTGATCTTGCCGCTCGCCACCCAGCCGATCAGCTCGGGCAGCGCCTTGGCCCACAATTCCATGCGGTCCGAGACGATGAAGCCCTGCACCTTGATGCGGTTGGTCAGGATCGACTGGAAAGTCTTCACGCCGTAGGGCTCGGTGGCGTTGTACTGCGAGATCAGGCCGCACACGGCGATGCGCGAAAAAGCGTTCATGCGCCGCAGCGCCGCATCGAGCGTCTCGCCGCCCACGTTCTCGAAATAGCAGTCAATGCCGTTGGGCACGGCCGCCTTGAGGTCGGCATCGAGCTTGCCCGCCTTGTAGTCGATGCAGGCATCGAAACCCAGTTCCTTCACGACGTAATCGCATTTCGCCTTGCCGCCGGCAATGCCGACCGCGCGGCAGCCTTTGAGCTTCGCGATCTGCCCGACGACGCTGCCCACCGCGCCCGAGGCGGCGGACACCACCACGGTTTCACCCGCCTTGGGCTGGCAGATTTCGAGCAGCCCGACCCAGGCGGTCACGCCCGGCATGCCGAGCACGCCGAGGAAAGCCGACATCGGCGCGCGGCTGGCGTCGATCTTGTTCAGGCCGACGCCGGCGGTGGTGCCGTATTGCTGCCAGCCGAGCATGCCGACGACCTGGTCGCCCACCGCGAACTTCGGGTTCTTCGACTCGATCACCTCGCCCGCCGTGCCGCCGACCATGACTTCGCCGATTTCCTGCTTGGCAGCGTAGGACTTGGTGTCGTTCATGCGTCCGCGCATGTACGGATCGAGCGACAGCCACAGGTTCTTCACCAGGATCTCGCCGTCCTTGGGATTGGCGACCGGCGCGGTCTCGATGCGGAAATTGGCTTCGGTCACCCAGCCGGAGGGCCGGCTCGCCAGCACGACCCGCTTGTTGTCCATCAGAGCGAGGCGAAGCGCGCGAGGTGGTACTCGGCGTCGCCGAACTGCTGCGCGATCATGGTCAGGCGGCGGAAGGTGTGGCTCACCTTCATCTCATCGGTCATGCCCATGCCGCCGTGCAGCTGGATCGCCTCCTGGCTGATGTGGCGGCAGTTGTCGGCGATCTTGATCTTCGCCGCCGAGATGGCGCGCGCGCGGTCCTTCGCATCCACCGGCGAATCCGCTTTCGACGCAGCCAGGCAGGCCATCGACTTCGCCTGCTCGTAGCTCACGTACAGGTCTACCATGCGGTGCTGCAGCGCCTGGAACGTTCCAATCGTGACGCCGAACTGCTTGCGTGTCTTGAGGTATTCGAGCGTTGTGTCGCAGGCGAACTTCATCGCGCCCACCGCCTCGGCGCAGATGAGCGCCGTGGCGAAATCCATGACTTCCTCGATTACCGGCAGCGCGCCGCCCTCGACACCGAGCAGTTCACCCGACGCCTTCAAGAAGCTTACGTCCCCCGCGCGCTGCTCATCCAAGGTGACATACGCCTTTACCTTCGCTGCTTTCGAATCTACAAGGAACAAGGACAAACCCTTGTCGGTGTTCGCCGAGACGACGAACTTGTCCGCCGCCGGCGCGCCGAGCACGACGAATTTCTCGCCGGTAATTTCCCATCCCGAACCGGACTTCTTTGCCGTTGCCGCCACTTTCGAGAGGTTATAGCGCGCGCCCTTTTCGGTGTGGGCGAAGGCCAATTTCAGCTTGCCCTCGACGACCGCGGGCAGGATCGCCTTTTTCTGCGCATCGCTGCCGGCGCGCGCAACGAATTGCGCTCCCAGGCCGACAGTGGCGAGGTAGGGCTCCACCAGCAAGGCTTCACCAGCGGCTTCCATCACGCCCATCAGGTCCACAGCGCCGCCGCCGAATCCGCCGTAGTCGGGCGAAAACGGCAGCCCGGTGAGGCCCATTTCGGTCAACGTCGCCCAGACCGGCGTGCTCCACCCCTGCGTCGAGGAAACGATCTTCTTGCGCGCTTCGAACCCGTAGTCCTTGGCGAGGAACCGTCGCACCGAATCGGCGAGGAGTTGCTGCTCTTCGTTGTAATCAAAATTCATATGCCCTCCTACAACCCCAAGGTCATTTTGGCAATGATGTTGCGCTGGATCTCGTTCGACCCGGCGTAAATCGAGGTCTTGCGGTAATTGCAATAGCGCGGCGCGAGGCCGGCGGTGAATGCATCGAAGCCGGCGTCCCGCGCATTTTCCGAGCCCACCGTCTTGAACGGCTGCGCCATCGGCCCGGCCACCTGCATCGCCAGCTCGGTGAGCGCCTGCTGGATTTCCGTGCCCTTGATCTTGAGCATCGAGACGTCGGCGCCCGGCGGCTGGCCGCTGCGGCGCATCTGGTCGAGGAACCTGAGGTTGGTGATTTCCAGCGCCATCAGCTCGACTTCGACGCGCGTGAGCTTGTCCCTGAAGCGCGCGTTCTCGATCATCGGCTTGCCGTCATCGCCCGTTTGCTCGCTGGCGAAAGTCTTCAGCTTGGCCAGTTCGCGCTTCGAGCCGCCGATGCGTCCCGTGTTCATGCGCTCGTGGCCGAGCAGGTACTTGGCCACCGTCCAGCCCTTGCCCTCCTCGTACACCAGGTTCTCCGCCGGCACCTTGACGTCGTCGAAAAACACTTCGTTCACCTCGTGCCCGCCGTCCATCAGGACCAGCGGCCGCACCGTGATGCCGGGCGTCTTCATGTCGATGAGCAGGAAGGAAATGCCTTCCTGCCGCTTCGACAGGCTGGAATCGGTGCGTACCAGGCAGAAAATCCAGTCGGCGAAGTGCCCCAGCGTGGTCCAGGTCTTCTGCCCGTTGACGACATAATGATCGCCTGACTTTTCATCCCTCACGCGTTCCGCCTTGGTCTTGAGCGAGGCGAGATCGGAACCCGAACCCGGTTCGGAATAGCCCTGGCACCAGAACACGTCGCCGTTGTAGATGTCGGGCAGAAAACGTTTCTTCTGCGCCTCGGTGCCGAAGCGCAGCAGCACCGGGCCGCACATCGACAGGCCGAAGGGGATCAGCGGCGGGGTGCCGGCGAAACCGCACTCCTCCTCGAAGATGTAGCGCTGCACCACGTTCCAGCTGGTGCCGCCGTACTCCTTCGGCCAGGCCGGCGCGACCCAGCCCTTCTTGGCGAGGATTTTGTGCCAGCGCAGCAGGTCATCGCGGCCCAGTTCGTCGTAGTTGGCGACCTTGTCGCGCAGGTCCTGCGGCAGATTGGCCTTGAGCCAGCCGCGCACTTCGTCGCGAAAAGCGGATTCTTCCTGGGAATAGTTTAGGTCCATGCTTGCCCTCCAATGGCTAGCGCAAGTTTACTGCTACCGGAGCGCCGCGGGCGGGATCGGCATCCCGCGTTTCAAACGACTGCATCGACCGGAGCGGCCCGCGCTGGCATGGCCGGTCCGTCTCAGCAGCGCGGACACGGCTACTTCGCCGCGATGCCCGCCTTGCGGGTGACCTCACTCCAGCGCGCGACTTCATCCGCGATCATCTTCGTCGTCTGCTCGGCGCTCCAGCCGGCGATCACGGTGCCGCCGATCTTGTCCACGCGCGCGACGGTGTCGGCCTCCGCGAGCGTCGCGTTGATCTCCTTGTTCAGCCGCTCGGTGACCGCGCGCGGGGTCTTCTTCGGCACCACGAACGCGTACCACGAGTTCACCTGCGAGCTCTCGAAGCCCTGCTCGGCCATCGTCGGGATGTCAGGGAACTGCTTGTGCCGCACCGGCGAGGCAATCCCGATCGCCTGCGCCTTGCCCGCCCGGATCTGCGACGCGATGGTGCCGAACGGAAAGAAGCCGAACGGCACCGTGCCGTTGAGAAAGTCCGCCATCGCGGGCGGAATGCCCTTGTAGTTGATCGACACGAGCTTGATGTCGTTCACCTGCTGGAGCAGTTCGGCGTTCACGTGCGGCGAGGAACCGTTGCCGGGGTTGATGTAGTTGATCTGCCCTGGGCGCGACTTCGCGAGGGCGATGAACCCTTTCAGGTCCGTTACCCCGAGCGAGGGCGTGACCGCGGCAATATTCGCCACGACACCCATGTGCGCGACGCCCTCGAAGTCGTGCACCGGGTGCCAGGACACCTTGCTCAGGTGCGGGTTGACCGCGAGCGCAAGCGTCCCGAGCAGCAGCGTATGGCCGTCCGGTTCGGACCGGGCGACCGCCTCCATGCCGATGCTGCCGTCGGCGCCGGGCCGCGCTTCGACCAGCACCGGCTGGCCGAGCTTCGCCGCGAGCCCATCACTCACGGAGCGCGCCATCAGGTCCACGATGCCGCCCGCCGGATAAGGCACGATCAGGCGCACAGCCTTCGACGGGTACCCCTGGGCAAGCGCCAGGCAGGGCGCAAGCAGCGCTACTGCAAAAAGTTTTTTCATCGCTCCCTCCTTGATCAATTCGGCCCGGCGCGCGGATCGGCAGCTTTCAGGCCCATGACGGTCTTGGGCGGGTAACGCTTGAAGCTTGCCAGGTGCTGGCGCGTCCCCACCTGAAACGCCTCCATGTACGCGAGCTTGCGCGTCATGTAATTGTGCGTTTCCTTGGGGTCGAGATAAAGGTTGTAGAGCGCCGGATAGGTGTGTTGCTGCAGGATCCCGGTAAAGCCGCCGGGCCCCCAGGCACCGCCATCATCGTCGCTGGTTGAGCGCATCACCATCTTGTATTCACCGCAGCGAATCGCCGAAAAATGCTGCATCAGCCAGTAATAGTGATACTTGCGGTGCGACAGGCCGTCGCGGGCCAGGAGAAAGGCCGACTGGTCCACGCCGTCGATATAGCGGTCCGCAGGCAGCCGCGCCGATTCCCCAGCCAGCGACAGCAGCGTGGGCAGAAGGTCGCTGAAGTTGAACAGGCCGTCGCTCTGCTGCCCCGCCTCGATCATGCCGGGCCAGGCGAGGATGCCCGGCACGCGCACGCCGCCTTCCCAGGTCGAGCCCTTGGCGCAGCGAAACGGCGTGTAGGCGGCGTCTGGCCAGGTCTCCATGTGCGGGCCGTTGTCCGAGGAGATGAAAATCAATGTGTCCTCGAGTTGGCCGCTCAAGCGCAGCGCTTCGGTGAGCCGTCGCACGATCGAGTCCATCTCGAGCAGCGTGTCCTTGTACGGATGGCGCGCGGGAGATTTGGCAAGAAATTTCTCATGCGGGTAGTTGTCGAAGTGCGCGCCGCGTGTGCAGTGATACAGGAACCAGGGCTGCCTGTCCCCCGCCTTGCGCTGGATGAAGGCTTCGGAGTATTGGCACCACTTCTCGTCCAGCAGCGAGAGCGCGGGAATGGTCACTTCCTCGACATTCTCCGGCACGCCGCCCTTTTTCGCGTGCACGAAACAGCGGTTGAACGGCATGTTCTTCACCCATTCGGTGCGCGCCTCCGAATACACGATCTCGGGGAAGAAATGCGGGTCGCGCCACTCGGTGTACATGTCCGAGACCGAAAGAAAGCCGTAGAAATCGTCGAAGCCCACGTTCTGCGGCTGCGATGCGGTGTTCTCGCCGATGTGCCACTTGCCCACCGCCTGCGTCACGTATCCCGCCGCCGACAGTAGCTGCGGAAGCGTGACTTCGCCCTGCATGCCGCCCGGCTCGCTCGGCATGGCCCGTGCCCGCTGCACCGGATGACCTTCCGGCCGGTGGCCGCACCAGCCGCCGTGTCACCGGATACCCTGGAAGCGCCCGATGTTTGCATGGCTCTCGCAGTTTAAGCGGCGGCTGGCCCCGCGCGTCGTGCGGGGAAAGCAGGCGGAGCACCTGGC
>SBAS01000020.1 GCA_005240145.1 Nitrosomonadales bacterium | reverse complement strand
GCGCGGCGCGCGGTCGAAGTCGCGAACTTCGCGCGCATGCCCGGCGTCGCGCTCGAGTCGGCGCGCATCTGGCACGAAACCGACCCGAAGTCGGCGCAGGCGCTGCAGACTGTCAGCGGCCTGCTGATAGGTTCCAAGCGCGTCGAGGAGGCCGAGCCCTTTCTCGCCAAACTGTTTGCCCTGGACGCGAATGCTGCCGCGAACGGCTTCATGCAGCTCGGGCGATTGCTCGCGGGCAATCCCGACCCGGCGGCGAACCTGCGCGTGGTGCGCAAGCTTGCCGAGAGCTACGCGAACCTGCCGCAGGCGCACCTGGCGGTGTCGCAGGCCGCGGCGAGCGCCAACGACGAGGCGCTCGCGCTGAGCGAAGCGCGCCGCGCGATGGCGCTGCGCCCGGACTGGGAAGCCGGCGCGCTGTACGAAGCGCAGCTGCTGCAGCGGCGCTCGCCCGCCGAGGCGGGGAAGCGCCTCGCGGCGTACCTGGAAAAGTATCCCGACTCGCGCGACGTGCGCCTCGGCTACGCGCGCATCCTGGTGCTGGACAAGCGCCTGCCGGAAGCGCGCGCCGAGTTCGAGTCCATCGCCAAGCGCTTCCCCAAGGACACCGACGCCATCTACGCCGTCGGCCTGCTCGCGCTCCAGCTCAAGGAATACCCGGTGGCCGAGGCGAGCATGAAAAGGCTGCTCGAGCTGGGCTACCGCGATGCGAACTCGGTGCGCTACACGCTGGGCCAGATCGCCGAAGAGCAGAAGGACTGGCCGCGCGCGATCGAGTGGTACAAGGCGGTGCAGCGCGGCGAGCAGCTGCTGCCGGCGCGCATGCGCACGGCGAACGCGATCGCCAAGCAGGGCAAGCTCGACGAGGCGCGCGCCTACCTGCGTGGCGCCGGCACGCGGGACGAACCGCAGCGCGTGCAGCTGCTGGTGGCCGAGTCGCAATTGCTGCGCGAGGCGAACCTGCACAAAGAGGCCTTCGAATTCCTCGGCCAGGCGCTCGCCAAGAACCCCGACCAGCCCGAACTGCTCTACGACCACGCGCTCACGGCGGAGAAGCTCGATCGCTTCGATATTCTGGAGGCCAACCTGAAGCGGCTGATCCAGTTGAAGCCCGACCATGCGCATGCCTACAACGCGCTGGGTTATTCGTACGCCGATCGCAACGTACGCCTGCCCGAAGCGAAGCAGCTGATCGAGAAAGCGCTCGAGTTCGCGCCGACAGATTTCTTCATCATCGATTCGCTGGGTTGGGTGCTGTACCGCATGGGCGACCTGAAGGGCGCCGCGCGCGAGCTGCGCCGCGCCTGGGAAGGCCGGTCCGACAGCGAGATCGGCGCGCACCTGGGCGAAGTGCTCTGGGCGCTGGGCGAGCGCGACGAGGCGCGGCGCATCTGGCGCGAAGCGCAGCAGACCAGCCCCGAAAACGAGACGCTGCAAAAAACGCTCAAGCGCTTCAATCCCTAATGCTTGAGCGTTTCAAGGCATGACCCTCAAGCGTTTCAACCCCTAGCGCCGTGCGCCGTATTTGCGCTGCCGCCGCGATGCTGCTGCTCGCGGCCTGCGCCACCCCGCAGTTCCTGCTGCCCGCGGCCGATGCCGAGTTCGAGCTCGCCGGCCGCATCGCCGTGCGCTACCTGGACGACGCCGGCAGCGGCAACATCGCCTGGCGCCATGCCGCGCGCAGCGACGAGCTGCTGCTCACGACGCCGCTGGGCCAGGGCATGGCGCGCATCAACCGGCGCGGCGACGAAGTCACGCTCACGGCGCAGGACGGGCGCGAGTTCAAGGCCGCCGATGCCGAGTCGCTGACCGACAAGGTGCTCGGATTCCGCCTGCCGCTCGTCGGCCTGGCCGACTGGGTGCGCGGCCGCGCCGCGCCCAAGCCCGCGCCCGAGCCCAGGCACGAGCGGCGCGACGCCATGGGGCGGCTCGCGGAGCTCGAGCAGTCGGGCTGGCGGATTCAGTATCTGGAATACGCCGGCGCGCTGCCCTCGCGCCTGACGCTGAGCTACCCGGGACTGGAGATGAGGCTCGCGATATCCGAGTGGAAATGATCGGTAGCGCAAAGGCTGGCGCGTGAATTCGCCTCTGCAGTGGTTTCCGGCGCCGGGCAAGCTGAACCTGTTTCTGCACGTGCTCGGGCGCCGTGAGGACGGCATGCACGAGCTGCAGACCGTGTTCCGCCTCATCGATCGCAGCGATCGCGTGGGCATCGCTGCGCGCGAGGACGGGGAGATCCGTTTTTCCGGACCTTTTGGGGAAGACAACCTGTGCGTCAGGGCGGCACGGCTCCTCAAGCAGGAATCGGGAACCAGGAAAGGCGCAGACCTCGAACTGGAAAAGACTCTTCCTGTGGGCGGCGGGCTGGGCGGGGGCTCCTCGGACGCCGCCACCGTGCTGCTGGTGTTGAACCGTCTGTGGGAGCTGAATTTGCGCCGCGCGGAATTGATGCAATTCGGTGCGCGCCTGGGCGCCGATGTGCCGCTCTTTGTGTGCGGCCGCAACGCGCTTGGGCAGGGAGCCGGCGAGCGCCTGAAAGGGCTCGATTTAGGCCCCGCCTGGTACCTCGTTTTGACACCCCAAGTATCGGTTTCCACGAAGGAAATCTTCTCCGATGGCGCGTTGACACGGGATACGAAACCGCTCACAATGGCGCCCTTTTTGTCGGGGCAGGGCCGAAATGACCTCGAGCCGATTGCGCTGCGCCGATACCCCGAGATCGCGGAGCATCTGGCGTGGCTGAAGAATCGCAGTCCACGGGGTTCTCCTGTTCCGCGCATGACGGGTTCGGGCGCTTGCGTGTTCGCCGAATTTTCCCGGCAGGAGGATGCGCTTGCCCTGCACGGCCAATTGCCGCCGGCGCTGCGGGGTTTCGTCGCGCAGGGACTCGAGTTGCACCCACTACATGACTGGGCAAACTAAATTGGGGCGTCGCCAAGCTGGTCTAAGGCACCGGATTTTGATTCCGGCATTCCTAGGTTCGAATCCTAGCGCCCCAGCCATTTCATCCACATGAACCCGCACAGCCCCCAGGTCTCGATGGACCGCCTCATGCTGTTCGCCGGCAACGCCAATGCGGGCCTGGCGCAGGACGTGGTGAAGAAGCTCGGCATCTCGCTCGGGCGCGCCGTGGTCGGCAAGTTTTCCGACGGCGAGGTGATGGTCGAGGTGATGGAGAACGTGCGCGGCAAGGACGTGTTCGTGTTGCAGTCCACCTGCCAGCCGACCAACGACAACCTGATGGAGCTCATGGTGATGGTCGATGCGCTCAAGCGCTCCTCGGCCGCGCGCGTTTCGGCCGCGATCCCGTACTTCGGCTACGCGCGCCAGGACCGGCGCCCGCGCTCGGCGCGCGTCGCCATCAGCGCCAAGGTGGTGGCGAACATGCTCACCGCGGCGGGGATCTCGCGCGTGCTGACGATGGACCTGCATGCCGACCAGATCCAGGGCTTCTTCGACATGCCGGTGGACAACATCTACGCCGCGCCGGTACTGCTCGGCGACGTCTGGAAGCAGGGCTACGACAACCTGATCGTGGTTTCCCCCGACGTCGGCGGCGTGGTGCGCGCCCGCGCCCTCGCCAAGCGCCTCGAGTCCGACCTCG
>SBAS01000098.1 GCA_005240145.1 Nitrosomonadales bacterium | reverse complement strand
GGGCGCGAGCCGCTGCCGGAAGTCCGGGGCAGGCGGCTCCTGAGCTGCACCCTGGGCGTGGCAGAACACCGCAAGGGCGAGAACACGCGCCTCTTGATCGGCCGCGCCGAGGCGGGCCTGATCTACGCCAAGGCAGCCGGGCGCAATCGCGTGGTGGCGCTGGACGCGGAGGGCAGCCCCGCGACGCCCGGAGCCGGCTGATGGCGCGGCAGGGCGAAATATTCATGCTCGAAGAGGAAGTGGTGTTCCGCCACCGGCCGATGCGCGTGACCGGACGGGTGCAGCTCGAAGGTTCGAGCGGGCAATTGATGTTCCGTTACCAGCTTGCGGATCCCGCGGGCGCGCCCGTTGTCATCGAGGAGGGCGAAGGCCGCTTTGCCATGCTGCGCCCGTTTCCGCCGGCGGCGCGCTTCAAGACGGCCCACAACACCATCCTCGTCGGCACCGAAAAATACACCCTGGTTGGCGTGCGCAAGCTGAAGGTACTCGATATCGGCGGCAACAGCGCCGGCCTGGTGGCCAAAGCGCCGCTGATCCTGTCGGGAATATTCGAGGGCCTCATGGGCACTCTGATGCGCGAAATGGTGCCCGGCTCGGCGGCACAGACCTACTACCTGCTGAAACCGCTGGCAGCCGGGGATGTGCGTTCCGCCACCCGCTATGCGGCCGACAAAGATTCCGCCAGCCGCGCCGCGGGCAAGCGCGGCCTGAACGAAGACTAACTGCTTGACGGAAAAATAGTGCCGTTCGACAATCCAAGGTGATACGCAACAGTCTCCAATCCGGAGACTGAATCGTCTCCTGATGGAGGGGGGTCTATCGGAACGAGTGCCGCAGGCGCGTTGCTGCGCGTGCAGAACGTTGGCGTGCGCTTTGGCGGCATCGTCGCGCTCGACGACGTGTCCTTCGATGTGCCCGCGGGCAGCATCGTCGGCCTGATCGGCCCCAACGGCGCCGGCAAGACCACGCTGTTCAACTGCCTGTCGCGGCTCTACGAATGCGGCAGCGGGGACATCCTATTCGACGGCAGTTCACTGTTGCAGGTCCCCCGCCACCTTGTCGCCGGCGCAGGCATAGGACGCACGTTCCAGAACCTCGCGCTGTTTCGCACCATGACGGTACTCGACAACATCATGGTCGGCCGCCACAGCCGCACCGGGACGGGTTTCCTCTTCAATTCCCTGCGCCTGCCGGTGGTGGTGCGCGAAGAAGCGGCCACTCTGGAGAAATCGCAGACACTGCTGCGCCTACTGGAACTGGAATCGGTGGCGCAGGCCCGCGTCGCCGACCTGCCCTTTGGCACCCAAAAGCGCGTGGAACTTGCGCGCGCACTCGCCAGCGAACCGAAACTGCTGCTGCTCGATGAGCCGGCGAGCGGCCTGAACCACGAAGAGGTCGGCGTGCTCGGCCAGCTGATTCGCGACGTGCGCGACCGCCTCAAGCTGACCGTGCTGCTGGTCGAGCATCACATGAGCCTCGTCATGAACATTTCGGACCATGTCGTGGCGCTCAACTTCGGCAGGAAAATCGCCGAGGGCACGCCTGCCGAAGTACAGCGCCATCCCGAACTCATCCAGGCCTACCTCGGGGGAGCCGCCTAGCATGGCGTTCCTTGAAGCGACGAACCTTCACGCGGCCTACGGACTGACGCGGGTCCTGCACGGCATGAACTTCGCCATGGAGGAAGGCACCATCACGACGCTGCTGGGCGCCAACGGCGCCGGCAAGACCACGACGCTGCGCGCCCTGTGCGGCATGGTGCGCACCGAGGGCGAGGTCCGTTTCGCCGGCCAGCGCATCGATGGCCGCGCCACGGAAGACATCGTGCGCCTGGGCATCGCGCACGTGCCCGACGGCCGCGGCACCTTCGTCAACCTCACGACCGAGGAGAATCTGCGCCTCGGCGCCTATACGCGCAAGGACAAGGACGTGGTCGAAACCGACCTCGAGAGGATCTACGGCTACTTTCCGCGCCTGAAGGAGCGGCGCGTGCAGCAGGCGGGTACGCTCTCGGGCGGCGAGCAGCAGATGCTGGCGGTGTCGCGTGCCCTCATGCTGCGGCCCAAACTCATGCTGCTGGATGAGCCGTCTTTCGGCCTTGCGCCGCTGATCGTGCAGGAACTGTTCGCGATCCTGCGCGCGGTGAACGAGAAGGAGAAGGTGAGCATGCTGGTGGTCGAGCAGAACGCGGCGATGGCGCTCAACCTCGCCGACCATGCCTATGTGATTGAAACCGGCCGCGTGGTGCTTTCGGGCTCGGCGGACGACATCAGGAAGGACGACGCCGTGCGCCGTTCCTACCTCGGCTACTAACGCGTGAGCGCGTTCCTTTACTAACGCGTGAGCGCGTTCCTTTACTAACGCGCGAGCGCGTTCCTTACCAAGGAGAACAGCTTGGACGCATTGCTGCACCAGATTCTCGCGGGGCTCGCCACCGGCGGCATCTACGCCAGCGTCGCGCTGGCGCTGGTGATGATCTACCAGGCGACGCACCTGGTGAACTTCGCGCAAGGCGAGATGGCGATGTTTTCGACCTACATCGCCTGGACGCTGATCAACGCCGGCATGCCCTACTGGGGCGCCTTTTTTCTCACCGTGGCCTTCTCCTTCGTCTTCGGCGTGGTGATCGAGCGCGTCGTCATCCGCCCCGTGGAGAATTCTCCGGTGCTCGCCGTGGTGGTGGTGTTCATTGCCCTGCTGTTTATCCTCAACAGCATCATCGGCTGGATCTACACCTACACCATCAAACCCTTTCCGAGCCCGTTTCCCGAGCAGCCGTTTTTCGGCAACAAGCTCATGTCATCGCACGAAATGGGCGCTATCGGCGTGACGCTGGTGGTGCTGCTGCTGTTGTATGCGTTTTTCCGTTTCACCCCGCTCGGCCTGGCGATGCGGGCGGCAGCGCAGAATCCGGAATCGAGCCGCCTGGTCGGGATCCGCGTCGGCTGGATGCTGGCGCTGGGCTGGGGCCTCGCCGCCGCCATCGGTTCGGTGGCCGGCATGATGGTGGCGCCGATCGTGTTCCTCGATCCCAACATGATGGGCGGCGTGCTGCTCTACGCCTTTGCCGCTGCGCTGGTGGGCGGCATCGACAGCCCGGGCGGCGCGGTATTCGGCGGTTTCCTCGTCGGCGTGCTGGAAAACGTGCTCGGCGCTTTCGTGATCGGCAACGAACTCAAGCTCGCGGTGGCGCTGGTGCTCATCATCGGCGTGCTGACGGTGCGGCCCTCCGGCTTCTTCGGCAAAGTCCACGTGACGCGCGTATGAAAAGGCTCTCTCTTATCGGCTACGGCGTTCTGCTGCTGGTGGCCTGCGTGCTGCCGTTCCTCGTGAGCGAGTACCGCACGTTCCAGTTCACGCTGGTGCTGGTCTACTCGATCGCGCTGCTCGGGCTGAATATCCTGACCGGCTACAACGGCCAGATTTCCCTGGGGCACGGCGCCTTCTACGCCATCGGCGCCTACGTCGCCGCGGTCCTCATGGACAAGGCGGGCTTCCCTTACTGGGCGACGATACCGGTGGCGGGTGCGGTATGCCTGCTGGCGGGTTTCCTTTTTGGCCTGCCGGCGCTGCGGCTCGAGGGCCTGTACCTTGCGCTTGCCACCTTTGCGCTCGGCGTGTCGCTGCCGCAACTGCTCAAGTACCACCACTTCGAGGGATGGACAGGCGGCGTGCAGGGCGTCGTGATCACCAAACCCGATGCACCGGAATTCCTTGCCGTGCTCGGGCTGCCGCTCAACCAGGACCAGTGGCTCTACTTTTTCACGCTGGCAATCACCGTTGTGATGTTCCTGCTCGCCTGGAACCTGCTGCGAGGCCGCCTCGGCCGGGCGATGATGGCGATTCGCGACAACCACGTTGCCGCCGAAGCGATGGGCGTCAACAATGCCATGGTCAAGTCGCTCACCTTCGGCGTCTCGGCGATGTTCACGGGAGTCGCCGGTGCTCTCGGCGCAATCGCGATCCAGTTCGTCGCGCCCGACAGTTTCAACATCTTCGTCTCGCTTACGTTCCTGATCGGCATCGTCATCGGCGGACTGGCCTCGATCCCGGGCGCCATCTACGGCGCCTTGTTCATCCAGTTCGTGCCGAACATCGCGGACGAATTCTCGAAAGCCGCCCCCTGGGCGATATTCGGCCTGTTTCTCATCGGTTTCACCTACCTGATGCCGCTGGGCATTGCAGGGGCCATCCGCCTGGGCTTGGCGCGGCTGACCGGGAAGGAGCACAATAGCCAGCCAGGGAAACCATGATCCGACCCCATTCAACGAAGGAGGAGACTTCATGAAACGTATGCTCGTACCGATAGCCGCCCTATTGTCCGCGGCACTGGCCAGTTCGGCGGCGCTGGCGCAGAAAAAGTACGACCAGGGTGCGTCCGACAAGGAAATCCTGGTGGGCAACATCAACCCCTACAGCGGGCCGGCGTCCGCCTACGGCACGATCGGCAGGACCATCGCCGCTTACTTCAAGAAGGTGAACGAGGAAGGCGGCGTCAATGGCCGCCAGATCAACATGATTTCCTACGACGACGGCTACAGCCCGCCGAAGACGGTCGAGATGGCGCGCAAGCTGGTCGAGCAGGACAAGGTGCTGCTGATTTTCCAGTCGCTCGGCACGCCGCCGAACTCGGCGATCCACAAGTACATGAACGCGAAGAAAGTGCCGCACCTATTCGTCGCCACCGGCGCCACCAAGTGGAACGATCCGAAGACATTCCCCTGGACCATGGGCTGGCAGCCGAACTACCAGACCGAGGCGAAGATCTACGCGCAGCACATCCTGAAGGAAAAACCCAACGCCAAGATCGCCGTGCTCTACCAGAACGACGATTACGGCAAGGACTACCTGCAGGGCTTCAAGGACGGTCTCGGCGCGAAGGCCAAGACGATGATCGTGAAGGAGGCCTCCTACGAGGTCAGCGATCCAACCGTGGACTCACAGATGGCGCAGCTGCAGGCTTCGGGGGCGGACACTTTCTTCAATATCACGATCCCGAAATTCGCGGCGCAGGCGATCCGCAGGGCCTGGGACAGCGGCTGGAAACCGGTGCATTACCTGAACAACGTTTCGGGTTCGATCGGCTCCACGCTCAAGCCCGCGGGCCTGGACAAGTCGGTCGGCCTGATCACCACCCTGTACCTGAAGGACCAGAACGACAAGGCATGGGCGAATGATCCGGCAGTCGTTGAGTGGACCGCGTTCATGAAGAAGTACTACCCCGATGGCAGCCTGCTCGCCACCG
Source organism: Nitrosomonadales bacterium (assembly GCA_005240145.1). Lineage (GTDB taxonomy): Bacteria > Pseudomonadota > Gammaproteobacteria > Burkholderiales > SG8-39 > RBG-16-66-20. The sequence continues at coordinate 14,924 of SBAS01000098.1, read as the reverse complement.
AAAACTTCTACGGCTGGAACGTGGCGCAGACGCTGGTGCAAGTACTCAAGCAGTCCGGCAACGACCTGACGCGCGCGAATGTCATGAAGCAGGCCGCGAGTCTCAAGGGTTTCGTTGTTCCGGGCCTCCTGCCGGGCATCAAGATCAATACCAGCGCAAGCGACTTCGCGCCGATCGAATCGGTGCAGCTGGCGCGCTTCAACGGCACGGACTGGGTTCGCTTCGGCGAAATCATGGGCAAGTAGCGTTTCTGCCGTGGTAACGTAAAAAGCGCGAACTGCAAGGTTCGCGCTTTTTTTTGACTCTATTTGCGGAGAATGGGCGATGGACCTGAGCGAAAAAGTACTGCGCCTCAAGCCCGCCGGCATGCCTTCCGGTGAGTGGACGACGCGCCTCGAACTGGCGGCCTGCTACCGTGCCTTCGACTGGCTGGGGTGGACGGAACTCATCTTCAACCACATCACGGCGAAGGTCCCTGGCCCGGAGCCGCACTACCTGATCAACCCATACGGCCTCTGGTACAACGAGGTCACGGCCTCGAACCTGGTGAAGGTAAACCTCGAGGGCAAGGCGGTGGACGGGTCGAAGTATCCCGTCAACCTTGCCGGCTTCGTGATCCACAGCGCAATCCACGAGGCGCGGCACGACGTGAGTTGCATCATCCACACCCATTCGACCGCGGGCAGTGCAGTTGCCAGCAAGAAAGATGGCCTGCGCTACGACAATTTCTACAGCGCCATCCTGCACGGCGAGGTCGCGTACCACGAGTTCGAAGGCGTCACCACCGATACCGGGGAGCAGCCGCGCCTGGTCGCGAGTCTGGGCCGGAAATCGGTTCTGATCCTGCGCAACCACGGCCTGCTTGTCGCCTGCCCCGGCATTCCGGAAGCATTCACCACCTACTGGACGCTGCAGCGCGCCTGCGAGATCCAGGCGGCGACCGACGCCATGGCCGGCGAAAACCTGCCGATCACGCAGAGGGTGCTGGACGAAACGCCGGCGCGCACGCTGCCGTTCCGTTCCGGCTCGAGGCCGGGCGGCATGGCCTTCGACGGCCTGCTCCGGCGTGCCGGTATCCGCTACGAAGATCTCGTCTAAACGAAAGGACCTGCATGGACAAACGCAATCACAAGGAACGTGCCGAAGCCGGCCTGAAGACGCGCCGCGAGGTGCTGGGCGCCGAGTACGTTGACAAGGCGATGGCCGCGGTGGACGACTTCAACCGCCCGTTCACCGAAATGCTCAACACTTACTGCTGGAATGACGTCTGGAACCGGCCCGGCCTGCCGCGCCAGACGCGCTCGATGCTCAATCTCGCCATGCTCTCGGCGCTGGGCAAGGAGCACGAGCTCAAGCTGCACATCAACGGCGCGCTCAACAACGGCCTTACCAAGGAACAGATCCGCGAAGTGTTCCTGCAGGTGGCGATCTACTGCGGCGTGCCCGCCGCGGTGGTGAGCTTCCGCTGCGCCAAGGAAGTGTTCAAGGAGCGGGGCGTATGAAAGTTGGATTCATCGGTCTCGGGCTGATGGGACGCCTGATGGCCGCAAACCTGGAGAAGGCAGGCCACGCGGTCCAGTCTTTCGACATCAACGGCAGCGGCAATCGCCGCTCCGCGCGGGACGCGGCGAAGGGCGCCCAGGTCCTGATCACGATGGTGCCGGACGGCAAGGCGGTGCGCAAGGCCGTACTTGCCGCCCTGCCCGGCCTGGTGCCGGGTTCGATCGTCATAGACATGAGTTCATCGGATCCGGGCACGACACGCGAACTGGGCGCCTTGCTGAAGAAAAAAGGCATCCACATGCTCGACAGCCCCGTGTCGGGCGCAAAAGCGAAAGCGGCCGACGGCACGCTCGCCCTGATGGTGGGCGGCGACGCGACGCTGCTCAAGCGTGCGAGGCCGGTGCTCCTGGCGATGGGCACCGAGATATTCCACACCGGCGGGCTGGGTTCCGGCCACGCCACCAAGGCGCTGAACAACTACCTGGGCGCGGCAGGCACCGCCGCAGGCATGGAAGCGCTCCTGATTGGCGAGAAGTTCGGCCTGGACCCGAAAACCCTGATCGATGCGATCAACGCCTCCACCGGCAAGAACAGCACCACCGAGCGCAAGATTCCCCAGCAGGTATTCACAAAGGCATTTGCCTCCGGCTTCTCGCATGCCCTCATGACCAAGGACGTCGGAATCGCAAAAGACATCGCGCGCAGCGTGCGCGTGAAAGCGCCCTACCTCGAAACTACCGCTAAGCTCTGGAAGACTTCGCTCAGCCGGCTGCCCACCGGGGCTGACCATACCGAGATTTATCATTACCTGAAGAAGCTGAAGCCTCCATCTCGCGGCGCAGCTTCACGGCGGGCAGGTTCGCGTCGAAAGCCACGTCGCTCCACTTGAGGGGCTGGCCGGCGCCCACCGGCCGCAGCATCTTCCAGCCATGCGCCAGACCGAGCGGCAGGCAACCCTGCCCGAGTGACGCTTGCGCAGGCATCAGCTTGCCAACCACCGTATAGCCGCCCTCGCCGTCCAGAATCTCGCCGGGCTTGAGGTCTTTCTTCGCGGTGGCCACGGCGTCCGCGCGCCACCCCGTCGCGCAGCCGGTCGCTTCGCCACGCAATCCCACCGAGGCGACCGAAATGCCGACCTCGAGCCCGATCAAGTGCCAGCGCTTGTACATGCAGGCGTAGCGGCCCGAGGCGTCGGTCTTCACGCCGTACTCGGAAAAGCAGCGACGGATGTACTCGCTCTCGCCCTCGAACACTACCCAGACGCCAAAGCGGATGTCGTAGGGGATAACCGTGCCGTCACGCTCGAGCGAAGACACGACCTCGACCTGCCCTTTGTGGTGCAGCACTCCGCCTTCGTCCTTCGGTTTCATCAGGCCCGGAAGATTTTCAATCGAACAAGAAGGAAAATCCAGACCATTCGGCGCCGGCGTCAGGCCAGTCGCATTGCAGACCGCGCTCGATTCGATGGCCGGCTTCGAGCCATCGAGGAAGGAATTGAACATCTTGGGGTTCAGCCCGCCCAGCTTCGCCTGCTCGGGCGTCAGGCCGTAGTAGCCCCAGACGGTTTCGGGCGTGGATTGCGCATAGTGCGGCAGCCACTTGTGGCCGCGGCCGGCCGCGACCACGGGAAATCCGGCCGCGCGCGCCCAGTCCACCAGGTCGCAGATGATCGCCGGCTGGTCGCCGTAGGCGAGGCTGTAGACCACGCCGGCCGCGCGCGCTTTCTGCGCCAGCACTGGACCGCAGAACGCGTCCGACTCGACGGTGACATTGATGACGTGCTTGCCGTGCTTGAATGCCGCAAGTATGTGCTCGACCGCCGCGACCGGATTGCCGGTCGCCTCGATGACGATGTCGATTTCAGGATTCGAAACGAGCTTTTGCCAGTCGTCGGAGATCGAGGTGCGCGCGAACGACTCCGCGCTCCAGCCGACCCGCTCCAGGTTGGCTCTGGCGTTCGCAGGCGAAAGGTCCGCGATGGCAACCAGGTGAACGCCCGGCGTACGCGGCACTTGCGCCAGGTACATCGCCGCGAACTTTCCCGCGCCGATCAGGCCGACGCGGAGAGGCTTGCCTTGTTTTTCCCGATCAAGAAGCTTGGCGTACAGGTTCAACGAACCGGTCCTTCCAGGGCAATGAGACCTCGTATTCCTTCAGCAGGCAATCGTCCGGCAGGCACTGGATCGGCGTGAAATCGCGATGCGCAATGTAGTCCGGGCGCTTGAAGCGCCGGATGTGGTTCGAGACCGCGCACAGCGACAGGTAGACGCTGACCCGGTTCCAGGGCGACAGGTTGGAGCTCGAAGCGTGCACCAGGCAGCCGTGAAACAGGATCATCGAGCCCGCGGGCCCCTTGGGCGCCACGATCCCGCCGCGCGCCACCAGTTTTCCGATCACTTCATTGTTGATAGTCCAGAGCGGATAACTGGTGGTGCTGGTGTCGTGCCGCGCTTCCAGCACGCCGAGCTTGTGGCTCCCCGGGATGAACATGAGCGGGCCGTTGAACTCGTTGACCTCGTCGAGGAAAATCGCCACGTTCATGGCTCGCGCCTCGGGCATGTGGTCGTCGTTGCTCCAGGTACCGTAGTCCTGGTGCCACTGCCAGACATCGCCGTCGAAGGCCTGCTTGCCGTTGATCTTGAACTGGTGCATGTAAACGTCTTCGCCGAAGACCTGGGTCACCGGCTCGACCATGCGCGGGTGCCGGGCGAGCCGGGCAAAGGACGCGCTGTAGAGGTGGGCGGCGAAATTGGTGCGCACCACGTCGCCGGTCTTCTCGCGCACGTTCTCGGGCCGGCGCTGGGCGTACAGGGCGGGGACCTCGTCCAGCAGGACCTTGATTTCCTCGGGCCGGAACAGGGAGGGGAAAAACAGGTACCCGTCGCGGTCGAAGGTCTCGAGCTGGGATTGGGTCAGTTTCATGGGCGGGCTCCCCGGAGCTTGTGTATTATAGACTCTCCAAAGGAGAGGAACCCATGCGAATCAATCATTTCCTGGTCGCGGCCGCCGCGGCCCTAGCCACCGCTTCCGCGCAGGCAGAACCGCTCAAATGGGGGGCGCAGAACGACATCCTGACGCTGGACGTACATTCGCAGAACCACGCCACGACCAACTCGATCCTGCAGCACGCCTATGAAGGACTCACCCGCTACACGAAGGACTACAAGATCGAGCCCGCCCTGGCGAGCTCGTGGAAGCAGATGTCGGATACGCACTACCGCTTCAATCTGCGCAAGAACGTCAAGTTCCACGACGGCAGCCCGTTCACCGCGGATGACGTGGTGTTTTCCTACGGGCGCATCCAGCAGCCGCAGGGCACGATGCAGATCTACGTCACCGGCGTCAAGGAAGTGAAAAAGATAGACGATTTTACGGTCGACTTCATTCTCAACGGCCCGGTTCCCGTTCTGCTGCGCAACATCGTCGACTTTCGCATCATGAGCAAGTCCTGGTCGGAAAAGAACAATTCGCAGAACGTGCAGGATTTCAAAGCCAAGCAGGAGACCTTCGCCTCGCGCAACACCAACGGCACCGGTCCCTACATGATCAAGGGCTGGGCGCCCGACAGGGACATCGGCATGGAGGCCTTCAAGGGCTGGTGGGGGAAGCTGGACGGCAACGCCACTGCGGTGACCTACAACCCGGTGAAGTCGGATTCCACCCGGGTGGCGGCGCTCATCTCCGGGGACGTCGACCTGGTGACCGATCTGCCGGTGCAGGACGTGGAGCGCCTGCGCAAGGAATCCAAGCTGAAGGTGCTCGACGGCCACGAAGTGCGCACCATCTTCATCGGCATGGACCAGCACAACAAGGAACTCAAATACTCCGACGTGAAGGGCAAGAACCCGTTCCAGGACGTGCGCGTGCGCCGGGCGCTGAACATGTCCATCGACCGCGAAGCGATCAAGCGAGTCACCATGCGTGGCCTGTCGATCCCGGCGGGGATCATGGTGGCGCCGGGCGTGCATGGCTACTCCAAGCAGCTCGACATCGTGCCCAAGCTCAACGTCGACGGCGCGAAGAAACTGCTCGCCGAAGCGGGTTATCCGAACGGCTTCGAGTTCACGCTCGATTGCCCGAACAACCGCTACGTCAATGATGAGCGCATCTGCCAGGCGCTGGTCGGGATGTGGGCCAAGGCCGGGATACGGGCCAAGCTGAATTCCATCCCGTTTACGCCCTTCATCCAGAAGATTCTCAACCTGGATTCGAGCGCCTACCTGCTCGGTTGGGGCGTCGCGACCTTCGATGCGCTCTATACCCTGCAGTCGCTGGTGCACACGAAGCAGACCGGGCCCGACGGCAATTTCAACCAGGGCCGGATCAGCGACCTCAAGCTGGATAACACCATCGGCGCGATCAAGATCGCTACCGACACCAAGGCGCGCGACGCGTTGCTGAAGGAAGCCCTCGAGAAAACCCGTGACGAGGCTTATTACCTACCCCTGCACCACCAGCTGCGGCCCTGGGCGATGAAGAAGGGGGTCACCGCCGTGCACAGCGCCGACGACCGCCACCAGTCCCGCTTCACCCGCGTGGGAGGCGGTACCTGAACGGGCGGCTTCAGAGCAGGTTCTTGTAAAAGCGTCCCGCTTTCATCAGCGCGAGCAGGCCCTTCTCCGGGGTCTGCAGCGGGGCGAGGCTTTGGGTCGGATCTCCCGCAACGACCAGCAGGTCGGCCGCCGCGCCCGGCGCGATGACGCCGAGTTTTCCCTCCTGACCTAGCAGCCGAGCCGCGACGCTGGTCGCGCTTTGCAGGATCTCGGCCGGCGTCATGGCCGGCAGCCGCAAGCCGAACTCCGCCGACTGGCGCGCGTGCATGTGCCCGAGCAGGTCGGTGCCGAACGCGATCGGCACGCCGGCGGCCTTGGCGATGCGGATGGCGTCGATGCCCTGCCGCCTTACCTTTGCCAGTTTCTCGAGTCCGCTTGCTGGCAGATTCAGCCCCACTGCTTCGTCATTCATCACGGTATAGGTCGCGAGGGTCGGCACCAGGTAAGCGCCGCATTCCTTCATCGTGCGGGCCGATTTTTCGTCCAGCAGGTTGCCGTGCTCGATGGAGCGCACCCCGGCGCGCACCGCGCGCTCGATGGAGCGCGGCGAGTACGCGTGCGCCATGACGTAGGTGTTGGCCGCCTCGGCCTCTTCGCAAATCGCGCGCAACTCGTCGATGGAATACTGCGTGCCCTCGATCGGATCGGTCGGGCTTATCACCCCGCCGCCGGCCATCACTTTGATCTGGTTGGCGCCGTTGCGCAGTTGCTCGCGCGCCGCGCGCCGCACCTCTGCGACGCCATCGGCGACGGCGCCGAAAAGGCCCAGCCCGGCGCAGGTGCAGATCATGCTGCGCGCACCCTTTGGCCGCGCGTCGCCGTGGCCGCCGGTCTGTGTCAGCGGCCAGCCGGAAATGAACAGCCGCGGCCCCTTGAAGACGCGCCGTTCGATGGCTTCGGCGAGGCCGAAATCGGCGCCGGCTGCGTCCCGCACGGTGGTGAAGCCGCGCAGCAGCATGCCTTCAAGGACGTCCTTCGCCAGCGCCGTGATCAGCGACGGCGGCTGCATCGAGAGGCGCAGCACGTCGTAGTCCACCGCCGTCACGTGCACATGGCAGTCGATCAGGCCGGGCAGCAGGGCCTTGCCCTTCAGATCGTAGACCCGCGCATCGGCGATTTTCGTCTTCTGCCGGAAGACGACCTGCGCGATGCGCCCGCCTTCGACGACGACCGTGGCGTCGCGTCGCATCACGCCCTTGCGGCTGTCGAACAGCGACGCGTTGCGAAACGCGATGCGCCTGTCCGAAATCAGGGACAGACCCTGATTTCCCCCTTTGGACACAGATCTAGCGCTTGGCCGTCCGGAAATCGGGGTCTGTCCCTGATTTCGGCTCTTCACTCGCGCCTTGCGCCGTCGGAAACCTGGAAGAACACCTCGTCGTTCTTGACCATGCCCAGCTCGTAGCGGGCCCGCTCCTCGATCGCGTCATGGCCCTGCTTGAGGTCCTTCACCTCGGCGGCGAGCGCGTTGTTCCGGGTCTCGAGGCGCGCGCTCTTGGCGTGCTGCGCATCCACCTGCCGCGACACGTCCCAGACGCGCAGCCAGCCGCCCTTGCCCAGCCAGAGCGGATACTGGATGGCGACGATCAGCAGGCCGAGGGCAAGCGCGAGGATTTTCATCTGAGCTGCAGGAACGCCTCCCGCCCGGGATAACTGACCGAATCGCCGAGGTCTTCCTCGATGCGCAGCAGCTGGTTGTATTTCGAGGTGCGATCCGAGCGCGACAGCGAGCCGGTCTTGATCTGCAGCGCGTGGGCGCCCACCGCGATGTCGGCGATGGTGGTGTCCTCGGTTTCGCCCGAGCGGTGGGAGATGACCGTACCGTAGCCCGAGCGCTTGGCGAGTTCGATCGCGGCGAAGGTCTCCGAGACGGTGCCGATCTGGTTCACCTTGACCAGGATCGCGTTCGCCGCGCCCTGCCGCACGCCTTCGCGCAGCAGTTTGGTGCTGGTGACGAAAACATCGTCACCGACGATCTGCACTTTCCTGCCCAGCCGCGCCGTGAGCAGCTTCCAGCCCGCCCAGTCCGACTCCCCCATGCCGTCCTCGATCGATACGATCGGATACTTGTCGGCCAGGTTGGCGAGGTAATCGGTGAATTCCTGCGAAGTCAGGCTGAGGTTCTCGGATGCGAGGACGTACTTGCCGTCCTTGAAGAATTCCGAGGCCGCGCAGTCCAGCGCGAGCAGCACATCCTGCCCGGCCGTATAGCCCGCCGTGTCCACCGCTTCCAGGATCAAGTCGATGGCCGCGGCGTGGGTCGGCAGGTTGGGCGCAAATCCGCCTTCGTCGCCGACGGATGTGGGCATTCCTTTTGAATTGATAATTTGTTTTAAAGAAGCAAAAACTTCAGCTCCGCAACGCAACGCCTCCTTGAACGAGGCCATCCCGACCGGCACGATCATGAACTCCTGCATGTCGAGGTTGTTGTTCGCGTGCGCGCCGCCATTGACCACGTTCATGAGCGGCACCGGCATCTGCATCGGGCCCGCGCCGCCGAAATAGCGGTACAGCGGCAGCCCGGATTCCTCGGCCGCTGCCTTGGCCGCCGCCATCGACACCGCGAGGATCGCATTGGCGCCCAGGCGCGACTTGTTCTCGGTGCCGTCGAGGTCGATGAGCGTCTTGTCGATGAACGCTTGCTCGGAAGCATCCAGGCCGACGATCGCCTCCGATATCTCGGTGTTGACCGCCTCCACGGCCTTGAGCACGCCTTTGCCGCCGTAGCGCCTGGCGTCACCGTCGCGCAGCTCGATCGCCTCGCGGCTGCCGGTCGAGGCGCCCGAGGGCACCGCGGCGCGCCCCATGGCGCCGGATTCGAGCAGCACGTCCGCTTCGACGGTCGGGTTGCCCCTGGAATCGAGGATCTCTCTTGCAACGATGTCGACAATGGAACTCATGCGCTTTTCACCTTGTTTTCGATGAATCCGTTTTTCTTCGCGACACGGTCAAGTTCGGCCAGCGTCTCCAGCAATTCGCCCATCAATGCGAGCGGGAAGGAGTTCGGCCCGTCGCACAGTGCCTCGTCCGGCGTCGGGTGCGTTTCCATGAAGACCCCCGACACACCGGCCGCCACCGCCGCGCGCGCCAGCACCGGAATGTGCTCCCGCTGGCCGCCGCTCGCCGTGCCCTGCCCGCCGGGCAGCTGCACCGAATGCGTCGCGTCGAACACCACCGGGCAGCCGGTATCGCGCATCGCCGCGAGGCCACGCATGTCCACCACGAGATTGTTGTAGCCGAAGCTGAAGCCGCGCTCGCAGACCATGACCTGCTGGTTGCCGGTGCCGCGCGCCTTCTCCACTACCTGCTTCATTTCCCACGGCGAAAGGAACTGGCCCTTCTTCACGTTCATGGGTTTGCCCTGCCTGGCAACGTTGCGGATGAAGTTGGTCTGCCGGCAGAGGAAGGCCGGCGTCTGCAGCACGTCCACCACCGAAGCCACCTCCGTCAGCGGCGTATCTTCGTGGACGTCGGTCAGCACGGGAACGCCGATTTTCTTCTGCACGGATGAAAGAATTCTCAGGCCCTCGTCCATGCCGGGCCCGCGATAGCTCTGTCCCGAGGTGCGATTGGCCTTGTCGAAGGAGCCCTTGAAGATGTAGGCCATCTTCAGCTTGCCGGTCCATTCCTTGAGCCGGCCGGCGATGTCGACGCAGAGCTGCTCGCTCTCCAGGGTGTCCGGACCGGCAATGAGGAACAACGGCCTGTCGAGGCCGGCCTCGAAGCCGCAAAGCTTCATGCGGCGACGACGGAAAGCTTGCCGTCGGGCGAAGCGCGCTTCGCCGCCGAACGGAATTTGATGGCTGCATCGACGAAGGCCTTGAACAGCGGATGCCCGCCACGCGGCGTCGAAGTGAACTCGGGGTGGAACTGCACGCCGAAGAAGAACGGGTGGCCCGGCAGTTCCATCATCTCCGGCAGGTTCTCGCTCGGCGTGCGCGCCGTCACGCGGTAGCCCTTCGCCTCGAGCTGCGGCACGTAGACATTGTTCACCTCGTAGCGGTGGCGATGCCGCTCGTTCACCTCGGCGCCATAGATCCTGAATGCCAGGGTTTCGGGCTCGACCGGACACTTCTGCGCACCGAGGCGCATGCTGCCGCCCAGATTCGAGGATGCATCGCGGTGCTCGATGCGTCCGGTGCGGTCCAGCCATTCCGTGATGAGCGCCACCACGGGATGCGGCGTTTCCGGGTCGAACTCGGTGCTGTTGGCATCGGCCAGCCCGCAGACATTGCGCGCGTACTCGATCGTCGCCAGCTGCATCCCCAGGCAGATGCCGAGGTAGGGAATGCCCTTCTCCCGGGCAAAACGGATAGCCGCGATCTTGCCTTCCGTCCCCCTCTTGCCGAAGCCGCCCGGCACCAGGATGGCGTCCATTTTCTCGAGGCTGCCGATGCCGTTGGCCTCGATCTCCTCCGAGTCCACGTAGTGGATCCGCACCCGGCTGTGCGTATGGATCCCCGCATGCACGAGCGCCTCGTTGAGAGACTTGTACGAGTCCTGCAGGTCGACGTACTTGCCGACGAAGGCGATATCGACTTCGTGCTCCGGATGCTCGAGCGAGTGGACCAGGTTCTTCCACGCCGACAGGTCCGCGGCCTTCGCCAGGATCTGCAGCTTGTGGCAGACGATCTCGTCGAGCATCTGGTTATGCAGCATCATCGGGATCTTGTAGATCGAATCCACATCCCAGGCCGAAATCACGGCCTCCTTCTGCACGTTGCAGAACAGGGCGATCTTGCGCCGGTCATCTTCGGGCAGCGGACGGTCGGCGCGGCACAGCACCACGTCGGCCTGGATACCGATCTCGCGCAGTTCCTTGACCGAGTGCTGGGTGGGCTTGGTCTTGATCTCCCTGGCCGAGGCGATGTACGGCACCAGGGTCAGATGGATGTAGCACACGTTGCTGCGCCCGAGTTCCAGGCCCATCTGCCGGATCGCTTCGAGGAAGGGCAGCGACTCGATGTCGCCGACCGTGCCGCCGACTTCGACGATGGCGACATCGGCGTCCCCTGCCCCGCGCTTGATATTGAGCTTGATCTCGTCGGTGATGTGCGGGATCACCTGCACCGTGCCGCCGAGGTAGTCGCCGCGGCGTTCCTTCTTGATCACCGACTCGTAGACCTGGCCGGTGGTGAAGTTGTTCCAGCGGCGCATCTTGGAGGACTGGAAGCGCTCGTAGTGGCCGAGGTCCAGGTCGGTCTCGGCGCCGTCATCGGTAACGAAAACCTCGCCATGCTGGAACGGCGACATGGTGCCGGGATCCACGTTTATATAGGGATCCAGCTTGATGTTGGTGACCCGGATGCCCCGCGATTCGAGGATCGCGGCTAGAGAAGCGGCGGCGATACCCTTTCCAAGACTGGAAACGACACCACCGGTAACGAACACGTACTTGGTCATGTACGCCAAGCTCAGCGTGAAAGCGGGAGTCTACAGGAACCGGCCCCTCGCCACAAATCGCGGCCGCGCAGGCGGTGTCTTACGGCGACAAAGCTAGCTTGAACTCGCAGCCGGTCCTGGCGCGCACCTGCTCGAGCGTCACGCCGGGATGCATCTCCTTCAGCGCCAGGCCGCCCGACGTCAGAACTTCGAACACGCACAGGTCCGTGATCACCATGTTGACCACGCCCTTGCCCGTGATCGGCAGCTTGCAGCTCTTCAGGATCTTCGGGCTGCCGTCCCTGGCGTTGTGTTCCATCAGCACGATGACGCGCCGGACACCGGCCACCAGGTCCATGGCGCCGCCGGGCCCCTTCACCATCGCGCCCGGCACCATCCAGTTGGCCAGGTCGCCGTTCTCCGCCACTTCCAGTCCACCCAGGATCGAAAGGTCGACATGTCCGCCGCGGATCATGGCGAATGAATCGGAGCTGGAGAAGAAGCTGCTGCCCGCAATCGTGGTGATGGTCTGCTTGCCCGCGTTGATGAGGTCCGGGTCCACCTGGTCCTCCGCCGGGAATGGACCGATGCCGAGCAGGCCGTTCTCCGACTGCAGGGTCACGTTGATCCCTTTCGGGATGTAGTTCGCGACCAGGGTCGGGATGCCGATGCCCAGGTTCACGTAGTAGCCGTCCTGCAGTTCCTTCGCCGCGCGCTGCGCCATCAAGGCCCGCACAGGCGACTCCTTCTTCGAGGCGGCGGCACCGCTCACAGTGCGGAACTCGATGCGCTTTTCATAGCGCACTCCCTGCAGGATGCGCTTTACATAGACCCCGGGCGTGTGCACCTGCTCCGGATCCAGGCCGCCCACGTCGACCAGCTGCTCGACTTCAGCCACCGTGACCTTGCCGCAGGTCGCGATCATGGGATTGAAGTTGCGCGCCGTCTTGCGGTAGACCAGGTTGCCGGACCGGTCGCCCTTCCATGCCTTGACGATGGACAGGTCGGAACGGATCGCCTCCTCCAGCACGTACTCCTTGCCCTCGAAGGTCTTGGTTTCCTTGCCCTCGGCAAGCTTTGTCCCCGCTGCGGTGCGCGTATAAAAGCCCGGTATGCCGGCGCCGCCCGCGCGCAGCTTCTCGGCCAGAGTGCCCTGCGGCGTGAGCTGCAGTTCCAGTTCCCCGGCCAGCACCTGCCGCTCGAATTCCTTGTTTTCGCCGACGTACGAGGCGATCACCTTCTTCACCTGGCGGCTCTTCAGCAGCAGGCCCATGCCGAAATCGTCCACGCCGGCGTTGTTGCCGACGATGGTGAGCCCCTTGACGCCGCTTTCCACCAGCGCCTGGATGAGGTTTTCGGGAATGCCGCAGAGGCCGAAACCGCCCGCCGCAATCGTCATGTTGTCATGGAGAAGTCCCTGCAGCGCGGTGGTCGCGTTCGAATAGGTTTTTTTCATAAAGGTAGGGCCTCCAACCTGCATTCTATAATCTCCCCATGGCTCGCGAATCGATGGCGTACGACGTCGTGGTGGTCGGCGGCGGCCCGGCGGGCCTTGCCGCGGCGATCCGCCTCAAGCAACTCTCCCCGGATCATTCGGTCTGCCTGATCGAGAAGGGTTCCGAGATCGGTGCCCACATCCTCTCCGGCGCCGTCATGGACCCGCGCGCGATCGCGGAGCTGTTCCCCGACTGGAAGGAGAAAGGCGCGCCGCTGAATGTTCCTGTGTCTGAAGACAGGTTCCTGTTCCTGTCGGAAGAAAAATCCTTCAGGACACCCAACTTCCTGCTGCCCGCCTGCTTCACCAATCACGGCAACTACGTCATCAGCCTGGGCAACGTGGCGCGCTGGCTGGGCCAGCAGGCCGAGGCGCTGGGCGTCGAGATCTTTCCCGGCTTCGCCGCCGCCGAGGTCCTCTACGATGACCAGGGCGCGGTCAAGGGCGTGGCCACCGGCGACATGGGCGTGAGTCGCAAGGGCGAGCAAACCAGCGCCTATCAGCCCGGCATCGAATTGCACGCGAAGTACACCTTTTTCGCCGAAGGCTGCCGCGGCAACCTCGGCAAGCAGCTCGAAGCGAAATACGATCTGCGCCGCGGCTGCGATCCCCAGGTCTATGGCATCGGCCTGAAGGAACTCTGGGATCTGGCGCCCGGAAAACACCAGCCGGGCCTGGTCGTGCACACTGCGGGCTGGCCGCTCGGCAACGACACCTACGGCGGCTCGTTTCTGTATCACCTCGAGAACAACCAGGCGGCGGTCGGATTCGTCGTCGGGCTCGGCTATGCCAATCCCTACCTCAACCCCTATGAGGAGTTCCAGCGCTACAAAACCCACCCGGCGATCCGCAGCTTCCTCGAAGGAGGCAAGCGCGTCGCGTACGGGGCCAGGGCGATAGCGGCGGGCGGACTGCAATCGCTGCCCGAACTCGTGTTCCCCGGCGGTTGCCTGATCGGCGACGATGCGGGCTTTCTCAACGCCTCGCGCATCAAGGGCAGCCATTGCGCGATCAAATCCGGCATGCTCGCGGCCGAAGCGGCCGGCGCCGCGCTGGCGGCCGGGCGGGCTGCCGACGCGCTCGCCGCCTACCCGGAAACGTTCAGGCAGAGCTGGCTGTTCGACGAGTTGTACCGGGCGCGCAATTTCAAGCCCTGGATGTCCAAGGGCCTGTACACCGGCTCGCTGATGGTCGGCATCGACCAGATCGTGTTCGGCGGCAAGGCGCCGTGGACACTCCACCACGACCATGCCGATCACGCAACGTTAAGCAAGAAGACTGAAGTAAAAGAAATCAGATATCCAAAACCCGACGGCGTGGTCAGCTTCGACCGGCTCACCAGCGTCTCCTTCTCCGGCACTAACCACGGCGAGGACCAGCCGGTGCACCTGACGCTGAAGGACGCGTCGGTGCCGGTCAGCGTCAATCTGGCGCAATACGCCGGTCCGGAGCAGCGCTATTGCCCCGCCGGGGTTTATGAATTTATCAACACAGATTCAAATCCCACACTTCAAATCAACGCGCAGAACTGCGTGCACTGCAAAACCTGTGACATCAAGGATCCGACGCAGAACATCGTGTGGGTCACGCCGGAAGGCGGCGGCGGTCCCAACTATCCGAACATGTGAACATGAAAACCTTCCAGGAGTTCTATCCTTTCTACCTCGGCGAGCATGCCAACCGCACCCGCAGGCTTCACTTCACCGGCACCAGCATCGGCCTCATCTGCCTGCTGCATGCCTTCGCCACGCTGAACTTCTGGTGGCTGCTGGTGGGCATCGTGCAGGGCTATGCGTGGGCCTGGGTGGGGCATTTCTTCTTCGAGCACAACCGCCCCGCCACCTTCACCTATCCGCGCTGGAGCCTCCTGGGCGACTGGGTGATGTGGAAGGACATCCTGACCGGCAAGATCAAGTTCTGACACCGGAAGACCCTACCGAATCGTTCGAGCCGATCATCGGCCAGTCGGTGGTCCTGCGCCCGCTGCGGTG
>SBAS01000068.1 GCA_005240145.1 Nitrosomonadales bacterium | reverse complement strand
GCCCCTGCCTAAAAATTAGGCAGGATAGGTTGAACACCCTGGTCAATTTTGAACGCGCAGTACCCCGTTCAAATGGTCAATTTCCATCGCGCGCCAACATCCATTTTCCTGGATGACCAAGACGCAGGTTTTGCGGTCGATCCGGGACGCAGGGTGTGGCGACCTCATCAAGCATACGGTGAGCTGCACCCACGTATGGGAAATGACCACGCTGAAGACGCACTGCGGCGTCTGCTCGCAGTGCATCGACCGGCGCTTCGCGACGCTATCGGCCGGCTGCCCCGATTCGGAAGACCCCGAGGAAATGTACGACGTGGATCTGCTGCGGGGCGAGCGCGCAGCGGGCGAAAGCCGCACGATGCTCGAGTCTTATGTCGGCACGGCAAGGCGCGTGAAGAACATGGCCGATGCGACGTTCTTCACGGAGTTCGGAGAGGTGCATCGCGTCACGCGGCACATCCGGGGAATGAAGGTGGATGACGCCGCCAGCCGAATCCTCGATCTGTACAAGCGCCACGCGGCGGAAGTGTGCGATGTCGTCGCCAAGGGAATCCAGGATCACGCCCAGGACATCAGCAACGGAAGGGTCCCGAGCACCTGCCTGCTGATTCTGGCGTTGCCGGATGAGTACAAGCGGCCCGCAAGATATGCGGAGCCGTCTCTCGCGCCCGTGCTCGTGCTCGATGAGATCAAGGATGGCGAGACCAATCGCGGGCTGCTGGCGCGCATCGTCGGCAGCGAGCGCTTCGAGGGTGTCAATAAGAAGCTCGGCTCGCGGGAACTCTTTTTTGCTTCGCTTCTCTTCAGGTCGAGTCGCGCCCATGACTTTGCGGGCGAACGCATCACAGTGGTGACGGAAGAAGAAGCTTCCCAGGAACTTCTGAAGTGGAGCAACGACGGCTACCTGAAGTTCTCCGGAAAAGACAAGGATAAGCCGGCGTATCGGGTCCAGAAGATGTGGGGCGAATTCGTCCGGCAGATCGGGAAGGAAAAAAACCTGAAACAACTCTTCACCAACGTCCACAAGAGCGTGGATGGGCAGCGGCTCTACGCCATTCGCCTACGGCCCAGCGAGAAGCAAATCGCGGTCACCAGCATTCCCGCGCTCTTCCAGAAATCCACCGCATAAACCGGCGGTCGCGCCGCAGGTCGAAGCCTGCGCATCCGAGTGGGGTTCTCATGTTGCTGCGCATGGGGGTGTGAAAAATCCACACCCCGTTTTTCGGGGAAATCCTTTGTCCACAGGCGCTTGCGTCGCGCATTTTTCTGCTCTTCACAGGGATCAATGAAACCTCTCGATCTAGAAAAATTCCGTGAGATTCACTTTCACACAAAGAGGTTTGAACATGGCGCACAAGATACTGAGACTTCCCGCCGCAAAGTCTGAATCAGGTTATTCCCGTTCCACGATCTACCTTCGCATCGCACAAGGCTTGTGGACCAAGCAGGTGAGCCTGGGACCGCGCTGCGTTGGCTGGCCCGCGCATGAGGTGGCGGCCCTGAACGCGGCGCGCATCGCCGGCAAGACCGACGAAGAAATCCGCGCGCTGGTGGTCAAGCTGGAAGCGGCGCGCAAAGCTGCGTCGTAGGGGGTGCGGTAATGAGCGCGCCCGAGACAGTTCTGCCGCCCGACGGCGTGGAAACCGACACAACCGGCGAAACCGATCTGGTCGGCAACGGTGGATTCCTGCTGGCCGTGTTCGGCGACGAGCTGGCCGACGCTCGCCCGGTGGTGGTCAGCTTCGAGGGCAATCCCGCCAGCGTACCGGCCAAGGTCTGGTTCGGCAGGCCGTGGCAGGGCACACCCGAGATGTCCGCCAACCTGCCGGCCAGCGCCAACAATTACTTCAGTCTCGCGGTCTTCAGGCCCGACGAGGCAGGCCATTTCCGGCGGCAGAAGGCGCGCTTTCAGGCCCTGTACGCGGTGATGCTGGACGACATTGGCACCAAGGTGGCCATGGAGCGGCTGACGTTGCCACCGTCGTGGCTGCTGGAGACATCGGCGGGCAATCACCAAGCCGGGTATCTGCTCGGTGAACCGCTGACGGACGGTAGTGTCGCCGATCGCCTGATGAACGCAATCGTCGCCGCCGGGCTGTGCGACCCCGGCGCGAATGGTCCGAGGGCGCGCCTGGCGCGCTTGCCTGTCGCGGCGAATGGCAAGCACATGCCGCCGTTTCAGTGCCGCATGGTCGAGTGGTCGTCCGACTTGCGCTATTCGGTCGAGGATCTCGTCGATGGCCTTCAGTTGGAGATGGCATCCAACGGGCGACCTGCGCGACCGGGCACGCGCAGCGCGCAGCGGCGGCCCGGGGATGGCGACCCGGTCTGGATACCTCGCCCCGAGGAGAACGGCGTACTGGTCGTATTGCGGGATCGTGGTCTGTACAAGGCGCCGCTGGGCGATGGCAAGCACGACATCACTTGCCCCTGGTTGAAGGAGCACACGGGCGAGGTGAACGGCGGTACGGCCTATTTCGAGCCCGACGATAACTGGCCCATAGGCGGCTTCAAGTGTCTGCACGGTCACTGCGCCGAGCGGCATGTGCGCGACCTGCTGCGCTACGTGGACATCGAGGTCAACGCCGCGCGCATGAAGCCCACCATCCGCGTCATGGCGGGGGAGATCCATCGCGTGGTGGATGCGGCCGAGCGCGAGCTGGCGAGCTCGCGGCGGCACTACCAACGCGGCGGGCTGATCGTGACTGTGGTCACCGACCCCGGCACCCGCGAGACCCGCGTGCAGGACATCAGCGCGCCAGCCCTGGTGCGGGCATTGGCGGGCGCCGCCACCTGGGAGCGGTTCGATGCCCGCTCCGTCGACTGGGTGCGCACCGATCCGCCGGCCCGTCATGCGACGGTGCTGTTCGATTCCACCAGTTACCACCACCTGCAGGTGCTGAGCGGTCTGGCGCGGCAGCCCTATCTTCGCCCCGATGGCAGCCTGATGACGGCGGCCGGATATGACCCGTCCACGGGCATGTTCGGGGTGTTCGATGCGCGCGAGTTCTCGATCCCCGAAAAACCGACCCCAGCGCACGCGGAAGCCGCACTGGCGCTGCTGAAAGACCTGTTGACGGAATTCAGCTTCGCCCGCGATACCGACCTGGCGGCTGCGTTGTCGGCGATGCTCACCGCCGCCGTCCGGCCGAGCCTCACGCACACGCCGATGTTCCATGCACGGGCGCACATGGTGGGTTCGGGCAAATCGTACCTGTGCGAACTGGTCACGGCCTTTGCCACCCCACAGCGGGGAACGCCCACAACATTCCCAGCCGACGACGAGGAATGCCGGAAATTGTTGCTTGCCGAGTTGTTGCGCGCGCCCGCGGTGATCGAGTTCGACAATCTCACCGGCGATCTGGTCGCGCACAAGAGCCTGTGCACCGTGCTGACTTCCGAGCACATGAGCGGGCGCATCCTGGGCGTCTCCAAGACAGCAATCGTCAGCACCCGTGCCGTGTTCCTTTCCAGCGGCAACAACGTCGGGCCGGTGCAGGACATGACCCGCCGTTGCATCACCATCCGCCTCGATCCCGGCTGTGAGATCCCGGCAGCGCGCAGTTTCAAGCGGCCCGAGCTGGTGCGCGAGGTGCTGCGCGAGCGTGGGCGCTATGTCGCGGCGGCGCTGACCATCGTGCGCGCGTGGATCGTGGCCGGCAGGCCCAAGGCCGACTGCAAGTCGATGGCGGGCTACGGCGACTGGTCCGACCTGTGCCGCCAACCGCTGCTCTGGCTGGGCCTCGCCGACGCGACGGAATCCGTGTTCGAGGCCATGGCCGAAGACCCGGATCGTGAAACGCTGGGCCGCCTGCTGAGTGGCTGGCAAGGGGCATTCGGCAGGACGGCGGCGATGGTGCGCGATGCCGTCCGGGTATCGGCATTCGGCGATGAGCACGCGGAACTGCGCGAAGTGCTGCGCGACATTGCCGACGAACGCGGCGAGATCAACCGCCGCCGGCTGGGATGGTGGATCAGGCGGCACGCCGGCCGTATCGTCGATGGCCGGCGTTTTGTGCGCGCCAGCGGCAACCGCTCGGCGGAAGCCTGGCAGGTGGAATCGGTTTCGCCGGTTTCATCGGTTTCCAGCGCGCCGAGAGGTGAAAGTGTCAGCGCAGTGCGGACGACGCCGAAGCCTACGCCCGCGCCAGTCGCGGCGAATGAGTTGCGCGGCTGAGCAGATCCATGAGTAAGCGCCACCCGAACCCGCGGCTCGCCAAGATCCACCGGAACTACACCGTGGAAGAGGTCGCGGGCCTGTTCGGCGTTCACCGGAACACCGTGCGGGAGTGGGTCAAGCGGGGACTCCCGACCAACGATGACCGGCGACCGATGCTGATCCTCGGGCCCGACCTGGTTGCTTTCCTGCGTGCGCGGCGGTTGAAGAACAAGCGCACCTGCAAGCCGGGGGAAATGTATTGCCTGCGCTGCCGCGCGCCGCGGGCGCCGGCTGGAGACATGGCGGACTACCAGGCCGTGACCGCGACCCTGGGAAACCTGATCGGTATCTGTTCGGCGTGCGAAGCGATGATGTACCGGCGCGTCAGTCTGGCCCGGCTTGGGCAGGTTCGCGGGAAACTGGACATCACGCTGCCGCAAGCACTGCCACACATAGACGAGAGCGCTGAGCCCTCCGTAAACAGTAACTTCGGATAGGGAGCACCAGACCATGACAACGCACAACCCGGACAACGAACGGATCAAGCGCCGCTACTTCGCCTATCTGAAGGAAGCCAAGCGCCACAGCGAGCCGACGGTGGACGCGGTGGCAAAGGCGCTGGCGCGCTTCGAGGCGAACACCCGGCACCGGGATTTCAAGGCGTTCCACTTCGAGCAGGCCATCGCGTTCAAGAGGCACCTGGCCGAGCAAAAGGGGCAGCGGTCCGGCGAGAAGCTGAGCAAGGCGACCCTGAATGCGACGCTTGCGCACGTCAAGCGGTTCTTCCACTGGCTCGCCGGGCAGCCCGGCTACAAGTCTCGTCTTCAGTATTCCGAGGCGGATTATTTCAACCTGTCGGAAAAGGACGTGCGCGTGGCGACGGCGAGGCGCGAACAGGCGGGGCCGACCGTGGAACAGGTGAAGCACGTCGTCGCCATGATGCCGGCCGCGAGCGCCGTCCAGCGCCGCGACCGTGCCCTCATCGCATTCACGCTGCTCACCGGCGCCCGGGACAGCGCCATTGCCTCGATGAAGCTGAAGCACGTCAACCTTGCCGCGGGCTGCGTCGAGCAGGATGCCCGCGAGGTCCAGACCAAGTTCAGCAAGACGTTCACCACGTTCTTTTTTCCAGTCGGGGACGAGATTTGCGGAATCGTGGCGGATTGGGTTGCATTTCT
This sequence comes from Nitrosomonadales bacterium, assembly GCA_005240145.1. GTDB lineage: Bacteria > Pseudomonadota > Gammaproteobacteria > Burkholderiales > SG8-39 > RBG-16-66-20. The sequence goes on along the minus strand of SBAS01000068.1, from coordinate 53,040 downwards.
GCGAGAGGAAATGCTGTGGGGTAACGACGATCCGCTCTTCCCGGCGACGCGCATTGCCCTGGGGCCATCTCGCCAGTTTGAAGCGGCTGGGCTCGAAAGAGCGCACTGGAGCAGCGCCGCGCGCATCCGCACCATCTTTCAGGGCGCCTTCGCCAGCGCCGGCCTGCCGTACTTCAACCCGCACAGCTTCAGGAATACGCTCGTCCGGCTCGGTCAGACTGTCTGCCAGACCCCCGAGGAGTTCAAGGCGTGGAGCCAAAACCTCGGGCACGACAAGGTTCTGACGACCTTTCTGAGCTATGGGCAGGTCGAGAGTCCCCGGCAGGGGGAGATCATTCGCCGACTGGCAACACCGCAAGCCGGCATGCCGCCGGGTGTCGCCGAAATCGCGAAGGCGGTAGTCCGCGAGATGCGCGAGTCGGAACGCGCAAGCAACCCTGTCAAGAGTCAGGGGGCATAGACCCACGCGGCCGGAATGCGTGTACCGTTACTCATGCGCGCAGGGTAGCGTTGAGGCCATGGGGGTATTTTCGGGGGTATGTTCAGCCGAACGACGACCGGTGCCCAAGGCTCATCAATGGGTTAGGCTCGGACTTCGAGTCCCTTCCTCGCACCAGTATTTTAGACCTTTTGGGCGTCGCACCATGGCATTGACTGCGACGATCTATACCTTCTCCATCCAGCTCTCGGACGTGGACCGCGCGGTCTACGAAGCGCTGGCGCTGAAGGTCGCGCGCCATCCGTCGGAATCCGCGGAGCACCTGGTTGCTCGCGTACTCGCCTATTGCCTGGAATTCACCGAAGGCATCGCGTTCTCGCGCGGCATTTCCGATCCGGACGAACCCGCGCTCGCGGTGCGCGACCTGACCGGCGAGCTTAAGGTCTGGATCGACGTCGGCTCGCCCGACGCGGCGCGCCTGCACAAGGCGGCCAAGGCGGCGCCGCGCGTCGCGGTCTACACCCACAAGGATCCCGCCCAGCTGCGGCTGCAGCTCGGCGGCGAGAAAATCCACCGCGCCGACGCCCTGGAGCTCTACGCAGTCGACCGCGAACTGGTTGCAGGCCTGGTGAAACGCCTCGAGCGGCGCATGCAATTCGACCTTTCGGTCACCGACCGGCACCTCTTCATTTCGGTCGGCGCCGACACCCTGTCCGGAGACGTCGCGCCAATCGTGCTGGCCTGACTAGCGCGCATCGAAGGGATGGTGCAGGACGATGGTTTCGTCGCGGTCCGGGCCGGTGGAAATCATGTCGATCGGCACCCCGCACAGCGCTTCGATGCGCGCGAGGTAGTCGCGCGCCGCCTTGGGCAGCTTGTCGTGCTGCTTTACGCCAACGGTACTTTCCTGCCAGCCGGGCATTTCCTCGTACACCGGGACGCAGAGCGCCAGCTCTTCGGCGCCCACCGGCAGGATGTCGCTCACCTTGTCCTCGATCTTGTAGCCGACGCAGATCTTGAGCGATTCGGCGCCATCGAGCACGTCGAGCTTGGTGATGCACAGGCCCGAGACGCCGTTCAGCTGGATCGAGCGCTTGAGCGCCGCCGCGTCGAACCAGCCGGTGCGCCGCGGCCGGCCGGTAGTGGCGCCGAATTCCTGGCCGCGCTGGCGCAGGCGCTCGCCGACGTCGTCCGACAGCTCCGTGGGGAACGGGCCCTCGCCCACGCGCGTGCTGTAGGCCTTGGTGATGCCGAGCACGTAGTGCAGGTGCATCGGCCCGATGCCGGCGCCCGCGGCGGCCGCCCCGGCGACGCAGTTGGACGAGGTGACGAACGGATAGGAACCGTGGTCGATGTCGAGCAGCGCGCCCTGCGCGCCCTCGAACAGCAGGTTCTTGCCCGCCTTGTTGGCGTGGTACAGCGCGCGCGGCACATCGGCCACCAGCGGCACCAGGCGCGGCGCCAGCGCGAGCGTTTCATCAAGGGTTTTCCTGAAGTCGACTTTTTCGACTTTGTGAAAATGCTCAAGAACAAAATTATGGTACTCGAGCAGTTCCTCGAGCTTCGCGGCGAAGCGCTCCGGCTTGAGCAGGTCCTGCAGGCGGATCGCTCGGCGCGCCGCCTTGTCCTCGTAGGCTGGGCCAATGCCCCGCCCGGTGGTGCCGATCTTCTTCTCGCCCTTGGAATGCTCGCGCGCCTGGTCGAGCGCGGCGTGATACGGCAGGATCAGCGGGCAGGCTTCCGAGATAATGAGGCGCGCCACGACGCCCTTCACGCCACCGGCTTCCAGCTCGTCGATCTCCGACAGCAGTGCCTGCGGCGAGAGCACGACGCCGTTGCCGATGAAGCAGTCGACTTCCCCGCGCAGGATGCCCGACGGGATCAGGTGCAGCACGGTCTTCTTGCCGCCGATCACCAGCGTGTGGCCGGCGTTGTGGCCGCCCTGGAAGCGCACCACGCCCTGGGTCCGGTCGGTCAGCCAGTCGACAATCTTGCCCTTGCCCTCGTCGCCCCACTGGGTGCCGATGACAACGACGTTACGCGCGCGGCTTGTCATTTATTTTTTTTATTCTTAAATACAGAAGCAAGACTTCTGAGTTCAATCGAAAATCCCGTGGCCGGCCGCGGCCGGCCGAATGCCTTGCCGACCTCGTCATAACGCCCGCCGCGGGCCACCGTGCCGGTGACGCCGTCGCAATAGGCGTCGAACACCACGCCGGAGTGATAGTGGTAGCCGCGCAGCTCGGCGAGGTCGAAACTCACCGGGATCGGGCTGGCCTTGGCGAGCGCGCGCAGGATGGTCAGCGCTTTTTGCAGTTCGGGAAGCCGCGGCAGCTTCCTCTCCGCCAGATCCAGAACTTCGGCGCCGCCATACAGATCTGGCAAGAGGAGAAGCGCAGAGCGCGTTTTCGCATCCGCCCGTTTGGTCAGAACTTTCAATCCGGGAACGTCTTTCTTCTGCAAAGCCTCGAACAGTTCCACTTCGAGTTCATGCCCGATGTCTCCCGAGCGGACCAGCGAGCGGAACACGGCGACGTGGCCGACATCCATGCGCGCGCCCTTGACCCTGGCGGCCGCGAGCGCCTGGCACAGCAGATTCTGGATCTCCAGGTCGCTCGCGATGCCAGCGTGGCCGAAGATCTCGGCGCCGATCTGGATCGGCTCGCGCGTCGCCGCGGGGCCCAGCGGCCGCGCATGCAGCACGCTGCCGCAATAGCACAGGCGCGTCACGCCGCTGCGGTTGAGCAGGTGGGCATCGATGCGCGCCACCTGCGGCGTGATGTCGGCGCGCACGCCCATCATCCTTCCGGAGAGCTGGTCCACCAGCTTGAAGGTGCGCAGGTCGAGGTCGTGCCCCGTGCCGGTCAGCAGCGAGTCGGTGAACTCGACCAGCGGTGGCATTACTAATTGGAATTTCTTGGCAAAAAATAAATCCAAAATCAAACGACGCAACAATTCGATGCGCATCGCTTCCGCGGGCAGGATGTCCTCGATGTTCTCGGGCAACAGCCAGCGCATGGAAGTGTGTTAAAGCTTTGAAATCAAAAGAAGAAATAAACCGGCTATCATGGACGTCAGGCCGAAGAACCGGATCTGCCCGTCGGAAAGCTGCATCAGACGCTGGAAGGTCTCGCGCCAGAGCTTAGGCGCGAGGAAGGGCAGCAGGCCCTCGATCACCAGCATCAGGGCGAGCGCCATCAGGAGCGTGGTGGCCATCGCGCGTCATTTCCTGCCGCCGGCCTTGCTGCCCCCGGAATCCCTCAGATAGCGGAAGAAGTCGGAGTTCGGCTCGATCACCAGCACGTCCGACTTGTTGCGGAAGCTGGACTTGTAGGCTTCCATCGAGCGATAGAAGGAATAGAACTCGGGGTTCTGCTGGAAGGCCTGCGCGTAGATGGTCGCGGCCTTGGCGTCGCCCTCGCCCTTGATCTTCTGCGCGTCGCGGTAGGCTTCGGCGAGGATCACCTCGCGCTGCTTCTCGGCATCCGCACGGATCTTCTCGGCCTCGGCGGAACCGGTCGAGCGCAACTCGGAGGCGGCGCGCTTCCTCTCCGATTCCATGCGGCGATAGACGTCGGCGCTCACGCCCTGCGGCAGGTCGACGCGCTTCAGGCGCACATCGACGATCGAGACGCCGATTTTCTTCGCGTCCTGCTCGACGCGCTCGCTCACCTTGGCCATGACGTCGTCGCGCTCGCCCGAGACCACTTCGTGCACCGTGCGCTTGCCGAACTCCTCGCGCAGCAGGCCGTTGACGGTCTGGCTGATGCGGCTCGCCGCGCCGCGCTCGTCGCCCACCGCGAGGTAGAACTCGCGCGCGTTCGAAATCCGCCACTTGACGAAGGTGTCCACCAGCACCGGCTTGTTCTCCGAGGTGATGAACGACTGCGGGTCCGGATCGTCCAGCGTGAGGATGCGCGTGTCGATGTAGCGGACGTTCTGCACCAGCGGCAGCTTGAAGTGCAGGCCGGGCTTGACGACCACGTCCTTCAATTCGCCGAATTGGAACACCATCGCGTTCTGGCGCTGGTCCACCGTGAACACCATCGAGCTGCCGAGCGCGAAGAGGGCGATCAGGCCCGCGAAGACGGGGAGCAGGTAGCGCATCATCGCTCCCCCCTGCCCCGCTCGCGCAGGGCCTCGCGCGAACGCGGCGCCGTCTCGGGCGCCGCCGGCGCCTCGGGCGACGGCGTGCGCGCGACGCCGGACTGGTCGATGAGCGGCGCAGCCACCTGCTGCATGAGCTTGTCCAGCGGCAGGTACAGCAGGTTGCCGCTGCCCTTGTAGTCGACCATGACCTTGGAGGTCGAGGTATAGACCTGCTGCATGGTGTCGATATAGATGCGCTCGCGCGTCACCGCCGGGGCCTTCGAATACTCCGTGAGCACCTGCTTGAAGCGCGTCGCATCGCCTTCCGCGGTCGCGATCACGCGCGCGCGGTAGCCCTCGGCTTCCAGCGCCAGGCGCTGCGCCACGCCGCGCGCCTTCGGCACCACGTCGTTGAAGTAGGCCTCGCCCTCGTTCTTCTGCCGCTCGCGGTCCTGGCCCGCCTTCTGCACGTCGTCGAACGCGTTCTGCACCTGCTCCGGCGGCTGCGCGTTCTGCATGTTGACCTTGCTGATCTGGATGCCGGTCTTGTAGCGGTCGAGGATCGCCTGCATCAGCGGCGTCGCGTCGTCGGCGATCTTCTGGCCCTGGTTGAGCACCGCGTCCATCTTGCTCTTGCCGACCACCTCGCGCAGCCCCGTTTCGGCGGCCTGCAGCACGCTGTCGTCGGGCCGGCGGTTGTTGAACAGGTAGTCCTTGGCGTCGCGCACCAGGTACTGCACCGCGATCTGCACGTCGACGATGTTCTCGTCGTCGGTGAGCATGAGCGATTCCTTGGCGACCTTGGTCTTGATGGTATTGCGGTAGCCGACCTCGACGCTGCGCACCTGCGCGAGGTTGACGATCTCGTGCGACTGGATCGGCCACGGCGCGCGCCAGTTCAGGCCCGAGCTGGTTTCGCGGGAATACTGGCCGAAGGTGAGCACCACGCCGCGCTGGCCTTCCACCACGATGTAGATGCCGCTCGCCAGCCACACCGCGACGATGACGGCGATGATCACGCCCGCGCCGCCGCCGAATTGCGCGTTGGAGGGCATGCGCGAGGGCGGCTCCGATCCCGGCCGCTTGTTGCCGAACAGGTTGTTCAGCTTGCGGTTGAAGTTGCGCCAGAGTTCGTCGAGGTCGGGCGGGCCCTGGTTGCCTCCGCCAGGTCCGCGATTTCCGCCCCCGCGGCCCCAGTTCGGGTCGTTCAGCGACATTGGATGCTCAATTCAGGAGAAAAAGTTTGGGAATGACCAGGCTGCTTTTGCGGCCGCGCCGCCTCGGCGATCGCGGCGCGCAATCCGGCCAGTCCTGCGCCGTTGCGCGCACTCACGAGAACGCGCGAAATCCTACCATACTCATCGCGTTCCACTGCCGGTTCCAGCCCCGAGACATCTATCTTGTTCCAGACCGCCAGCTGGGGAATCGTCGCCGCATCGATTTCGGCCAGCACCTTGTTCACATCCCCGGCTTCGCGCAGCCTGGCCTCGGAGGCGCTGTCCACCACGTGAAGCAGCAGATCGGCGCGCACCGTTTCCTCGAGTGTCGCGCGAAAAGCCGCCACCAGGCCGTGCGGCAGGTCGCGGATGAAGCCGACCGTGTCGGAGACCACGACCTGGCCTGCATTTTCGATCCAGACCTTGCGCGAGGTGGTATCGAGAGTGGCAAACAGCTTGTCGGCGACGTAGGCGCCCGCGCTGGGGTGCGTGAGCGCGTTGAACAAAGTCGACTTGCCGGCGTTGGTGTAACCGACCAGGGAAACCGAGAACACCTCGCGCCGCACGCGCGCGCGGCGGCGGACTGTTCTTTGCTTTCGTAACTGAAGCAAATGCTCTTTCAAAACCCCAACCCGCTTCGCAATGTAGCGCCGGTCGAGTTCGATCTGCTTTTCCCCCGGGCCGCCGGTCTTGCCCAGCCCGCCGCGCTGACGCTCGAGGTGGGTCCAGCCGCGCACCAGGCGCGTCGAGAGGTGCTCGAGCTGCGCCAGCTCCACCTGCAGCTTGCCTTCGTTGGTCTTGGCGCGCTGCGAGAAAATGTGCAGGATCAGCTCGGTGCGATCGAGCACCTTGCGGCCGAGTTCCTTCTCCAGGTTGCGCTGCTGGCCCGGCGCGAGGCTGTGGTTGAAAATTACCGTCGCGGCGTTGAGTTCGTCGGCGGCGATCCCGATCTCCTCCACCTTGCCGCTGCCTGCAAACAGGCGCGCATCGGGCCGCTGGCGGCTGCCGCGCACGACGTGGTTGCGCGTCGCGCCCGCGCTCTGCGCGAGGCGCGTGATTTCCGCGATGCCGTCCTCATAGTCCTCGTCGCCGAAATCCAGGCAGACAAGTACGGCAGCGGCGGTGTCGGTCGCCCTGCGGACTGCTACGGCGGTATCGTCGAGCAAACGAGCCTAGCTCGCGTCCGGCTCAACGTTCAGGTTCATCGGTCGCGAAGGAACCACCGTGGAAATGGCGTGCTTGTAGACCATCTGCGTCACCGAATTCTTCAGCAACACCACGTACTGGTCGAAGGATTCAATCTGGCCCTGGAGCTTGATGCCGTTCACCAGATAGATCGAAACCGGGACATGCTCCTTGCGCAACGCATTCAGGAACGGGTCTTGTAGCAGCTGCCCTTTGTTGCTCATCTTGTGACCTCTGGCGGGGAGGTTTGGACCATTACTCTAATTGAAATCGGGTGGGCGGTGTTACATCGCCGCATTGCGCTCGATGCCTGAGCGCATGATCCATCAGCACACAGGCCAGCATGCCTTCGGCGATCGGCGTCGCGCGGATGCCCACGCAGGGGTCGTGGCGGCCGGTCGTGGCCACGCTCGTCGCCTTGCCCTGGTCGTCGATCGTGCGCCGCGCGAGGCGGATGCTGGAAGTGGGCTTGAGCGCGATCGACACCGTGACGTCCTGCCCGCTCGAGATGCCGCCGAGGACGCCGCCGTTGTTGTTGGTGGCGAAACCCTGCAGCGTCATTTCGTCGCCGTGCTCGCTGCCTTTTTGCGTGATCGCGGCGAAGCCGGCGCCGATTTCCACACCCTTGACCGCGTTGATCGACATCATCGCCGCGGCGATGTCCGCGTCCAGCCTGCCGTACACCGGCTCTCCCCAGCCTACCGGGACCTTCTGCGCGACGACGTTGACGCGCGCGCCGCAGGAGTCCCCGCTCTCGCGCAGTTCGTCCATGAATTTTTCGAGTTCCTGCATTCTTGAATTGTCCGGCGCGAAGAACGGGTTCGCCTGCACGTCCTGCCAATCCTTGAAATCGATTTTCAATGGGCCAAGCTGCGCGAGATAGCCGCGCACCAGTACGCCGTATCGCTGCGCCAGCCATTTCTTCGCGATGGCTCCTGCCGCCACGCGGATGACGGTTTCCCGCGCCGAGGCACGCCCGCCGCCGCGCGGATCGCGCACGCCGTATTTCTGCCAGTAGGTGTAATCGGCGTGCCCGGGGCGGAATTTCTGCGCGATTGCCGCATAGTCCTTCGGCCGCTGGTCCTCGTTGCGGATCAGAAACCCGATCGCGGTGCCGGTGGTCTTGCCTTCATACACGCCCGAGAGAATCTCGACCGTATCGGTTTCGCGGCGCTGCGTGACGTGGCGCGAACTGCCGGGTTTCCTGCGGTCGAGTTCCTTTTGCAGATCTTCATTGCCCAATGCCAGGCCAGGCGGGCAGCCGTCCACGACGCCGCCATACGCCGGCCCATGCGATTCGCCGAACGAGGTGACGCAGTAGAGGGTGCCGAAACTGTTGCCTGACATGAGAAAAGCTTAGCATAGGGGTATGAGAACACTGGGTTTTTGCCTCCCGCTGCTCATTGCACTCGCCGCCGGCTGCGCCTCGCTCGAACCGGCGCCGAAGCCGCTTTCCGGCGCCGACATCGTGTTCCTGGCCAAGAGCGGCAAGACGGCGCCGCAGATCATCGAAGCGATCCGGCGCTCCGACACGGTCTTGATGCTGAGGGCCTCGGAAATCGTGGGCCTGCATGAATCCGGCGTGCCGCCGGAGGTGCTCGACTACCTGCAACTCGCGCAGATCGAGGAAATCCGCCGGCGCGAGCGCCAGCAGATCATGCTGTACTGGGGACCGCTGCACGGCGGCTTGGGCAACTTCCCGCGCCGCTAGGCCTGGGTAAAGAACGCGCGCGTCTCGAAGACGGTTTTGCCGAGCGCTTTTCCGTTCGAGCGCAGGTGGCGCTTGAGGACGAAGTCGAACAGCAGCGGATTGTGGGCGCGGATTTCTTTCAGCACCGGCGCCAGCGACGCGCCCAAGAGGCCCAGCGACACCAGATAGTCCACCGAAAAGATCGGCATCACCCCCGGCAAGGGGTAATCGGAGCCGTTGAGCAATCGCGCGTGCCAGTCTTCGCGCTCGATCACCCTGGCGAGCGCCGGTCCGGCGCGGTTGATCTGCGACATGGCGGAAAGGTCGCCAAAGAGATGCCTTGCGTATTGCGGACGATCCATCAGGCGGGAGAACAATTCGAAGCTGTCCAACAGCGGCCCGTTGGGGCCTTTGTCGAGGTCGATGTCCTGCCCCATCGAAGCGCAATGCGCGACGATGATGCGCACGCCGGCGTCGAGCGCGCGGCGCAACCTGAGTGGGTTGCCGAAATTCTGGTCGCCGCCGAGCACCGCGCGCTCCAGGCCGGCGTGGGAGATGATCGGCACGTTCAGCCTCGCTGCCGCGGCGAAAAACCGGTCGCAGCGCGGCGAGGCCGGATCCATGCCCATGATCGAGGGAATCCATTTCACCGCGCGCGCGCCGTCGGCTTTGGCGCGCTCGAGCGCCTCGACGCAATCGGGGCGATACGGGTGGATCGAGGCCACCCATTCAAAGTAGAGCGGATGCGCTTTCGCGACGTCGCGCGCGTAGGCGTCCGGCACCCAGAACGCCGTGCGCTCGAGGTCCGGCTTCGCGTCTTCGCCGTGGCTGCGCTCGAACGCGAGCAGCAGCAGCTTCGCTCCCGGGCGCATGCCCTCCAGCAGGTTGCGCATGCGCTCGACATACGCCTGGTCCACGCTGCCGGTTGCCTCGTGCACGCAGCCCGCATTGAGGAAGAACAGGCGCCGCGCGTATTCACCCGGATGGAGCGGGCTCTGCATTCTCGGATTGACGTAGATGGCGCTGCCGGAGTCGCCGGTGCCGATCAGGTGCGCGTGCGAGTCCCAGACCCGCGCCGGGTCGAGCCCCTCCCAGGCGGCGCGCACCAGCGCATGGTCGGCGAGCCTTGCGGGCAGGCGCGCGAGGCAGGGATTCCAGAAACCCTGTTCGGGCCAGAATTTCCAGGCTGCAAGCGCGCTGACGCCCGCGAGCGCACCCGCGCCCAGGAGAAAATTTCGCTTTTTCAGAGGTACTTCAGGCTCAGGCCAGTTCGATCAACTGGCTGGCCTAGGCCGGCCAGTTCTTTATATAGCCCTTCAACATCTTGTTCTCGAAATCCTGCTCTTCGAGCACCGCCTTGGCGACATCGCGGAAGGAGATGACGCCGAGCAGCTTGCCGTCGTTCATCACCGGCAGGTAGCGCGCACCGGTATCGAGCATGGTGCGGCGCAGGTCGTTGACTTCCATGTCGGGCGTCGCCATGACCGGATCGTGCAGCATGATCTCGCTCACCTTCACCTCGCCGAGCTCGCCGCTGCGCTTGGCCAGCGCCGCGAGCAATTCGTGGAACGTGAGCATGCCGGTCATGCGCCCCTGGTCGAGCACCACGAGCGAGCCCAGGTTCTGCTCGACCATGGTTTTGACCGCATCGACGGCACGGTCGCCGGGTTCAGCGCTGATCAACCGGTTTCCCTTGACGCGCAATATCTCTTTGACCTGCATGGCCGATCCTCCCGGAGAGAGAAAAGCCTTACATGGAGCTTACATACTAGAGCCCGACGGCTTCGGCGACAAGTATTTTCAGCTCGCGATGCAGCTTCGCGCGGATCGCGGCATGAGCCTTGCTCCTGATCAGGTTCTTCAGCTCGTAGGGGTCCTTGGCGAGGTCGTAGAGCTCGTCCAGCTCGCCGTCCTTGCCGCGATTGACCCAGTGGATCAACTTGTATCGAGGGGTACGTATCGCCTTGTAGGTCATGCCGATGAGCCATGGGTAGGCTTGTTCAGCCCAATACTCGGCAAGCACTGCCTTGCGCCATTTCACTGGCTGTTTTGATAATAGAGGCAAAAACGAACGGCCTTGAATCTGCGGCCCGGGCTTGCCGCCGGCGAGCTCGATCAGGGTCGGAGCGATGTCCTGGCAGATAAGCAATTGGGGAAAACGGGAATTGGGTTTTACTTTTGAAGGAAATCTAACCAGGAACGGAGAGCGAATCCCTTCCTCATATGCGAACCGCCGCTCCGGCCCCAACCCGTGCTCGCCGAAGAAGTAGCCGTTGTCGCCGAGGAAGAGGATGAACGTGTTGTCGAGCTCGCCCTTCTTCTCCAGCGTCTCGAGGATCCTGCCGACGCCCTCGTCGACCGACGCCATCATGCGCGCGCGCAGGCGAATTTCCTCCTGCGTGCCGGCGTGAATCGCAGCGAGCAGCGCGCGCGATGCGGGCTCGCTGCGCATCTTGAAGATCTCCGTCCAGGCCGGCTTCTGCTTGATGACCTCCGCGTAGGGAAGCATGTTCGGCTTCTTCGGGAAAATCGCGTCCTTGTAGAGGTCCTTGTGGCGCTCGGCGACGACATATCCGCCCAGCTTGCCGAACGCGACGGTGCCGTCGGCCGCCTGCTCGGCATCCGGGTGCACCGCCTTGTGCGCGAAGAACAACGACCAGGGCTTGTCGTCCTTCTGCTTCTCCAGGAACTCGACCGCGAGGTCGTTCATGATGTCGGTGATGTAGCCGTCGTGCTGGACGTACTTGCCGTCGTGGCACAGCCTGGGGTTCGCGATCTTGCCGTGCCCGTCGTAGCTCACCCAGTAGTCATAGCCCTTGCGCGGCATGCCGTCGTTGCCCATGTGCCACTTGCCGATGTGCGCGGTCCGGTAGCCGAGCTTCTGCAGCTCGAGGTGGTAGTTCGGTAGCCGGTGGCTCATGGCCCCGCGCGCCACGTTGTCGATGATGCCGTGGCGGCTCGCGTACTGGCCGGTCATGATCGAGGCGCGGTTGGGCGAGCAGATCGACGTGGTGTGGAAGACGCGCTCGAACAGCGCCCCCTCGTGCGCGAGGCGATCGATGTGCGGCGTCTTCATGTACGGATGCCCGCCGGCGCCGAATTCGTCGTAGCGCAGGTCATCGACCAGGATGACGAGGAAGTTGGGCTTCGATTTCTTCATGCGCATTGCGCTGATATTATCCCAGCCTCCCATGCCCGGGCCGCCGTTTCACTTCGTTCCGCTGCCGCGCGCGCGCTCCACGCGCAAACCGCGCTCGAGCGGCCGCACCATGATCGTGGACGACGGCCTGCCGCTCGCATACGCGCGCGACCTCGTTGCGCTGGGCGGCGCGTACATCGACCTGGCAAAGATCAAGACCGGCACGGCGCGCCTTTATCCGCGCGCCCAGCTCACGGCCAAGCTGCGGCTATACAAGCGCCACCGCATCCAGCCCTTCCTCGGCGGCCAGTTCCACGAATACGTGTTCGCCACTCAGGGTGAAAAAGCGCTGGCGAAGTACTACGCCGAATCGCTCGCGCTCGGCTTTGAGGCGATCGAGATCTCGGACAACGTCGTGCCGCTCACCCTCGCGCAACGCCGCCGGCAGATCCGCAACGCGGTCGCCGCCGGCCTCATCGTCTACGGCGAGGTGGGCTCCAAGGAAACCCTCAGCAATCCCGCTCTCCTCATCGGCCAGGCCGAGCTGTGCTTCGAGGCCGGCGCCGCGCTGGTGCTGGTGGAAGCGGCCGAGCTCGTGAGGAAGGGCAGGCTGGTCGAGAAAACGATCCGCCTGCTCACCCGGTCGCTGGACATGTCGCGCGTCATGATCGAGCTGCCCGGCCCCTGGATCAGCGACGTGCGCAGCTGCGACATCGAGGACATGAAGAAGGCGCTGGTGCGGGAACTCGGCCCCGACGTGAACCTCGCCAATGTGCCGCCGGCCTCCATCATCGACACCGAGGCCACGCGCACAGGCTTCGGCACCGCGGGACCGCCCAAATGAAAAAGAGAATCTCCTGGTTGCGCTCACCGGCGCCGAAATCGTTCGCGCCCGGCCGGCGGCCAGACCGACCTTTCGCGCATCGCCGCACATTGCGCGGCGCAACGCGCTGACGATCCAATATTCTGCGGTATGGGCCGCACAGGCCAGCCAGCCGGCAATCCCGTGGCGCCGCCGCCGATTCCAGCGCTCGTCGACGCTCGGGTGCGGGCAGTTGCAGCCCTTGCCCCGGTCGGGGTGGTTTTCGGCGTCGAGTCGCTCGCCAAAGTTCGGATTCCCACTGCGATCTACGCAGCCAAGCGAGATCGCTTCCTGGTGTCGCGCTTCCATGCGCATTGGATCGCCCGCAACCTGCCGGGCCTCGACCGCCAAGCGCTACTGGATCAACTGAAGCGTGAGTTGCGACCGCTTCTGCGAGGCCGCGTTACCGAGGTGCTGCAAAGTTAAGGCTAACAGTCGTCTCGCTCAGTCCAGAGACAACCTCCTGACGCTTCACAGCTAGACTTCAAACGATGCGCGCGATTCTGCTTGCCGCTATCCTGCAGCTGCCCATGGCAGCCGCCGCAAGCCCGCCGCTCGAAGCCGGCGTTTCAGTCGAACTCGCGCAATGGCGCGCAAAACACTATCGCGACGTCCGCTACACCATGCAGTTGAGGATCGCGGAAGGATCTGACCGGATCACCGGCGTTCTGCGCATCGATTTCAAATTTCGCAAAACAAAGGAAGACCTGGTTCTCGACTGGCGCGGCGCGCCGGTGCAGGATGTTCGCGTCAACGGCGTTCCGCTGGCGCCGGAATCCAGGCACGAGCACCTGCGCATCGCCGCAAGGCATCTCAAGGCGGGCCGCAACAGCCTGCGGCTCTCCTTCGAATCCCCGGTAAAGGTATCGGGCAGCGCCGTGACGCGATACCGCGATCGCGAAGACGGCGCCGAATACCTCTATACGCTGCTGGTGCCTGCCGACGCGAGCACGCTCTTTCCCTGCTTCGACCAGCCGGACCTGAAAGCCCGATTTTCGCTCGAGCTGGAACTGCCCGGGAACTGGGCGGCGGTTGCCAACGCAGCGGTGGAAGAGCAAGTCCCGGGAAAGATCAGGTTCAAACAAACCGAACCGATCTCTACCTATCTCTTCGCATTTGCCGCCGGCCCGTTCGAGACAGTGCAGGCTGAGGGCGACCCGGTGCGCCTCTATGTGCGGCGCTCGAAGCTCGCAACCGCTCGGGCGCATGCCGCCGAGGTGCTGCGCCTGAATCGCGAGGCGAGTGCGTATTTCGAGCGCTACTTCGCGCGCAAATTCCCTTTCGCGAAATACGACCTGGTGCTGGTGCCGGAGTTTCCTTATGGCGGCATGGAACACGCCGGCGCGACCTTCCTCAACGAAGAGCGGGTGCTGTTCACCGCGCCTCCCAGCGCGACGGACCTGCTGCGCCGGGCGCAGCTCATATTCCACGAGACCTCGCACCAGTGGTTCGGCGACCTGGTCACCATGCGCTGGTTCGACGACCTGTGGCTGAAGGAAGGCTTCGCCAACTTCATGGCCGCCAAGGCCACCGAGGCGCTGCTCCCGCAGTTCGATACCTGGACCGCGTTCCACACGCTCAAGCTGGGTGCGGTGCGCACCGACGCGACGCGCGGCACCACCGCCATACGCTACCCGCTGAAGAACCTCGCCGACGCCAAATCTGCTTACGGCGCGATCGTGTATTCGAAAGGGCCTGCCGTTCTTCGTCAACTTGAATTCTATTTGGATGAAAACACTTTCAGGCAAGGGGTTCGCGACTTCCTGCGCCGCCACGCGTACGGCGCTGCAAGTTGGCAGGACCTGGTGCGCGCCTTCGAGCGCGCCTCGGGCAAAAAGCTCGACCGCTGGGCCAAAGCCTGGGTGCAGCGCCGCGGCATGCCGACGGTGCGCATCACCGACGGCGTGCTGGAGCAACAGGATGGCCTTGGCGAAGGCGGCGTATGGCCGATGAAGCTGAGAATATCGGCTTCCGGTCCTGATGTTTTTCTTGAAAGGAAAGGTCTCAGGATCAAGGCACTGACGAACCAGGCCCTCGTCTACCCCAATCACGGCGACTTCGGTTATGGCCGCTTCCTGCTCGATGCGCGCAGCACGCAGACCGTGCTCGACCCCGCATTCTCAGCCGGCAGCACGCTGCTGCAGGCGCAACTGACCGAAGCGCTCTGGGAAGCGGTGCGCGAGGCCGAACTCGCGCCCACGGCGTTTCTCACCTATGCCATCGTTCACCTGCCCGGGACGCGCGACGACATCGCCCTTTCCGGCCTGCTGACGCGGATCGAGGCCGCTTTCCGGCGCTACCTCAACGACGCTCAGCGCGACGCGCTCGCGCCTGCGCTGGAGCGTGCGCTGCTCGAGCGCGGCGCGACCGGGTCGCGCAATCTTCTCCTCACGCGCGCCTTCATCGACGTCGCGTGGTCGCCCGCGGGCGTCGCCGAACTCAAGCGCCTGCTGGGCATGACCATGCTGGCCTCGCGGGACCGCTTCCGCATCGTTCAGCGCCTCTATGTACGCGGCGACGCGGAGGCGCCGGCGCGGCTTGCGGCCCAGGCCGCGGCCGATCCCGGCGACGATGGCCGGCGCTACGCCTACGCCGCGGCAGCGGCCGATCCGGCGGCCAAGAGAAACCTGTTCAGGGCATTCCTCGAGGACAACACGCTGCCGGAGAGCTGGATCGAGGCCGCGCTGGCGCCGCTGAACGCACCCGAGCATGCGCCAATCACGCGGCCGGTGCTGGCCGAAGCGCTGGCGCAACTGCCGGAACTGAAGCGCACGCGCAGGATTTTTTTCGTCGGCAACTGGCTCTCGGCGTTCGTCGGCGGGCAGTCGGGGCCGGGGGCGCTCGCCGAGATCGAATCGTTCCTCAAGCGCGGCGACATCGACGCCGACCTGAGGCTGAAGATCCTCGAGGCAACAGATGGCCTGGAGCGCGCGGTTCGCATCCGCGAAAGATTTGGCGCGCGCTCCGCGGACGAATAATCATGGCACAATCTTCCGCGTGAAGAAAGAGAAAGTTTCCGTCACGATCCGCATCGCCGAGGCCGGCGACGCCCGCGCCATCGCCGAGATGTCGCGCGATCACATCGAATCCGGCCTGGGCTGGCGCTACGACCAGCCGCACATCCTGCGCGCCATGCTGCGGCGCGAATCGGTGGTGCTCGCGGCGAGCGAGCGGCCGACCTATGTCGCCGGCGCGCGCCCGGCGATCGCCGGTTTCGCGATCATGGACTTCGGCGACGAGCGCGCGCACCTGGTGCTGCTCGCGGTGCAGCCGCTGCAGCGCCGGCGCGGCATCGGCCGGCGCATGGTCGAGTGGCTGATGGAATCGACCCTCGTCGCGGGCATGGCCAGCGTGCACCTGGAACTGCGCGCCGACAACGAAGCTGCGCGCCGCTTCTATCGCGCGCTCGGTTTTGCCGAAACGGTGCTGATGCCGCGCTACTACAACGGGCGCGAGGCCGCGATGCGCATGATCCGCGTGCTGCGCGCACCCGGCCCGCTGCCGCTTTCCTGGCGCCCCCCGTGCTAGGCCAGAAATAAGCTGGCTTGGACCTGCAGATCTCAGGCAAGACGGCTCTCGTCACCGGCGCGAGCGCGGGCATAGGACGCGCGATCGCGCGCGCGCTGGCCGCCGAGAGCGTGCGCCTCGCCGTAGTGGCGCGCCGGCGCGAGCTGCTCGAAACGCTGCAATCGGAGATCGGCGCCGGGCTCGTCATCATCCAATGCGACTTCATGCGGGAGGATGCGGCCGCAAGCATCGCCGCCGCGGCGCTTGCCGGCCTCGGCAGCGTCGACATCCTCATCAACAACGCCGGCGGCTCGCGCAAGTTCGAACTCGATGCCGGCGAGGCGCAATGGGACGAGGCGATGACGCTCAACTTCACGCGCCACCGCCAGCTCACGCACCGGCTGCTCGAGCCGATGATCGCGCGCAAGTGGGGCCGCATCGTCAACATCACCGGCAAGAGCGAACCCGAAGGCATCAACGGCGCCTTCTGCGCCAAGGCGGCGATGCATTCCTGGTCAAAGGGCCTGTCGCGCGACATCGGCAAGCACGGCATCACGGTGAATTGCATTCCCCCCGGGCGCATCGTCAGCGAGCAGATCCTGCGCAACTACACGCCTGAATACCGCAAGTGGCAGTCCGAGCACGAGATCCCGGCCGGCGAGTACGGCCAGCCCGAGGATCTCGCGAACCTGGTCTGTTTCCTCGCTTCGCCCCGGGCGCGTTACATTACGGGCGCGGTGATTCCGGTGGACGGCGGGCTCAGGCGCTACCAGTTCTAGGCGCGCGCGGGAGATAGCGATGGCGAAGGTGCAGGCGGAACCCTACGAATTCGAATTTGAGCCGGCCACAACCGCGCTGATGGTGATCGACATGCAGCGCGATTTCGTCGATCCTGGCGGCTTCGGCGAGGCGCTCGGCAACGACATTGCGTTGCTGCGCAAGGCAATCGCGCCAACCAAGCGCGTGCTGGCCGCCGCGCGCGCGGCGCAGGTGCTGGTGATCCACACGCGCGAAGGCCACCGCGGCGACCTCTCGGACCTGCCGCTCAGCAAGAAGCGCCGCGGCAGGCTCAAGGCCGGCATCGGCGATCCGGGCCCGATGGGCCGCATCCTGGTGCGCGGCGAATACGGCCACGCCATCATCGACGAATTGAAGCCGATCCCTGGCGAGCCGGTGGTGGACAAGCCGGGCAAGGGCGCCTTCTACGCCACCGACCTCGATGCGATGCTGAAGAACCGCGGCGTGCAGCAACTCGTCGTCTGCGGCGTGACCACCGAAGTGTGCGTCAACACCAGCGTGCGCGAGGCGAACGACCGGGGCTACGACTGCTTGGTGCTCGAGGACTGCGTCGGCTCCTACTTTCCCGAGTTCCAGGAGATGGCGCTGCGCATGATCAAGGCGCAGGGCGGCATTTTCGGCTGGGTCAGCGATTCGAAAAAATTCCTCGCGGCGCTGCCGCGCAGGACGCAGGACAAATCCAAAGGGAGGAAGCAATGAACACTGCGCCGCAACCAACGCAATCCGCATGGTGGGTCCCGGGCGACTGGAACGGGTTCTTCGGGCTGTTCACCAACGTGCTGCTCAACGTCATCGTGCTCACCACATTGTGCCTCTACGTGGTGCAACTGCCGGCCGACACGGTATTCGGGCGCGTGCTGCCGGCCCTGGGCATCGCCCTGCCGCTGGGCAACCTGTTCTACGCCTACCTCGCGCGCCAGCTGGCGCAGCAGGAAGGCCGCGCCGACGTTACGGCGATGCCCTACGGGCCGAGCGTGCCGCACATGTTCATCGTCGTGTTCGTGGTGATGCTGCCGACCTACCTGACGACGAAAAACCCGGTCCTCGCCTGGCAGGCCGGCCTCGCCTGGTGCTTCATCATCGGCGTGATCGTGCTCCTGGGGGCCTTCGTCGGGCCCTGGATCCGGGCCATGACGCCGCGCGCGGCGATGCTCGGCACACTCGCGGGGATCTCGATCGCGTTCATTTCGATGCGGCCCGCGTTCCAGATGTGGGAAGTGCCATGGATCGCGTTCGTCTGCTTCGCCATCGTGCTGATCGCGTGGACGGCCAACATCCGCCTGCCCTTCGGCATCCCGGGCGGCCTGGCAGCGGTGATCATTGGCACCGCGCTGGGCTGGATCGCGGCCATGTTCGGCTGGAGCGACTACATGAAATCGGCCGAAGTGGCGAAATCGATGGAGCAGTTCGGGCTGCACGTGCCGATATTTTCGAGCGACGTTTTCATCGGCCTCGCCAACGTCGCGCCGCTGCTCGCCACCGCGATCCCGCTGGGCATCTACAACTTCACCGAGGCGATGAACAACGTCGAGAGCGCCTCGGCGGCCGGGGACAACTACAACCTGCGCAAGATCCTCCTCGCCGACGGCCTGGGCGCCGTGGTGGGCGCGATGCTCGGCAGCCCGTTCCCACCGGCTGTCTATATCGGCCACCCGGGCTGGAAAGCGGTCGGCGGCCGAATCGGCTATTCGCTCGCCACCGGGGTCTGCATCGCCCTGGTGTGCTTTCTCGGGCTGACCGCGCTGTTGCTGAAAATCATTCCGCTGGTGGCGATCCTGCCGATCCTGCTCTACATCGGCCTGGTGATCGGGGCGCAGGCGTTCCAGGCCTCGCCAGCCGCGCACGCGCCGGCGGTGGTGCTCGCCATCATTCCGAATGTCGCCGAGTGGGCCAAGATCAACATAGATGGGTCGCTGGGCGCGGCAGGCACTTCGGCGGCGCAGGTCGGCGCGGCCAAGCTGGCGCAAAACGGCGTGGTCTACGAGGGCCTGGCCTCGCTGGGCAGTGGCTCGGTGCTGGCGGGGATGGTCCTGGGCGCGATGGCGGTGTTCATCATCGAGCGCCAGCTCAACCGTGCCGCGGCCACGGCGTTCATCGGCGCGGCGCTTGCCTGGATAGGCCTCATCCACGGCGCGCAGCTGGGCTGGGCGGCATCGCCGCTGGTGGCGCTGGGCTACGCCCTGATGGGCGTGGTTTGCCTGGCCGCGCACCTGCAGGGGCCGCCCAGGGCGGGCGCATGACGAAAGGCTGTCTATCGCTCCTGCTGTTATTGCAGCTGGGGCTCGCGCAGGCGCAGAGTTATCCGGCCAAGCCCGTCCGCCTCGTCGTCCCTTTCGCCCCCGGCGGCAGCTCGTCGATCGTCGCCCGCGCCGTGGCGGCGGAAATGGAGAAGGGCCTGGGGCAGGCGATCATCATCGACAACAAGGGCGGCGGCGGCGGCAACGTCGCGATGCAGGAAGTGTCCCGCGCCGACCCGGACGGCTACACGCTGATCATCGGCCATGTCGGCTCGCTGGCGATGAACCCGTTCATGTACGACAAGCTGCCCTACGACGTCGACAAGGACTTTGCGCCGATCTCGCTGCTCGCCGTCGTGCCCGCTATTTTCGTCGTGCACGAGTCGGTGCCGGCGAAGAACCTGCGCGAATTCGTCGCGCTGGCGAAGAAGGAGCCGGGCAAGTTGAACTACGGCAGCGCCGGCAACGGCTCCGCCGGCCACCTGGCGATGGAATATCTGAAGCAGGCCACCGGCATGGATATCCAGCATGTGCCATACAAGGGCACCGGCCCGAACGTCATCGACCTGGTGGCCGGACGCACGCAGGCCGCCTCCGCCGGCACGCCGCCGCTGATGCCGCATGTGAAGGCGGGCAAGCTGCGCGTGATCGCGGTCGGCACCTCCAGGCGCCTGTCCACCCTGCCTGAGGTCGGCACCGTCGCCGAACAGGGCTATCCCGGCTTCGAGACCTCGCAGTGGTACGGCCTGAATGCGCCGGCAAAGACCCCCGAAGCCATCATCCGGCGGCTTTCCGCGGAGGCCGCGAAAGCGGCGAAAAGTCCGGCCGTGCTGGAGCGCTTCGCGGCCGATGACGCCGAAGGTGTCGGCTCCACACCGGCCGAGTACGCAGCCTATGTGAAGAAGGAACAGGAGCGTTGGAGCAAAGTGGTCCGCGCCGCGAAGATCAAAGCGGATTGATGGAGTACGACGTAATCGTGGTCGGTGCCGGTAACGCAGCCCTCTGCGCCGCCTTGTCTGCTTCTGAATTTGCAAAAAAAATTCTGGTTCTGGAACGCGCTCCCGAGGCCGAGTCCGGCGGCAACTCGCGCTACACCGCCGGGCTCATGCGCGTCGCCTACAGCGGCGTCGAGGACCTCAAGCGCATGATGCCCGAGCTCTCGGCGGCGGAGATCGCGCGCAGCGATTTCGGCACCTATACGGAAGAGCAGTTCCTCGACGACATGGGCCGCGTCACCGAGTATCGATGTGATCCTGATTTGACTGAGGTTTTAGTTCGAAATTCTCTTTCAACAGTCGAATGGATGCGGCACAAGGGCGCGCGCTTCACCGCCGCATGGGGCCGGCAGGCATTCAACATCGGCGGCAAATTCAAGTTCTGGGGCGGCCTGACGGTGGAAGCCGTGGGCGGAGGGCCAGGGCTGGTGGAATCGCTCACGGCCATCGCGCGCAAGAATGGGGTTGAGATCTGGTATCAGGCGAGAGCCATTGAATTGCTGACGGATGATTCTGGCGTTGTTGGGTTGAAAATCAAATACCGGGGGAAAACCCAAACCCTGTTCTCGAAATCCGTGGTGCTGGCTGCAGGAGGCTTCCAGGCCGATCCCGAGCAGCGCACGCGTTACCTCGGCCCGGGCTGGGAGCTGGCCAAGGTGCGCGGCACGCGCTTCAATACTGGCGACGGGATCCGCATGGCGCTGGCAGCGGGCGCTGCGCCAACCGGCAACTGGTCCGGCTGCCATGCGGTCGCCTGGGAGCGCAACGCGCCCGAATTCGGCGACCTCGCCGTCGGCGACCAGTTCCAGAAGCACTCCTACCCCTGGGGCATCTACCTCAACGCCGAGGGCAAGCGCTTTGTCGACGAGGGCGCGGATTTCCGCAACTACACCTACGCCAAGTACGGCCGCGTGATCCTTTCCCAACCCGGACAGTTCGCCTGGCAGGTATTCGATGCCAAGGTGAAGGCGCAATTGCGCGACGAGTACAAGATCAAGCAGGTCACCAAACGGGTGGGGAACACGCTGGAAGAACTCGTCTCGAAGCTCGAGGATACGAACCAGCCGGCCGCACTGGAGGAAATACGGCAGTACAACGCTGCGGTGCAGACGGATATCGCCTTCAACCCGAACGTCAAGGATGGGCGCTGCACCAAAAACCTGAGAATAAACAAGAGCAACTGGGCCAACACGCTCGACACCCCGCCCTTCGAGGCCTACGCGGTAACCTGCGGCATCACCTTCAGCTTCGGCGGCCTGAAGATCAACACGGACGCACAGGTGGTGTCCTCGGACGGCGCGCCGATTCCAGGCCTGTACGCGGCGGGAGAACTGGTCGGCGGCATTTTCTGGTTCAACTATCCCGGCGGCACGGGGCTCACGAACGGAGCGGTGTTCGGCAGGATCGCCGGCCGGAACGCGGCCCGCAACTAGCCGCTCAGCGCTCGATCCTGCACTGGTAGCAGTTGTTGGAAGCCGAGCGCGCGTGGACGTAGGCGATGTCCGGGCGCGCCAGCAAGGCGTCGGCCGCCTGCGCCAGCTCGCCGGTCGACACGATCTGCCCGGTGCCGTAGACAATGCGGTCGTCGCCGCCGTAGCCGCGGATCAATAGCCTGGGCCAGGCAAGGAACATCGGCGGCACGCTGGCCTCCGGGGCATAGCGCCGGCAGGCATCGGCGTGCAGGAAGATCGGCCCGAGTTCGGCATAGGGCTGGGGCGACGGAAATGGCCGGTAGGCAAGCACCAGGTAGGGCTCGCCGCTTGCGACCTGCGTCAGGCAATGGCGGCAGGGCACGCCGGCGCCATTGGAGATGCGCCTTTCGGGAATCTGCCCGTTGGCATCCGATGCGCCCGCCTGCAGCGCGTGCACTGTGGCGGAGGGAAGTGCGACAAAGCGTGGCGTTTTCATGCCGCAACTATGATCGGTCGCGGCATCGCCTGCTCGCCGTTTCCGGACCCCGAGTTGGTGCCTCAATTAGTTGCTGTTGCAATCTTGTCGTTGCAATTGCAATAACAATGTGCTAGCCTGCCTGCCCTCATGTCCCCCGCCCCCGATCCCCGCCAGCGCGCCTGGGCGCGTTTCGTCGTCGCCCAGGCGCTGCTGTTCGAGCGCATCGAAGCGGCCTTCGGCGCCGCCGGGCTGCCCGAACTTGCCTGGTATGACATCTTGTGGGTGCTGGAATGCGCCGAGGGCGGCCGGCTGCGCATGCACGACCTCGCGCGCCAGGCGGTGGTGTCGCGCAGCAACGTGACGCGGCTCACCGACCGCATGGAGAAGGCCGGGCTGGTGGCGCGCGCCGACTGCCCCGAAGACGGGCGCGGCACGGTATGCGAACTGACCGCCAGGGGCCGCGCGCTGCGCGCGAAGATGTGGTCGGTCTACCGCAAGCAGATCGACACGCTGTTCGGCCAGCATCTGGGCGTGCGCGAAGCGGAAATGATTTCCACGGCATTCGAAAGAATCATCGATTCAACCAACCAGAGGAAAAGCACATGAAGCTCTATTACTCCCCCGGCGCCTGCTCGCTCGCGCCGCACATCGTCGCGCGCGAAGCCGGCATCCCCGTCGACCTGACGAAGGTGGACCTGAAGACCAAGACGCTCGCCGACGGCGGCGCCTCCTACACCGCGATCAACGCCAAGGGCTATGTGCCGGCGCTCGGCCTGGACGACGGCAGCATGCTCACCGAGGGCCCGGCGATCATGCAGTACCTGGCCGACCAGAAACCCGATGCCGGCCTCGCGCCGAAAATCGGCAGCATGGAGCGCCTGCGCCTGCAGGAATGGCTCAATTTCATCAGCACCGAGCTGCACAAGGCGATGGGCACCTTCTTCAACCCCAAGGCCCCGCAGGAATGGAAAACCGCGGTCACCGAGCGCCTCGGCGTACGGCTCGACTACCTGGCGAAGGAACTCGGCGGCAAGCAGTACCTGATGGGCGACAAGTTCAGCGTCGCCGACGCCTACCTCTTCACGGTCATGAACTGGGCGCCGATGGTGAGGTTCGACTTGAGCCGCTGGCTGGCGATCGGCGAGTACCAGAAGCGCGTAGCCCAGCGCCCGAAAGTGCAGGAAGCCCTCAAGGCAGAGGGGTTGCTGAAGTAATCCGTGGCCGCAACGCTGCCGACGCTGTTCCTGTCGCACGGCTCGCCGATGCACGCGCTCCAGCCCGGCGCGGTGCGCGGCGTGTGGGAAAACCTCGGGCGCACGCTGCCGCCCCCGAAGGCGATCCTGATCGCCTCGGCGCACTGGGAGACGGACTTCCCTGCCCTCACCGGGGCAGAGAAGCCTGAAACGATCCACGACTTCTACGGTTTCCCGCAACCGCTCTACGCGATTCAGTATCCGGCCATGGGAAGTCCTGAACTGGCTTTTCGTTCCATCAGTTTGTTAAAAGAAGCAGGGCTAAATGCAAAAGAAGACCCCGTTCGCGGGCTAGACCATGGCGCCTGGTCGCCGCTGCTCTATATGTACCCCAAGGCGGACGTGCCCGTGGTGCAGGTCTCGATACAGACGGCGCTGGGGCCAAAGCACCACGTCGAGCTCGGGCGCGCCCTGGCGCCCCTGGCAGGAGAAGGCGTGCTTATCCTCGGTTCCGGTCACATGACGCACAACCTGCGCGAGCGGCGCAACGGGGCGCCGGCCCCGTACGCGGGCGAATTCCAGGACTGGGTGAAGCAGCGTATCGAGCGGCGCGCGCTGGGGGAGCTCGCCGACTATCGCCGGCTTACGCCGCACGGGGTGCGCGCGCATCCCACCGACGAGCATTTCCTGCCCCTGTTCGTGGCGCTGGGCGCAGCGGGCGAGAACTATCGAGCCGAGCGGCTCTACGACGGCATCGAGATGGGCTCGCTGGCGATGGACGCCTACCGCTTCAACTGAACTCCGGCGCGCCTACTTGCGCAGGTGGCACGCCACCCATTGCCCATCGCCGCACTGCTTGAGCACGGGCGCCTGCGTGCTGCACAGCGGCAGATCGCGGATCGGACAGCGGGTATGGAAGTGGCAGCCCGTGGGCGGCTTGATCGGGCTCGGCACGTCCCCTTCCAGCACGACGCGCTTGCGAGTCACCGTAGGGTCGGGAATCGGCACCGCCGAGAGCAGCGCCTCGGTATAGGGGTGCTTGGGCCTGGTATACAGATCCTTCGAGGTGGCGATCTCGACGATGCGTCCGAGGTACATCACCGCGACGCGGTTGCTGATGTGCTCCACCACCGACAGGTCGTGCGCGATGAAAAGGTAGGTCAGGCCGAACTGCTGTTGCAGGTCTTCCAGCAGGTTGATGACCTGCGCCTGGATCGAGACGTCGAGCGCCGAGACCGGCTCGTCGCAGACGATGAGCTTGGGTGACACCGCGAGCGCGCGGGCGATGCCGATCCTCTGGCGCTGGCCGCCCGAGAATTCGTGCGGATAGCGGCGCCGGTGGTCCGGGTGCAGTCCCACGGTCTCGAGCAGCTGCACCACGCGCTCGTCGAACTGCTTGCTGCCCGGCTTCGCCAGGCCATGGATGATGAGCGCTTCGCCGATGATCGCCCCCACCGTCATGCGCGGATTGAGCGACGCGTACGGATCCTGGAAGATGATCTGCATGTCGCGGGCGAGCCGGCGTAGCGCATCGCCCTCGAGCGCGGTGACATCCTTGCCCTCGAACCAGATTTCCCCCGCGGTCGGCTCGATCAGGCGCAGGATGCAGCGGCCGGTGGTGGATTTGCCGCAGCCCGATTCGCCCACCAGCCCGAGCGTTTCGCCCGGCGCGAGCTCGAAGCTCACGCCGTCCACGGCGTGCACATGGTCGACCACGCCCCCCAGCAGGCCGCCCTTCACCGGGAAGCGCTTGACCAGGTCCTTGATGCGCAGCAGCGGTTCGCTCATGCCATCACGCAGGCGACCTTGTGCCCCGGCACGATCTCGCGCAGCGGCGGCGTCTCGCGCGTGCATTCGGGCGCCGCGAGCCGGCAACGCGGCGCGAAGCGGCAGCCGGGCGCGGGGTTGAGCAGGCTCGGCACCACGCCCTTGATCGCCTCGAGCCGCGTCTTGTGCGTCGCGGCAGTGTCGATGCGCGGGATGGAGCGGATCAGCCCCTGCGTGTAGGGATGGCGCGGGTTGGCGAACAGTTCCCTCACCGGCGCCTCCTCCACCACCTTGCCCGCGTACATGACGACGACGCGCTGCGCGGTCTCGGCGATCACGCCCATCGCGTGCGTGATCAGCATCACTGCCATGCCGAATTTGGACTTCAATTCGTTGAGCAGGTCGAGGATCTGCGCCTGGATCGTGACATCGAGCGCGGTGGTCGGCTCGTCGGCTATCAGCAGCTTCGGATTGCAGGACAGCGCCATCGCGATCATGACGCGCTGGCGCATGCCGCCCGAGAACTGGTGCGGATAGTCGCGCACGCGCCGTTCCGGATTGGAGATGCGCACCAGGCGCAGCATTTCGATGGTGCGATCGAGCGCTTCCTTGCGCCCGAGCCCTTCGTGCAGCCGGATCACCTCCGCGATCTGCTCGCCGATCGAATAAACCGGGTTGAGCGAGGTCATCGGCTCCTGAAAAATGATCGCGATTTCCTTGGCGCGGATTTTCTGCATCTCGTCCACGCCCAGCGGTACCAGGTCGCGCCCCTGCCAGAGGACCTGGCCGGCAACGATTTTCCCCGGCGGCATCGCGATCAGCTTGATGGTGGTGAGGGCGGTGACCGTCTTGCCGCAGCCCGACTCGCCGACCACACCCAGCGTCTCGCCGCGATCGACGCCGAGGTCAACGCCGTCGACCGCATGGATCCAGCCCTCATCGGTGGCAAAGTGGGTCTTGAGGCCCTTGACCTCGAGCAGGCGGTCTGCCATGCGACCTACAGCACCTGCCGCGGATCGAGCGCGTCGCGCAGGCCGTCGCCGATGTAGGTGATGGCAAGTACCGTGACGAAGATCGCGCCGCCCGGAAACAGCGCCCAGTGGGTGGCGATGTCCATGTAGTCCTTGGCGTCGAAGAGGATGCGGCCCCAGGTCGGAATGTCCGGGGGGAAGCCCAGGCCGAGGAAGGAGAGCGTCGATTCGGCGATGATCGCCGCCGCGACGTCGATGGTGCCGGCGACGATCACCGGTCCGAGCGAATTGGGCAGGATATGCCGCGTCACGGTGCGCGTGGTGGTGGCGCCCAACGCCCTTGCCGCCTCGACGAACTCCTTTTCGCGCAGCGAGAAAAACTGCGCGCGCACCAGCCGCGCCACCGGCATCCAGCGAAAACCGCCGATCACCGCCACGATGAGGACGAACATGCCGACCTCGGGCCCGGCGATGCCCTTCAGCACGTCGCGGAAAAGGTAGATGATGAGCAGCAGCAGGGGCAACTGCGGCAGCGAGAGGAAAAGCGCGGTGAACCACATCAGCACCGCGTCCACCTTTCCGCCCGAGATGCCGGCGATGGCGCCCACCAGCGTGCCGACGCCGACGGCGATCATCATCGCCGCGAGACCGACCGCGAGCGAAATGCGGCCGCCATAGAGCATGCGCGCGAACAGGTCCTGGCCGAGATCGTCGGTGCCGAACGGATGGCGCCAGGACGGCCCCTTCAGCCTGGCGGTGAAGTCGATGTCGTTGATCGCCACCTGCCAGAAGAGCGGCCCGAAGAGGACCAGGATGGTGATCAGCGCGAGGACCACGGCGCCCGCCATGGCCAGCTTGTGGCGCCGGAACCGGCGCCAGGCCTCCGCCCAGGGCGAATTGCTCCGCGCCCGCATGACCGCGGGCAGCGCGAGGCCGTCAGCGGTAGGAGATGCGGGGGTCGAGCCAGCCATAGAGGACGTCGGTAAGCAGGTTGATGACGATGACCAGGCACGACAGGACGAAGGTTACCGCCATGATCACCGGCGTGTCGTTGGCAAGGATGGCGGTGATGAGCAGCGAGCCGATGCCCGGCACGCGGAAGATCTGCTCAGTGACGATGGCGCCGCCGAAGATCGCCGGCAGTTGCAAGCCGACCAGGGTCACCACCGGGATCATCGCGTTCCGCACCACGTGCTTCACCACCACCACGCGCTCGGCAAGTCCCTTGGAGCGGGCCGTGGTGACGTAGTCCAGGCGGATCACGTCCAGCACGGCGGAGCGCACGTAGCGCGTCCACGAGGCCCCCTGAAAGAAGCCCAGCACCGCCACCGGCATGATCGCTTGTCGGAAATGTTCCCAATACCAGCGCCACCCGGTCGCGCTGATATCCGCGCGATAGACGAAGGGCAGCCAGTCGAGGTAGATGCTGAAAACGAGGATCAGCAAAAGGCCGGTGCAGAAGGTCGGCAGCGCGAAACCCATCAGCGCCAGCGTGCTCGCGATCTGGTCGAAGACCGAGTACGGGCGCGTCGCCGCGAGCACGCCAACCGGCAGCGCCACCACGAGCGCGAGCAGCAGCGACGAACCGATCACGAACAGCGTGACGGGCAGGCGCCCCAGGATCAGATCGTCGACGTTGACGCGGCTGGCGAAGGAAAATCCCCAGTCGCCCTGCACCATGGCGCCGAACCAGCGAAAGTAGCGCTGGTAGATCGGATCGTCGAGGCCGAACTTCGCACGCAGGTTGGCGCGCACCTCGGCCGGGATCGCGGGATTGGTGGCCAGTTCCTCGAACGGGTCGCCGGGCGCGAGCGCCAGCACCGTGAACAGCACGATGCTGATCCCGATCACGCTCGGGATCACGTACAGCAATTGCCTGAGCAGGTATCTGCTCATCGCGCGGCGCCCGGTCCTACCCGGTCAGCCTTCCCAATCAACCTTCCCGGTACCAGTCCCTCAGGTTGAAGAGGTCGTTGTCCCAGCCCGAGAGCGACGTGCGCAGCCTGTTCGATACCGCCGCAACGCGCGGCCGGTACACCACCGGAATCACCACCTGATTCTCGATCACCAGGTCGTTCATGCGGATGAAGAGCGCCGCCCGCTTCACAGGATCGAGCTCGTTTTCCGCGGCACGCCAAGCCTTGTCGTACTCGTCGTTCTTCCAGCGCGTGGGGTTGCGGCCCTGCCACTTGTTCTCCTTGCTGGCAATCTGCCAGGAGCAGAACTGGTCCATGAACACCTCGGGATCGGGCTGGGTCATGGTGGTCGTGTACATCTGCAGATCCGTGTAGAACTTCAGATAGGTGTCGGGGTTCGCCACGTCTGACGAAAAGTACACGGCTGCCGTCACGGCTTTCAGTTCCAGGTCGATGCCGGCCTTCTGGCAGGCCTGCTTGATGATCGCCTGTGTCTTCTGCCGCGGCTGATTGACCGACGTCTGGAATACGAGCTTCAGCTTCTTGCCGTCCTTCACTCGGATGCCGTCGGACCCCCGCTTCCAGCCCGCCGCATCCAGCAGCTGGTTCGCCTTGTCGACGTTGAATTCCCACTTCATGTTCTTCGAGGTGAAGCGCGGCGGGTTGTTGAGGAAATTGGCGGTGGCGATGCCGGTGCGGCCGTAGATGTGCTTTTCCACGGAACCGCGATCGACCAGCACATTTAGCGCGCGGCGCACTGCCGCGTCGCCGAACAGCGGATGCTTCGTCTTCGCGCTGGATCGCTCGCCGTCGACCTCGGTCCACGGATCCGTGTTGTTTACCTGAATGTGCTCGATGTTGGCCCCCGGCGTGATGATGGCCCGGCCCTTGCCGCTATCTTCGAGCTTCAGCAGAATTTCATCCTCGACCTGCATGTTCCATGCATAGTCGAATTCGCCGGTCTGCAGCACCGCTCGCGCCGCGGAAACCGCGTCGCCGCCGCCCTTCATTTCGATGGAATCGAAATGCGGTTTGTTGGGCTCGTGGTAGGCGGTATTGATCACGCCGCGCACCATGTCGCCGGGCTTGAAATCGACGAACTTGTAGGGGCCGGTGCCGACGGGCTTCAGGTTGGTCGGCGCATCGCGCGACTTTGCCCCCCGGTAGGCGTCGAACAGGTGTTTCGGGATGAGCATGCCTCGCGTGCTGCAGAACGCGTCGCCCCAGAACGGCGTCGGCTTCGGGAACTCCACGCGCACCGTGTGCGAGTCGAGTTTCACGACCTTGATGTCCTTGTACGAGCCGATGCTCACCGTGGAGGTCGCCGGATCGGCCGCGTACTCCCAGTTGAATACAACGTCATCCGCGGTGAACGGCATGCCATCGTGCCAGGTGACGCCTTTCTTGAGCTTCCAGATCACCGACTTGCCGTCGCGCGCGAGGCCGCCGTTCTGGAGCGTCGGAATTTCGGCCGCCAACATCGGCACCATGTTGCCGTCGTTGTCCCAGCCGACCAGGGGTTCGTAAAAAATGCGCGAGCCTTCCTGGTCCTTGGTGCCCACGGCAAAGTGCGGATTGAGCAGGGTCGCGCCCTGCCACCACAGCACCTTGAGTGCCCCGCCGCCACCGCGTTTGGTGGGCTTATAGGCCGATGGGGCCTGCGCCTGGGCGATACCGGAGTAGCTCAGCATCTGGCTTGCCAGCGGCGCGGTCAGGCCGAGGCCGACCATGCGCTGGATGAATCCACGGCGCGACAGGGCGCCCCGCTTCACTTTGGCGATCAGGTGACGCAATTCATGTTCGTTCATCGGAATTCCTCCTCCAAGAAAGTGGCCGACGTTTGGTGCTTGCTATATTACTTGGATTGCCCGCCGGGAGGTTGCCATGCCGCACTCAAAAAGAACCATCGCGCCGCCCGCCATGACCCCCGGTACCGGGCGCGGCATCCTATATGATGCAGATGCTGGCCGTGGCCGACAAGGCCGGCCTTGCATGAACGGCGTGGACGACTAGGCGATGGCGAAGAGGAAAAGGGCCTCCCGCGCACTGCTGGGGCTCACCCGGGCCGAATACGCCGCGCTGCGTCGCCTGCGCACGCCGGAAAAGATCCAGGCATTCCTCTATGGACTGAAGCAGAATTTCGAGCGCGGCGGCGAGACCTGCCATTCCGTGCGCGTGGTGCTGCGCGACCGGCGCGCGCACTGCATCGAAGGCGCGATCACCGCGGCCTGCGCGCTGTGGATCCACGGCGAGCCACCGCTGCTGCTGGACCTGCAGGCGGTGCACGATTTCGACCACGTCGTCGCCCTGTTCCGGCGCAACGGCCGTTGGGGCGCGATTTCCAAGACCAATGGCATCGGCCTGCGCTGGCGCGACCCCGTGTACCGGACGTTGCGCGAACTGGCGATGTCCTATCTGCACGAGTACTACAACAAGCGCGACCACAAAACGCTGCGCACCTACTCGCGCCCCTACGATCTGCGGCGCATGAAGCCCGAAACCTGGGTCAGCGCAACGGACGGCGCCTGGGATCTCGTGGATGCGCTCGAAGCGGTGCGCCACTACAAGCTGATGAGCCCCGCGCAGGCGCGCAGCCTGGTGCGCCGCGACCCCTTCGAGCGCGAAGTGGGAAACCTCCTGCAATGCAAAAGACCCCGAAAAATCAGGGTCAGTCCACGATTAAGACGCAAGCCGAAATGAATTAATCGTGGACTGACCCCGATTTTTCATTTTTCCTCGACTTTGCCGATCTTCTCCACCGCCACCTTGAGCCGCGCGGCATCCCGGGCGAGGAAAGTGCGGAATTCCGGCGCATCGAGATAGGCGACCGGCGTCTGCACCTTGTCCATCGCGCCCTTGAACTGCGGATCGGCGACGGCGGCGCGCACCGCGTCGCGCAGGCGCTGGATGATGGGCGCGGGCGTCGCCGCAGGCACGAAGACGCCGGACCAGATGTAGAACTCGACATCCTTGTAGCCCAGCTCCTTGAAGGTAGGCAGCTCGGGCATCGCCGGCAGGCGCTGGTCGCCCCAGCCCGCGAGCGCACGCATCTTGCCGCCCTTGATCTGGCCGGCCACCGCGCCCGGACCGGAGGCAAGCGCGTGTACCTGGCCGCCGAGCAGCGCGGCCGCCGCCGGCCCGCCGCCCTGGTAGGGCACGTGAAAGAGCTTGATGCCCGCCGCGTTGGCGAACATTTCCATCGCCACATGCAGCGTGCCGTAAACGCCCGAGGAGGAATAATTCATGCGGCCGGGAAAGGCCCTCGCCGACGCAATGAACTCGTGGATCGTCTTGTAGGGACCGTCCGCGGACACGACCAGGATCGTGGGATCGGCCGTGACCAGCGCGATGGGCGCGAAGTCCGTCAGCTGGTAGGGCGCCGGCTTGCCGTTGATCGGATCGGAAACCGGGAAGATGGATATCGAGGACAGCGACATGAGGATGGTGTAGCCGTCGGGCGCAGCCCTGGCCGCGGCCGTCGTGCCCACGGCGCCGCCGGCACCGGTGCGGTTGACCACCAGCACCGGCTGCTTGAGGGTTTTTTCCATAGACGCCGCGAGCGGCCGGCCGACGATATCGGCGATGCCGCCAGGCGGGAACGGGGCGATCATGGTGACTGGCTTGACCGGATAGGCGTCCTGCGCCTGCAGGGCGGGCGCGATCAGCAGCAGAACAGCGGCTAGTAATTGGCGGCGCATGTGAATTCCTCCTCGTACGTATCTTACAAGCGGTTACAGAGTTTGCGCCTGGGTAACGGACAAACGGCTGCGGGGCGCGTCAAATGGGTACGTCAACAGAAAAGGAGACGACCATGTTAACGAAGAACATTGCACTGGCAGCCATCGCGAGTATCGGGCTTCTCGCCGCATCCGGCGCCTACGCCCGCGACAACGATCGCTGGGGGCGCGGCTCGCATCCGGTTCTGACGCGCCACAGTAAGGTTTCATGCCTTTCTCCGACCCATCGGTAATAATAGGGAGAAGGAGGAAGGCATGAACCGCCGTTCGCTGCTGACGTTTCTTGCGCTGGGACCCTTCCTTACGCACGTACACGCCCAGCCTAAGCCGACGAAAGGGATCAAGGAGATGCAAGACAACTGGAAGAGCTTCCTCGCACCGGGCACGGCGGTCCCCAGCGCAGCCGAGCCGCTGAAGCTGTCCAAGGACGAGTGGAAAAAGCGCCTTTCGCCCGCGGCCTACGATGTGCTGCGCGAGGAAGGCACCGAGCGCGCCGGTTCGAGCCCGCTCGACCGAGAGAAGCGCACCGGCGTATTCGTCTGCGCCGGCTGCGGCCTGCCGTTGTTCACTTCCGAGATGAAATTCGATAGCGGCACCGGCTGGCCGTCGTTCTTCACCTTCATTCCGGGCGCGTTCCAGACCAAGACCGACTACAAGATCATCTATCCGCGCACCGAGTACCACTGCGTGAAGTGCGGCGGCCACCACGGCCACGTCTTCGACGACGGCCCGGCGCCCACCGGCAAGCGCTACTGCAACAACGGCGTGGCGCTGCAGTTCATCCCGAAGGAGGGGAAGACTTAAGCCTGAGTTCCTCGTCGAGGGGCTTGGCGGGGAAGTGGAAGCGCACCGGGCCATCGGGCAGCGCCTTGAGGAACTGCTTGAGGAAGGGATCTTCCGAAGCGAGCAGCGCGTCGGGCGCGCCCTCGCCCATCAGCTTGCCTTCGGCGATGACGTAGATGTAATCCACTAGCTTGAGCGATTCCGAGACATCGTAGGTGACGATGATCGAGGTCAGGCCGAGCGCGTCGTTCAGCTTGCGCACCAGGGTCGCGATCACGTTGAGCGAGATCGGGTCGAGGCCGGCGAAGGGCTCGTCGTACATCACCAGCATCGGGTCGGTCGCGATGGCGCGCGCCAGCGCCACGCGGCGCGACATGCCGCCCGAAAGGTCGCCCGGCATCATGTCGCGCGCCCCGCGCAGGCCGACCGCGTCGAGCTTCATCAGCACCAGCGCGCGCACCAGTTCCTCGGGCAGGTCGTAGTGCTCGCGGATGGCGAAGGCGATGTTCTCGTACACCGACAGGTCGGTAAAGAGGCCGCTCGACTGGAACATCATGCCCATCTTGCGCCGCAGCGCGTAGAGCTCGTCGCTGGCAAGCTTGTGCACCAGCTTGCCGTCGACGCGGATCCAGCCGCGGCCGGGCGCGAGCTGGCCGCCGATCAGCTTGAGCAGCGTCGACTTGCCGCTGCCACTGCCGCCGAGGATCGCCACCACCTTGCCGCGCGGGATCTTGAGAGACAGCCCGCGGAAGATCGGCAGGTCTCCATGGGAGAAGTGCAGTTCGGAGATTTCAACGAGATCGGGGGACCGGGTTTCCATCGGCAAGGCCGTCATCGTAGCGCAGCCACGCCCCGCCAAGCACCCTAAAATGCCTGCGTGAACTCGAAGCCTTATGCAAGCCTGACGCCGGACGCGGTGCTGGACGCGCTCGAGAGCATCGGCTTGCGCGGCGACGGGCGCATGCTCGCGCTGAACAGCTACGAGAACCGCGTCTACCAGGTCAGCCTGGAAGATGACACCGACAGGACGGAAGGCGCAAGTCCTTCCGTGGTGGTGGCAAAGTTCTACCGCCCCAACCGCTGGAGCGACGCGCAGATCCTGGAAGACCACGCGTTTTCCCTCGAATTGTCCGGCCGGGAGATCCCGGTCGTCGCGCCGCTCGAAATCAAGGGCGCCACCCTGCACGGTTTCGCCGACTCGCGTTTCGCGGTGTTTCCGCGCCGCGGCGGCCGCTCGCCGGAACTGGAGGACGAGAGGGTGGTGGAGTGGATCGGCCGCTTCCTCGGGCGCATCCACGCCCTCGGCGCAACGCGTCCGTTCAAGCTGCGCCCGGCGCTCAACATCAACACCTTCGGCACCGAACCGCGCGACTGGCTGCTCGCTTCGGGGATGGTGCCGGAGAACCTGCGCGAGGTCTGGCTCTCGACCATCGATCTCGCGCTGCAAACGGCGCGGAACAGTTTTGAGCGCACCAGCGGGGTCCGCTCCATCCGCCTGCACGGGGACTGCCACGCCAGCAACATCCTCTGGACCGAAGGCGGCAACAACGCCTCAGGGGGTCCGCATTTCGTCGACCTGGACGACGCGCGCATGGGCCCGGCGGTCCAGGACCTGTGGATGCTGCTCGCCGGGGACCGGCCGACTGCGACCAAGCAGTTGAGCGCCCTGCTCGAAGGCTACCGGCAGTTTCACAGCTTCAACGAAGAGGAACTGGGCCTCATCGAAGCCCTGCGCACGCTGCGCCTGGTCAACTATTGCGCCTGGCTGGCGCGGCGCTGGGCGGACCCGGCGTTTCCGGCCGCTTTTCCCTGGTTCGGCACCCAGCGCTACTGGCAGGACCGCATCCTGGAATTGCGCGAGCAGACCTCGACGATGGACGAACCGCCTTTGTCCGTATAATCCACGGCTTTTTCGCCCATGCTTCTCTTCGCCTCCACCGTCTTCACCAGCGCGTTCCTGCTGTTCCTGGTGCAGCCCATCATCGCCAAGCAGATCCTGCCCTGGTTCGGCGGCAACGCTTCGGTGTGGACGATCTGCATGGTGTTCTTCCAGCTGCTGCTGCTGGGCGGCTATGCCTACGCCGACGCGCTGGTGCGCAGGTGCGTCCCGCGCACGCAGGCGATCGTGCACTCGGTGCTGCTCGCGGCGAGCCTGGCGTTCCTGCCGATCCTCGCCGCGGAGAGCTGGAAGCCCGCGCCCGACACCGAGCCGACGGCGCGCATCCTGCTGCTGCTCTTCTCAACCATCGGCCTGCCCTACTTCCTCCTCTCCACCACCGGGCCTCTGGTGCAGGCCTGGTTCGCGCGCAGCTTCCCGAGCGCGACCGTCTACCGCCTCTTCGCGCTCTCCAACTTCGCTTCGCTCCTCGCGCTCATCGCCTACCCTCCGGTGATCGAGCCGGCGATATCGCTGCAGGCGCAGTCCTGGGCCTGGAGCGCGGTCTACCTCGTCTTCGCCGGGCTGTGCGCGGCCTCGGCGTGGAAGGCGGCGGCGAAGCCAAACGTCGCTGCGGTTTTTGCCACCGAAATTTCTTCCGAAAATACGGCAAACTCGCCCCCCAGGACGGCCGAGTATCTTCTCTGGCTGGCGCTCTCGGCGCTCGGCTCGCTCATGCTGCTCGCGGTCACCAGCCACATCACGCAGAACGTGGCCTCGGTGCCTTTCGTCTGGATCGTGCCGCTGGTGCTCTACCTGCTGTCCTTCATCCTCGTCTTCGACGTCGGCGGCGCGCGCGCGAAGAGCGGCTGGTATGCGCGCGCCTGGGGACTGCCGGCGCTGTTCGCGCTGATGGTCGGCATGTCCTGGTTCCTCTACCAGAACCTCGGCGTGATGGACATCCGCTACTCGATCGCGCTCTACAGCGCGGGCCTCTTTGCCGCCTGCATGTTCTGCCACGGCGAGCTCGCCGCGATGCGCCCCGCGCCGCAGTACCTGACGCGCTTCTACCTCATGATTTCCATCGGCGGCGCAACGGGCGGGTTGTTCGTCGGTCTGATCGCGCCGCGCATCTTCACCTCGTTCATCGAGCTGCCGCTGGCGCTGGTCTCCTGCGGCGCGCTCGCTGCCCTGCTCAGTTGGCGTTCGGCGCCGGACGGTTCCGGATTCACCTGGCGAAGGTTTCTTGCCTTCGCGACGCCGGTGGCGGCGCTCGCGGTGACCGCCACCGTGGCCTGGCACGGCTACAAGTACTACGACTACATTCACAGCGACGCGATCGTGATGAAGCGCAATTTCTACGGCACGCTGCGCGTGAAGGAATACGACCGCGGCCGCGACGAGCAAATGACGCGCGCGTTGGTGCACGGGGTCATCAACCATGGCTGGCAGTACACCGATCCCGCGCTGCGCACGCAGCCGATCAGCTACTTCGGCCCGGGCTCGGGCATCGCCCGCGCGCTGGAGTATTACGACAAGGGGCCGCGCCGCGTGGGCGTCATCGGCCTGGGCGTGGGCGTGTTCATGGCCTGGGGCAGGCCCGGCGACAGCTTCCGCATTTACGAGCTCGATCCGGACGTGGTCCGTATCGCGCGCGAGCAGTTCCACTATCTCGCCGATTCGAAGGCGAAGATCGAGATCGTCACCGGCGACGGGCGGCTCAACATGGAGCGCGACGCGCCGCAGCGCTTCGACCTGATATCGGTGGACGCCTTCTCCAGCGGCTCGATCCCGATCCACCTGCTGACGCGCGAAGCGCTGCAGGCCTACCGGCGCCACCTCGCGCCCGGCGGCGTGGTGGTCTACAATGTCACCAACCGGTTCGTGAACCTTGCCCCGTTACTCAAGCTGGTCGCCGAGGCCGAGGGCATGCAGGCGCTGCTCATCAACGACGACCCGTCGGAAAACAAGTATTCCGGCACCGCCTACGTGCTGGTGACCGACAACACCACGCTGATCGCCGACAAGCGCTTTGCGAATGCCGACGACATCGAGCCGATCCCCGGCCTCTCGGCCTGGACCGACACCTTCAACAACCTGTTCAAGGTGGTGCGCTAGGAAATCAGGGACAGTCCACGATTTCCCGGGAAATCGTGGACTGTCCCTGATTTCCTAGATATCGTCCAGCGCGCCGTCAAGATGCGCGATGTCGGCCCAGCTGCGGATCTGCCAGCCCGCCGGCGTCAGTTCGATCCGGTTCAAGCCCGCGTTGGGGATGCCGAAGTCGCGCTCGGCGCTGATCGACAGACCGGTGATGTAGCGGTAGAGCTTGTCGAGGATACCGCCATGCGTGAAGACAAGAATGTTCTGGCCTTCATGTGCGCTTGCGATCCTTGAAACGACGGCGATGCTTCTCGCGGAGAAATCCTTGAGGCTCTCGCCCGTGCGGAAAGCATACTCAGGCTCGCGCGCTTCGAAACGGGCGTAGTCCTCGGGAAAGCGCACTTTCACTTCGGCATAGGTGAGCCGTTCGAAAATGCCGTAGTGCCGCTCGCGCAGGTCCTTTTCCCGCAGGATCTCCATCGACAGCAGGCTCGCGGTGGGCTGCGCCGTCTGCCGCGCGCGCGACAGGTCGCTGGAATAGATGACGTCGAATTTCTCCAGCGCCAGGACTTTGGATGCGGCCTCGGCCTGCGCGTGTCCGATCGCATTGAGCGGAACGTCCAGCTGACCCTGGACGCGATGCTCCGCGTTCCAGGTGGTTTCGCCGTGGCGCACGATGCAGAGCCGGGTAGTCATGCGCGCGCACTCACCTCTTGCCGGCCCCCATCCAGGCGATGGCGCCGACGACGATGAAGGCGCCCACGATCTGCAGCGGCGCCGCGGCCTGGCCGAGGATCGGCCAGGCGAGCGCGAGCACGGCGATCGGCTCGAAGTTGAGCACCGCGGCGTTGTTCACCGCGCCGAGCTTCGGCAGCAGCACGAAGGTCGAGGTGATCGCGGTGCCGTAGAACAGCGTCAGCAGCGCGAGAGCGATCCAGCCGGTGTTGTCCACGGGCAACACGAAGGCATTCGCCGCCGTGCCGGCGGCGAGCGACACCACCGCCACCACGCTCATGAAGAGGAAGCTGCGCAGCCGCCCGTCCATGCTGCCGAGCCATCGGGCGATCAGGTAAAACGCTGTGGCGAACGAAACCGAGGCCCCAAGCGCCCAGAGCACGCCGGCGCCGACTTCCGCCCAGCGGCCCGCAATGTCGCCGCTCGTGGCGTAGACATCGAGCGCGAGCGCAAGGCCGATCAGCGCCACCGGCATGGCGAGCAGCACGCGCCGCGAGGGCCGCTCGCCCCCGCCGATCCAGGAGACAAGCGCCAGGAGCATCGGGAAGGTCTGGAACACGAGCAGCGCCAGCGCCACCGGGATCAGCGCCACCGCGGAGTACAGGCAGTAGCTCTGCACAGCGACCAGCAGGCCGATGAGGACCGAGTGCGCAAAGGTTTTGCCAGGAATCCGGAGTGAGATTCCATTGAGCAAAAGCAAGGCAAGAACAACCAGCGCCGTCCCGGTGGAGCGGAACGCCACCGCGGTGGTGACGTTACTGCCGTGATCGAAAGCGACGCGCGCGGCGATGTGGTTGGCGCCGAATACGGTGGCGATCACCAGCAGCAGCGCGATCCCGGCCCAGCGGGGAATCGGTGCGTGAACCAACGCGCTCAATCGGTCTTGATGCTGTTTTCCTTGACGATCCGGCCCCAGTGCGCCAGCTGCTCCAGCGTCCATTTCTGGAGCGCCTCGGGGGTGCTCACGTTCAGATCCATGCCGAGCGTCTCGGTGAGGGTCTTGCGCACGTCGGGCAGCGCCAGCGCATTGGTCAACTCGCCGTGAAATCGGTCGATGACCGGCTTCGGGGTGCCCGCGGGCGCATAGATCCCCCACCAGGCGTAGGCCGTGAGGCCAGCGAAACCCTGCTCGATCAGCGTCGGCACGTCGGGCAGCGCTTGCGCGCGCTGGTGTCCGGTGGTGGCGATCGCGCGCATCTTGCCGCCGCGCACCTGCGGCGTCAGCAGCGCGACCGAGCCGATGCCCATGTCGATCTGACCGCCGAGGATGTTCTGGTTCATCGGCCCGCCGCCGGCAAAGGGCACATGCGTGATCTTGAAGCCGCCCGCCTGCTGCGCCTGCACCAGCACCAGGTGGCCGAGCGTGCCGTTGCCGATCGAGCCGATGCTGACCGACTCGGGCTTGGCCTTCGCGGCGGCGACGACCTCGCGCAACGACTTCCAGGGCTTGGCCGCCTGCGTGGCGATCGCATAGGGCGCCGTGCCGACCAGCATCACCGGCGCGAAATCCTTCGCGGCGTCGTAGGGCAGCCTGGAGATCAGGGCCTGGTTCACGGCATGCGAATCGAAGACCACCACGAAGGTGTAGCCGTCGGCCGGTGCCTTGGCCGCCATCGCGGTGCCGATCGAGCCGCCGGCCCCGGGCCGGTTCTCGATGACAAACTGCTGCTTGAGCGCATCGCCCAGCTTGGCGCCGAGCAGGCGCGCCAGAGGATCCACCGAACCGCCGGGCGGGAACGGCACGATGAAGCGTACTGGTTTGACGGGCCAGTCCTGGGCGAGCGCCGCAAACGCGGCGAAAAGCAGGCTCAGGGCAATGAACAGGCGACGCATCATGTCGATCTCCTCCTGCGTTCCCGCGCAGCGGCGGGGGTTTCGGGTTGTACGGCCAATGCGGTTTTGCGATCCAGCGGGAACGCGGCCTTCGCCGCCGCCTGCGGCATGGCGGCGGCGGGATAGTAAGCGATTTCCTGCGCCTTGGCTGGCTTGCCGGGCGCAAGGTTGCGCCGGTTGCTGCCCCTCGGGGGTACGACCTTGCCAGCGACGATCTCCAGGTCGGTCCACCAGGTCTTCACCGTGTTGATCGCGCCGTTGCCGATGCGATCATCCAGCCGCACGATCCAGCGCCGCGTCCAGGAAAGATGGATCGCCGCCCACAGGAACGCGCGATGCGCGAGCAGCCCTTCGTGGTTGTAGGGGCAGGTCTTCATGCAGCGGCCGCAGGCCGAGCCGTGCGGGTTGGTGACGCGGTAGCGCGTGCAACGCTCCACGTCCGGCTTCCACATCTCGTAGCCGTTGAACATCACCTTGTCGCCAAACGAGATGGCGCTGCAGGGGCACTCGCGCGCGCACTTCATGCATTTGTTGCACGTGTCTTGGAGGCCGAAGTCGATCGGCTGATCCCAGGCGAGGGGCAGGTCGGTGGTGACCACCGCGCTCTTGAAACGCGGGCCGACAAACGGATTTAGCACCAGCTCGCCGATGCGCGAGAGCTCGCCCAGGCCGGCGAGCAGCACCAGCGGCAGCTGCAGCACGTCGGAATCTGCATTGGTCTGCGAACGCGCGCTCCAGCCCAGGCTGCGGATAAACGCCGCCACCACGCCGCAAATTTCGCCGCCGCGCATGTAGGCGCGCATGGATTGCGCGCCGGAGATCCAGTCGTCTCCGGAGGCGCCCTCCATGGTCTCGAAACCCTGGTCCACCAGCATCACCATGGCGCCGCGGTGATAGATGTCGATCGGCGTGCCGTCTTCCTGGTGCGAATACCAGGCGTAGCGTTTCGCCTCGCAGGCGCCCGCCATGTCGGCGCCAAGGTAATACATGAGCGCCTTGATCGCCTTTGAATTTTCTTCAGGACTGCTTTTCTCGTTTCGATTTCGCGAAGCGATCCTTCCGTCCTGGAGCGGCACCATCGCCCGGATCAGCTTCACGTAGGCGTCGGCGATCGGCGTCTTGTAGGCGAAGCGCCAGCGCTCGCGCTGTGCTTTGTCGCCCAGGTCGCCATGCAGCGCGCGCGTGAAGAAGTTCGCCCGCTTCGGCACGCGCGGCACTTCATCCTCGAGGATCAGCGTCGTGGTCTCGGGCACGCGCTTGATGCTCTCCATCGGAAAGCGGCTGCCGTCGGCAGGCCGGCGTGACGCCAGCCAGCGTTCCCACCAGGTCTCGCTACCGCCGGCGCCCAGCCACCAGCCCAGGCCGCCATCCAGCATGCCGGCCTTCGCGGCCAGCGGCAGGTCGGCGGCCAGCGGCTCCGAGGTCGTGACTACGCAGGACGCGTAGCGCCTGCCGATGAACGGCGCCGCGAGATTTCGATAGACCAGGCCGGCCGCGCGCAGGATCGCGGCATGCGAAACGTCGCTGCGATCCCGCGTGTGCGCAGTGGCGGAAAATCCCAGCCGTCGCAGGAACGCCGCCGAGATCAGCGCGATTTCGGCCGCGCGCAGCAGCGCGCAGTCGTACTCGCTGCCGCGCACCCAGTCCGCGGCGAGATTGTCCGGCTCGGGGTCGCGTCCGAACTCGACAGCGATCGCGAGCGCGTAGCGGTGGCCGGGAACCGCTGTGCCGAGCCATGCCGATTGCGGGATCTCGCAGCAACCGGCGAGCGAGGCATTGAGGAAATAGCAGTTCGCCTTGAGCTCGTTGGCCAAGCGCCGCGGATCCGGCGGGTACGGCGCGCGCTCCGGCGCCGGCTCCTCCGCACGGAACTGCTCGAAGAGGGCGATG
This sequence comes from Nitrosomonadales bacterium, assembly GCA_005240145.1. Classification (GTDB taxonomy): domain Bacteria; phylum Pseudomonadota; class Gammaproteobacteria; order Burkholderiales; family SG8-39; genus RBG-16-66-20. The sequence goes on along the minus strand of SBAS01000068.1, from coordinate 12,188 downwards.
TACTCGTTGACGATGCGGCCGAGCGGCGTTTTACTGGCCGCCGGAAAGCGGTCTCGCACTTCGGTGAGTTCGGGCAACGCCTCTGCGCGCGCCACCCGCTCAAGCGGCAAGGGGCCCAGATGCACCGCGCGGTTCCGGTTCGAGATGATCCGCATGGATCGCATGATAGCGGCGTAATGTCCCGGGGCCGCTGTGCGACCACCGCAGGACACCGCCTACCGGGACATGCCATGAATCTTCGCAACCTGCTCGCCATGCTCGTGCTCTGCGCCCTGTGGTTGACGGCGCAGGCGCAGGCACCCGCGCCGGTCCCCGTGCAGGTCTTTCTCGGGGTCCTGAACTCCAACCCGCAGGCGGCGAGCGCGTCCCTCGCCCGCATCCGCAAAGGATGGCGGGACGCCTACACGGCGCCGCTGCTGGAACTCGCGGGTTTCGTGCCGGTGCTCTCGGTGCAGGTCGAGGTGATGGCGCAACTCGAACGCGTCACTGGACTGCGCTCCGGCGGGGACCTGAATGCGCTCTACGAGTGGCTCTGGGCGCGCGATCCCGGCGCGTACACCGACTATGGCGAGTTCAAGGCGGCGCTCTACGAGCAGGTCGATCCGCGCTTTCGCGAGTATTTCGACAAGCAGCGCAAGACGATCATCCGGCTGGACGAGATCCGCTGGGGCGGGGTCTGGCGCGACGGCATCCCGCCGCTCAAGAACCCGAAAATGCTTCCAGCGAAGCAGGCGACGTATCTGGCTGACGACAACATCGTGTTCGGCGTCGCCATCGACGGCGACGTGCGCGCCTATCCGAAACGCATCCTCGCCTGGCACGAGATGGTCAAGGACCGGATCGCCGGCCGCGAGCTGAACGGCGTGTATTGCACTCTGTGCGGCTCGATGATCCTGTACGACGCCACGGTAAAGGGCGTTCACCACGAACTGGGCACCAGTGGATTCCTCTACCGCTCCAACAAGCTGATGTACGACCATGCCACCAAGTCGCTCTGGTCGACGCTCGGCGGCGAACCCGTGGTCGGTCCGCTGGTCGGCAAGGGCATCGAACTGCAGACGCTGCGCGTGGTGACCACCACCTGGGGCGCGTGGAAAAAGCGTCATCCCGGCACGACGGTGCTCGCGCTCGATACCGGGCATCAGCGCGACTACGACGAGGGCGCGGCCTACCGCGACTACTTCGCCACCGACCGCCTGATGTTCGGCGTGCCGAAACTGGACACGCGGCTGCCCAACAAGGCCGAAGTACTCGCGCTGCGTTCGCCGGGCAAGCCTGCCGACCCGCTTGCCATCGCAGCGGACTTTCTTGCCGCGAATCGCGTGTATCACGACCGCGTCGGCGCGCAAGCATTCGTGGTCCTGACCGACGCCTCCGGCGCCAACCGGGTCTATGAGAGCGCGAACCTGCGCTTTTCCAGCTGGGACGGCGATGCCGACGTGCGCGACAGCAGCGGCAAGTCGTGGAAGCTCTCGGAGGACAGGCTGACCGGCCCCGGGGGCACCTCGCTCAAGCGCCTGCCCGCCCACCGCGCGTTCTGGTTCGGCTGGTACGCCGCCTATCCCGCGACGCGGCTGGTAAAGTAGAAGACTCATTCACGCATTTCCACCGGCCCACATTCGGCATGACGCTCAAGGCTCTAACCTTCGACACCGGCGGCACCATCCTCGACTGGCACCGCGGCATCAGCGGCGCGTTCGCCAAGGCAGGCGCTGCGCGCGGCCTGAAGGCCGACTGGGGCGCGGTGACCAACGAATACCGCCGCCGCTCGTTAAAGGGCATCGTCAACGCCGAGCATCCTTCCTACAACTTTGACGACGTCCACCGCACGAAGCTCGACGAGGTGATCGCTGAATTCAAGCTCGACGCCCTCAACGCCGCCGAGCGCGACGCGATCTGGCGCACCTGGCACGCGCTGGAGGCCTGGCCGGATTTCGCTGCCGGGGCCGCGCGCCTGCGCAAGCGCTACGTGGTGGCCTCTTTCACGCTGCTCACTACCTCGCTCGTGATCGACGTGTCGAAAAAGAACGGCATCGACTGGGATGCCATCATCTCCTGCGAGATGATCGGGCACTACAAGGTCCGGCCCGAGGCCTACCGCACCGCAGCCAAGTGGCTGCAGCTCGATCCGGCCGAAATCATGATGGTCGCCTGCCACAATTTCGATCTCGATGCCGCGCGCGCCTGCGGCTACCAGACAGCGTTCGTGCGGCGACCCGACGAATGGGGCCCCGGCGGCCCGCCCGACCCGAACGCAAATCCGGCCTCCACCCTGGTGGTCGATGGATTCGCGGAGTTGGCGGACAAACTGGGCGTGTGAACGAGCCTGGCCGGGTTTGCCCGGTGCGCTATCGCTACGGACCCGCCGCCATCGCGCGGGTGCTGCCGTAGCTCAGCCGCGCAAAGCCCCCGCCACGCTGTCCACCACCGCGGCGCTGGCGCCGACGATGCCGACGCTGCCTTTGCGCAGCGGCACCACACTCGCGTACATGCCGTCGCGCGTCGCGCGCGTGCGCGACGGCATCGGCGTGTCGGGCATGACAAGCAGCGTGACCTTGTCCTGCGGCACCATCAGGATCACGTGATACGCCGTGCCCTCGCCGAGGGGACAGGGTGCGATGTGGCGGATGCCGCCAATGCTCTCAATGCGCGCCAGCGGCAGCGAATCGGCCAGCATGCGCTCCGCTTCGTCGCGCGGCATCGCCCCCATCATGATCGACTTCGCTTCGTCCTTCATGACGAACTGGATGCAGGCCATGGCCATCGGATCGTCACGGCCGCGCCAGGCGTAGAGTCCCAGGCCGATCGCAGCCGCGGCGGTCGCGGTAGCGGCGAGAAAGCGGCGCCGGTCCTGAAATCTTCCTTGCCCGTCGGCACGTCCGGCCGGCACCGCTTCGAGCAGCCGGTCGGCGAATCCGCCCGGGACCGGCACCGCGAACGCGCCGCGCAGTTCGCTTTCGAAGACTGCGTGCTCCGCCAAGAGCTCCGCGCAGGTAGCGCAGGTCATGCGGTGTTCGCGCATCGTTTCAGTCTCGCCAGCTCCTGACAGGAGGAGGCGCCGGAAGTCCAGGCAGTTCATGACCTCTCCCCTCTTCGCTCTTTCGTTTGCGCGGGCAGCACCAGGCGCTTCAGCGCCTGGCGGGCGCGCGTCAGCCTCGTCATCACGGCGCCCTCGGTCGTCTCCAGCATTGCGGCGATCTCCGAGCAACTGAATCCGCCGAGCACCTGAAGGGCGAGCGGCTCCGCGTAAGTTGCCGGCAGCGCCATCAAGGCGTCGCGCATCTCCATGGCGAAAGGGCTCGCGCGCTCATCGGCAAATTCAAGCCCGTCCACATCGACGCCGGCGTGGCGTGCATCCCGGGCGGTCGCACGATGGAACTCGTTCTTCACGATCGAAAACAGCCAGGCTTTCACCGCGGCCCGGTCCCTGACACGCGGAAACGCGCGCCAGCCCCGCAGCAGGGCGTTCTGCACGATATCCTCGGCCTGCTGCCGGTTGCGCGCCAGCCAGTAGGCGTAGCGGAACAGGTCCCCGGCGTGCGCCCTGATGGCCTCTTCGTATGGCGCATCGATCCCTCCGGCGCTCATGGCGCGATCCAATCCGGATCGAGGGTTGCGCGGATACGCTTGCGCGCCCGGTGCAGCATGACCGCGCAGTGCGACTCCGACACCGCCAGCGCCCGGCAGGTTTCCGCCGTGTTCATGCCGACAAGCTCCCGCAGGACGAAGGTGTCCGCGGTACGCACGGGCAAGTCCCGCATGCAGCGCGCGAGCGCCTCCCAGAGCTGCCGGCGCGCCAGCAATTGCTCCGGTCCGACGCAGCCGCTTGCGTGCGGGCCATCGGCCTCGATCGCGTTGCCGTCATTGTCCATCTCCTGCCATTGGTCCCGCGCGGCGCGCCTGACGCAATCGACGATCTTATGCCTGAGTATCCCCGTCAGCCAGCTGGCGAGAGACGAGCCGCCCGAGAAAGACTCGATATTCTCGATCGCAGCGAGCATCGCCTCCTGGACCGCGTCTTCGGCGTGCGCGGGATTGAGCAGGCGCGCCCTTGCGTAGCGGACCAATTGCGGTCGAAGCCTTCCGACGTGCTCCACGCGCTCAGCTGCGGTCATCGGGTAATAGACCCGGCAAAGGACCCTTTCCTTACAATGCGAACCTCAAATAAGGAGAGCTACATGAAGTCATTCGATCTCAGCGGCCGCGTCGCGGTCGTCACCGGCGGCAACGGCGGCATCGGCCTGGGCATGGCGCGCGGCCTGGCCGCCGCGGGCGCAAAAGTGGTGGTCGCAGGGCGCAACCCCGCCAAGAGTGCGGCGGCGGCGAAGGAACTGGGTGGAATCGCCATTACCGTCGATTTGCTCAAGGAATCTGACTGCAAAAAACTGATCCAGGAAACGGCAAGGCAAATGGGGCGGCTCGACATCCTCGTCAACAACGCCGGCATCAACATCCGCAAGCAGCCGCAGGAGTACTCGATGGCCGAGTACCACGAGGTCATGAACACCAACCTCACCAGCGCCTTCCACTGCTCCCAACTCGCCTATGCCGAGATGAAGAAGGCCGGCGGCGGCAAGATCATCAACATCGGCTCCATGATGTCGATCTTCGGCGCCTCGTTCACCACGCCCTATGCGAGCTCGAAGGGCGGCATCGTGCAGATGAGCCGCGCCATGGCCTGCGCCTGGGCGAAGGACAACATCCAGGTGAATTCGGTGCTGCCCGGCTGGATCGACACCGACCTCACGCGCCGCGCACGCACCGACGTCGCCGGCCTGCACGAGCGCGTGCTCGCGCGCACACCCGCAGGCCGCTGGGGCGAGCCGGGCGATTTCGCGGGCATTGCGGTGTTTCTGGCCAGTGCCGCGTCGGATTTCCTCACCGGAACGGCTATCGCGGTGGACGGAGGTTATTCAGTCCAGGGATAGGACTTTCCTTCCGTAGTCGGCGCTTCAGTGTACGTGGATCCGCCAGCATCGGTACTGGCTCATCCCGCGATCCCCTCCGGACCGGCGCCGCAGATGATCGCGCAAACGTGAGAGCCCGGGGCCGGCTGAAACCTCCCGGTCATGAGGGCGGCGATCGAGGCGGCACCGCTGAGATCGGCGGCAATCCCCATCTCGAACCACAGAAATTCGGATGCCGCCTTCATCTCCGCGTCGGTGAGCAAAACGACCTTCTCCACGTGCTGCCGGACGATCTCGAATACCCGCTCGTCGGTCCGGCGCGCGGCCATGGTCGAAACGCCAGTCGTCACGCGGTCCAGCGTCACGACACGCCCGGCTTCGAGTGAGGCGTGCAGCGTCGGGGCGCCGACCGGCTCGATGCCGATGATGCGCACCGCGGGCCGCAGCGCCTTGACCGCCGTAGCCAGGCCGGCGATCAGGCCGCCGCCGCCGACGGCGACGAGGATCGTGTCGACGCTCGGCAGTTGCTCGAGGATTTCGAGCCCCAGCGTGCCCTGCCCGGCGACGATCAGCGGGTCGGCAAACGGGTGAAAATAGGCCGCACCGGTCCGCTCGGCATGGGCGAGGGCCGCCACATTCGTCTCATCCCAGACAGCACCGCCGAGGCGAATATCGGCGCCCCAACGCTTCAGCTTCGCGATCTTCGACGGCGAGGCATTCTCCGGCAGGAAGACCGTCGTCGGCACATGCGCAAGATGCCCGGCGCGCGCCACCGCGAGGCCGTGATTGCCGCCGGAGGCCGTGACGATGCCCTTGGCCATCTGCTCGGGTGGTGTGGCGAGGAGTTTATTGGTGGCGCCGCGCGCCTTGAAGGAACCGGTTGCCTGGAGATATTCGAGCTTCAGCGACACGCGCGCGGATGCAATGGGTGTGCGCAGCGCCTCGGCCTCGATCACCGGCGTGCGGCGCACATGGCCGCCGATGCGCCGCGCCGCCGCGTTCACATCCTCGAGTGCGATCAGGCGAGTTGCCCCGTGTAGGGCGTGACGACGACGAGGCAACAATTGCCGGGCTTGACCAGGCCGGGTTGCCGCTTTCCGTAGACGACCCCATCTGTCGGATAACGCAGTACCTGGGGTGCGCGGCCCGGATCGGTCAGGTGATGAACCTGGCCGGCAGGCTCGCCTTCGTGCACCTGCGCGCCATGCTCGTGAAACGGCTCGAACACGCCGTCGGTCGTGGCGAAAACATAGCCTTTGGACCCGGGAATCTGCATGAGCTGCGTGTGACCCGCCGGTGCAGGCTTCGCCGGCGGCAGCACGCCAAAATGGGCCAGCAGATTATCGACGCCGCGCCTGCAGACCTTGAGGGCCGCGGCTGACACCGTGCCGCCGCCGCCCATCTCGGTACCGACCGTTGTCAGCCCGGCACGCACGGCGGAGGCCGTCGAAGTGCGCGGGTCGCCGAGATTGTTGATAACGACCGTCATCGGCGCATCGAAGGCCAGCACGGCGTCGATGTTGCGCTTCATGTGCGCCGGGTCGGGGGCCGGCTCGATGATGGCGCTGGGGACGATCGACAGCGACGAGCCGCCGGAATGCAGGTCGATGAAGGCATCCGCCATCGGGAACAGGACGCTGTTCACGTAGAACGAGATCTGCTCCGTCGCCGTCCCCGTCGGCGAACCGGGGAACGTGCGGTTGAAATTCTTGCCGTCGTCGGGCGAGACACGCTGACCGCGCGCGACGGCGGGCTGATTGACCGCGGGAATGATGATCAGCCGGCCCTGGATCCGCGCCGGGTCGAGATCGCGGATCAGGTGGCCAAGCGCAATCGGCCCCTCGTACTCGTCGCCATGGTTTCCGCCCTCGAGGATGACCGTCGGTCCTGTCCCGTTCTTGATGACGCAGATCGGGATGGGAATGACGCCCCAGGCGTCGTCATGAGGCGAGTGCGGCAAGCGCAGGAAGACGACCTGCTTGCCGTTCTTCTCGTAGTCGACGTCGGTGAAGATCGTCGTTCGCGGTGCATCTGCGACAGCATCGCCAGACCGGGCAGTACCAGCGGCCGTTCGCATCACAGCGTGGGCAGCGGCGCCATTTTCGCGGCCAGCCATTTCTGGTGCAGCTTGTCGAGCTCGCCGTTCATCGCGTTGAAGAAGATGAAGCTGTCGAGCCAGCGCACCAGGCTGTGCTCGCCCATGCGCACACCCATATGTGCCGGGCTGCGCCGGATCACGAACTTCAGGTCGAACTCCCTATTCGGCGCCCGCTTCATCACGCCGAGCACGAGCCCAATGGCCATGCTGAGGGCGGAAAGCTGCAAGGTGAGCAGCGCGCCCTCGATCAGCGCGTCGAACTGCGCGAAGACATCCCGAAAATTGAATATGTAGAGCATATGGGCCCCGCCTCCTGGACTGATCCGCTCAGCGCCCTTCACCTCCCGCACATGCTAGAGTGTTTCATTAGTGACGTCAAGATTTACCAACGAATCATGCGGCGATCCGGCCGAACAGCACGAGGCGCCATGAGCAAAGGCAAACGCAAGGCGGGTCCGCGCAGATATTCGGCGCCAGCGCTCGAAAAAGGCATCGATATTCTCGAGTTCCTGGCGAACCAGGGCGCGCCGCAATCCGCGCGCCGCATCGCCGAGCATCTTGGACGCTCCAAGAGCGAGATTTTTCGCATGGTCTCGGTGCTGCTGGCCCGCGGCTATCTCGCGCGCGACGACGCGACCGAAGAGCTGACCCTGACCGATCGCCTGTTCGAGATGGGTATCCGCGCGCCGCGCGCGCGCGACCTGCTCGAGGCGGCCATTCCGATCATGCGGCGGCTCGCCACGGAGATCGGCCAGTCATCGCATCTGGTCGTGCTCAGCCACGGCGAGACGGTAGTGATCGCCGCGATCTCCGGCGGGTCGGACATGAGCTTCACGCTCCGGCTCGGCTATCGACGGCCGATCACTGCGGCCAGTTCAGGCCGCGTGATCCTTGCCTTCCAGCGGCCCGAGGTGGCGGAACGCTGGATCGCGCAGAGCCGGAAGCTGGTCGGCCCGGATTTCGACGCTGCGGAGCTGAAGGCGGCTCTGCAGCGCATCCGCCGGCAGGGCCACGAAATTCATCCGAGCCGCGATGTCGTCGGCATCACCGATATCGCCTGCCCTATCCGCGATGCCAGCGGCGAGGCGGTCGCCGCCCTCGTCATGCCGTATGTAAATCGCGTGTCGCGAAATAGCCCGCTCGATGCGGTGCTGCAAGCGGTGCAACAAGCCACGCGCGCCATATCGACGGCGCTGTTAGGACGGTGAGACAGGAAAAGGAGTTCAGAGCGCCATTTCCCACACCTCGGCCACCAGCTTCTTGCCGAAGCTGGCCTGCCTCTGTCTTGATTTCAACTCGAAATTTTCGACCTTGTAGATCGCCCGTGCGGCGAGCAGATGGCTCTGCGTCCACAGCACCATCTTTGTGTAGCCGACCGCGCGCGCGAAGCGGATGCAGGTACGCGTCAGCCGCTTGCCAAGGCCGATGCCGCGCGCCCCGGGATGAAGGATGAGCAGGCGAAGCTTCGCAACCGTGGTGGACTTGCGCACGAGGAATATCGAGCCCACCACCTCTCGGTCCATCTCGGCGGTCCAGCAGCGTTCGTGCCTGGCATCGAAGTTGCGCACGAAGCCCGCGACGACATCGGCCACCAGCGCCTCGAAGGTCCAGTCGTAGCCGAATTCCCTCGCGTAGAGTTCGCCGTGCATCTGCACCACGCGCCCCATGTCCCCCGCCCGCGGCGCTCTGAGCTTGACGGGGCTTTTTTTCCGCATCAGAACAAATCGGGGTCAGACCACGTTTATTTCCGATCGGGATAGCTCACCGCCATCCCGGCACGCACGTCCTGCTGGATGCCGTACTGCGCGAACGGATAGCGAAAGCCGTTCTTCGCCAGCGCTTCCATGCCCGCGATCGCCTTTTCCAGCTGCTCTGGGGGCAGCGCCATCAGCATTTCGTCATCGAGCACGCCGCCGTAGCGGCGCTCGGCGAAACAAGGAATGGACAGGCTCGGCTCGCGCGTGCGCAGCGCCCTGCCCCACGAGTCGGCGCAGGCCGATTCACCCACCACGCTCCAGTCGAAGCGCTTGTAGCCGGACCACTGCAGGCCGTTGATGAAATACATCATGGCGCCCGGCGTCGCATAGAAAAGCGCGATGTCGGGTGGCTCCAGGCGGCCGGACGCCAATGGCGCCACCGCGAGCGCCTTGTATTTGCCCGCCGGCACCACGTTCATCGCCTTCTGATGCGCTGCTGCGTCCACCTTCGTAGCGAACCACACGCCGGTCATGTGCTGCCCGGAAAACCATTTCTCGTCCTGGCCGCCCAGACCCACCACCGAGCGGCACTGATCGCCCACCAGATCGTCGGTCGTGATGCCGACCGTCCAACCGAGTCGCGCCGCCTGCGCCACGATCTGGTCGAGCGTGTGCACCGATTCCTTCGGCCGGCGGATTTTCGGTATTACCTCCATCTGCGCGACGGTTTCGTAGAGCTTCATGCCGAACGGGATGGAGCGCAGGCGCAGCAGGGTCTCTAATTTGGCGACGAGTTCTTTCGTGTTCACAGGAATCACAAGTCCTCGGGCTTCAAACCCGTGTGTTTGGAGAGTCGGGCAAGCATCCGCGGCCCGATCTCCTCACGGTCGTGAAACGCGAAGACGACATCGGACCGGCCTGGACGCGAAAGGGTCTTATGAGAGCCGGACTGACGTTTGAGCGTCCAGCCGACTCGGTAAAGAGCCGCAAGTACACGATTGGCCTTGGACGAAGGCCAAGAACTCATGCCAAAGCTATGGAGATCGCCTGAGGACCTGTTTCGTTGTGCTCGAGGCGCTCGGCGAGCACGCGAAGAGCCAACACCTGGGCCTTGGCCATCGCCGCTTCGGCGGTAGTGCCGTACGCCAGAACACCCGGTAGTTCCGGCACTTCCGCCAGCCAGCGCCCGTCTTCTTCTCTCTCGTGCTCGATGGTGAAATGCATTGGTACCTCGACAGTTACCGCGATTCTACGCTCGTCGCCAATTTGCCACCCAACGTCCGCGTTTTGCCGCACCGAACGAAGCGCGCAGCGCTGCTAGGCAGGTGTCGGTCAACAACGCGCTATTAGAGCGCATTCTTACGTTCCCAGCACATGAACACTGCATTTGAACTGCAACCCATGGCTTTGATGACTGCCTTGTCGTCAAAACCAGGAAAGCGCGATTCAATTTCCTTCAGAGCGTCGTGCTCTCCAGTGGCTCCATTGGGATAAGTGCAGCGATTGCTTGCACCTTCCAGAATCCACCAAACATCAGGCTGCCAGGGGCCTTTGTCATTGGTTTGAATGCCGATGCGCCCGACATTGGGCCACTTGATCGAGCTGGTGTCACCGCTTGGATAAACGGCGGATATCCCTTCGTGGTCAACGCTCACTATCACGGATTGCTCGAACCGCTCTCCTGAGAATGCCTTTCGAAGCAACCTAAGCCACTTGATGGCGTTCGCAAACATGCGCTCTAACTATGCTTACTGAGTACCTGGCGCGTTTGCATATCGTCGCCGTCTCCGCTCAATGCATTGATTTGCCGCGAATTGGGTTCCGGCGTTCGGACACCGGAATCAGAAAAGAGAATAACCACCGTCGATCAAGAAAGTGTCTCCCGTGTGGTAGCCGCTCGCATCGCTCACCAGGTACACCGCGATGGCGCCGAAGTCCTCAGGTCTGCCCCAGCGGCGCATCGGCACGCGCGGCAGCACCCGGTCGCGGAACTTGTCCCAGTTGAGCGCCTTCTCGGTCATCGCGGTTTCGATCCAGCCCGGCAGGATGGAGTTGGCGCGGACGCGGTTGCGCGCAAACTCCACCGCCAGCGCGCGCATCATCGAAATCAGGCCGCCCTTGGTGGCGGCGTAGTGCTCGGCGCGCGGCGGGCCGGAAATCGCGGCGAGGCTCGCGGTGCCGACCAGCGAGCCGCCGTGCCCGCCCTCCACCATGTGCCGCGCCGCGGCGCGCAGCGTGTAGAAGGCGCCGTCGAGATTCACGCGCGTGACGCGCTTCCACTCCGCGGTGGTCATGTCGGCAAAGGACTTGACTTCCGAGCGCCCGCTCACGCCGGCGTTGGCGAAGCAGGCGTGAACCGGCCCCAGCGCGGCCACGGTTTCGGCGAAGCGCTGCTCCACCTCCTGCTCGTCGCCGACATCGCAGTGAAGGGAAATGGATTTTTGATTGATTTTTCTTATTCTTTCCAGGGCTGACCTGTTTTTCTCCTCATTCGTACCCCAGATGCAAATGCAGGCTCCGGCCTGCGCCAGCGCTTCGGCCATGCCCAGGCCGATGCCGCTGTTGCCGCCCGTGATGAGGACTGTTTTGCCGGTCAGATCGAACGCTTTGTAGGCCATGGTCGCTTTCTCATTCTAGATAGAAAAATAGGGACCCCCATTTTCCTTTAATGCGAAAATGGGGTCTGTCCCCATTTTCCCCGCCATGAACGAAAAATACGGTATCGGCCAGCCTGTTGAACGCTTCGAAGACCCGCGCCTGCTGCGCGGCGAGGGGCGCTACATCAACGACCTGGTGGTGCCGGGGATGGCGCACGCGGCCTACCTGCGCTCGCCGCATGCGCGTGCGCGCATCGTCTCCATCGACGCCACGGCGGCCCTCGCCGCGCCCGGGGTGCTTGGCGTTTTCACGGTCGCGGACCTGGAAGGCGACGGCGTCGGCAGCACCGCGCCGACCATCCAGCGCAAGCGGCCCGACGGCAGGCCGATGTTCTGGCGCGCGCATCCGGGACTGGCCAAGGGCATGGTGCGCCACGTCGGCGACCCGGTCGCCATCCTCGTCGCGCAGACGCTGGCGCAGGCGAAGGACGCCGCGGAGCTGGTGCAGATCGACTACGAGGCGCTGCCGGTCACCGAGCCAGTCTGGGAAGAATGCGCCGACAACGTGAGCAACGTGTTTGAGGTCGGCAACCGCGCCGCCACGGAGGCCGCGTTTGCGCGCGCGGCGCATGTGGTGAAACGCAGCTACCGCGTTTCGCGCGTGCACGCCCAGTGCATGGAGCCGCGCGGCGCGATCGGCGAATGGGACCGCGGCGCGAGCCGCTACACGCTGCATTGCGACGTGCAGTACCCGCACCGCGTGCGCGAAGTGCTCGCCGGCGTGCTCAAGGTCGCCGAGCACCAGATCCGCGTCGTCAGCAAGGACGTCGGCGGCGCGTTCGGCGCCAAGGGCTGGGCGCACCTCGAGCACCGCCACGTCCTGTGGCTC
>SBAS01000092.1 GCA_005240145.1 Nitrosomonadales bacterium | reverse complement strand
CTGCAGAAGGTGCTGCCCCCGCTGGGCGGGTTGAACGCGACGCCGATCGAGAAAATGGCGAAACTTTTCGTTTCGCCCGGCCCGATTTACGAGCCCGAGGGGACCGGTGCCGACTGGTGGCGCACGGCGCGCGCCCTGAACGCGGCGGGTTTGCGCGTTGGTGACCTGGTCATCAATACCCTCGCCTATCACTTCGTGCCGGCCGGGTCGATGTTCGAGGGCGGCGCAAAATCGATCGGTTGCACGGTGATACCGGCGGGCACGGGCCAGACGGAGATGCAGGTCCTGACGATCCGCGACCTAGGCATTTCGAGCTACGTCGGCACGCCCTCGTTCCTCAAGCTCATCGTCGAGAAGGCGGACGAGATGAAGGCCGACATCTCCTGCCTGAAGAAAGCGCTGGTGGGCGCGGAGTACCTGCCGCCGGCGCTACGCAGCGCGATGCGCGCGCGCGGCATCCAGGTATTGCAGATGTACGGCACTGCGGACCTGGGGTTGATCGCCTACGAGACGCATGCGCCCGATGGTGCGGTGAACGACGGCATGATTTTGGAAGAGACGCTGATCCTCGAAATCGTGCGGCCCGGCAGCGGCGATCCGGTCGCACCCGGCGAGGTGGGCGAGGTCGTGATCACCACCTTCAATCCCGACTACCCGCTGATCCGCTTTGCGACTGGGGACCTTTCTGCCGTCCTCGACGTACCGAGTCCCTGCGGCCGCACCAACGTGCGCATCAAGGGCTGGCTGGGCCGCGCCGACCAGACCACCAAGGTGCGCGCGATGTTCGTCTCGCCCAAGCAGGTGAACGAAATCGTGCGCCGGCACGCGCAGGTCAGGCGCGCGCGCCTGGTCATCGAGGGCGAGACCGGCGCCGAGCGCATGACGTTGAAATGCGAGGTCGCGGGCGCCCCCGCTGGCCTCGCCGAGGCGGTGGTGGCGTCGATTCGCGATCTCACCAAGCTGCGCGGCGAGGTGGAACTCGTCGCGCCCGGCAGCCTGCCGAACGACGGCAAGGTGATCGAGGACCTCAGGAAGTATGGCTAGAAGCAGCGAACGGCGCGAATAGGGCCGGAGGACTCCCGACCAAAGGCAGGCGAAGCGTTACGCAGGTACCCTGCCCGGAGGCGCTAGCCACCTCGACCGCGCCCCCGTGGAGCTCGAGGATTTCCTTGACGATCGACAGGCCGAGCCCGGTTCCCGGGATGCGGCCCGAGGGATCGGCTCGCCAGAACCTCTCGAAACAGCGCCCGCTCTGCTCGGCAGTCATGCCGATGCCGCGGTCGCTGACGCGCAGCACGGCGCGGCCGGCCTCCGACGCCACCTCCAGCTCGATCGGCGCATCCGGCGGCGAATACTTGTAGGCGTTCGAGACGACGTTGGTCAGTGCCTGGCGCAGTTTGGCGCGGTCCGCATTGACCAGCAGGTGCCGGTCCTGGAGCCGCACCTGCACCTGGCGCGGGTCGTCCCGCACGTGCAGCGCGCTCAGCGTCTCCTCGACGATCGTCCCGAGCGGCTGCACCTCGAAACGGAAATCCTTGCCGCCGCGCGCCTCGATGCGCGCTAGATCGAGCAGCTCGTTCAGCATATCCGACAGGCGCTGCGCCTGCTCGTTTACCGTCGCGACCAGCTCGCGCTGCTTGGCCCGGCCGTAGTCGCGCGTGAGCAGCAGGTGCGTGAAGCCGAGCACGCTCGACATCGGCGTGCGCAGTTCGTGCGCGGCGGTGGACAGGAACTCGCTTTTCATGCGGTCCACCTCGTAGTCGCGCGTCACGTCGACGTAGCAGTGCACTGTGAGGCCCGACCCCGCGCGCACCGAGCGCTTGAGCACGAGCTTAGGCGGGCGCGCGAAGAACAGCCGCGAGGTGACGTCCGCGTCCCCCGGGGCCGCCTCGCCCGTCGGCTCGAACAGCTCCCGCAAGCGCTGGTCGAACTGCTCCTGCGCAAGCCCGAGCAGCGCTTGCGCGGGCTCGCCGCTCATGCGCTCGAACGCCGGGTTGACGAAGGCGACCCGGCCCGCCGCGTCGAAGCAGACGAACCCCGCCGGGCTGAGCGCGAGGGTCAGGTTGAGCCGGTCCTGCGCCTGCTTCAGCTCGCTGATGTCGAAGCGGAAGCCGACGATGTCGCCCGCCGGGGTGCGCCGCTCCGCGATTCGCAGACAGGCGCCGCCGGGCAGCCGCTGCTCGATCACCGAATTCGCGCTGCGGTGCGCAGCCAATCGAGCGGCGATCCATTGCTCCTCGCCTCCGGCCGCGTCGGGATACTGCCCGCGGCGCACGCCCTCTCGAATGATGTCCTCGAAGCGCGCGCCAGGCACCATAAGGTCGGCCGAGATCCGGTAGAGCTCCCGATAGCGCTCGTTGCACAGCACCAGCCGGTCCTCGGCGTCGTAGAGCACGAAGCCGTCGGCGAGCGCCGCGAGCGCCGTTCGCAGGCGCTCTTCGGCGCGCTGCGCGGCATCGCGCGCTGCCGCAAGCTCGCCTTCGATATCGCCGCGCCCGCTCGCATTGGGCGCGCTTGCCGCGTCGGCGGGAAGAACCGCGGGCCTCGTCACGCCTCGCCCTGAGCGCGGGCGAACCGGCGTGCGGGGTAGGGGCCCGGCTGACCCCCGCGCAAGCGTTCGATTGCCGCGACCAGGGCGTCCGGATTGAACGGCTTGACCAGGTAGGCGTCGGCGAGCGCCCCGCGCCCCGTGAGAACGTCGGTCTCCTGGCCGCGGGCGGTCAGCAGCACGACCCGCGTCGCGCGCAGCTCTGGCGCGCTCTTCACGAGATAGCAGATCTCGTAGCCGTCCACACCCGGCATCATCACGTCGAGCACGATGAGGTCGGGCCTGGTCGCGAGCGCGGTTTGCAGCGCCGCGACGCCGTCGGATTCCTCGCCCAGCACATGGCCGCGGCCCTCGAGCGTCATGCGGACGAGCTTGCGCAACTGGGGGTTGTCGTCAACGATGAGAATTTTCATGTTGCAAGTCCTCCGCTAAGTGAATCAGCCGCTGCAGCTGCGCGATCAACTCCTCGGGCAGGATCGGCTTGGTGACAAAGGCGTCCGCGCCAGCCTGCGTGGCCGCTTCCCGGTCGCGGGCCGCCGCGCGTCGAGTACGTAAATCCCGCGTTCGAGCGTCTGACGGGCATCGAGGCAGGCGAGGTGGCGGGCGCCTCCGAAGACGAGTACGAAGAAAAGCTCACCGCGCGCTGCGTACGCGAAGCGGGCGCGGCGGCCGCGGGCGCGCAGCGCCTGCGACTCACCGCCCCGGAGCACCGCATCCTGCTGCACAGCGCGAGCGAGAACGACGCCAACCGCATCCTTTACTACCGCGACATCACCCGCGAGGCCGAGGTGGAGCGCATGAAGAGCGAGTTCCTCACCACTGCCGCGCACGAATTGCGCACGCCGATGGTGAGCATTTACGGATTCACCGAGCTGATGCTCCACCGCCGTTTCGACGCCGACAAACAACGCCAGATGCTCGAGACGATCCACCGCCAGACGAGGCTGCTGGTCGACATGGTGAACGAACTGCTCGACCTCGCCCGCATCGAGGCGCGCCAGGGCAAGGATTTCCGGGTCTCGGCGCAGCCGCTTGCCTCATTGGTCCAGGAGGTGGTGAACGCCGAGCCCGCCGGCG
>SBAS01000090.1 GCA_005240145.1 Nitrosomonadales bacterium | reverse complement strand
GGCGCGACGGACGTGTTTCGATTCGGGTAGAGAAGCACGAGATCTTCCTTGGCGGCAGCGCGGTGACCTGCATAGAGGGCACGCTGTGCTCATGAGCGGGGCGATGAACCAGGCGGGGCGATGAACCTCGTCAACCTGGAGCTGGTTGGCTGGATTTTTTCCGTGGGTTCGGGCATCGCGCTCGCGCTCGGCGCCTGGTTCATCGTCACCTTGCACTACGGCGGGATCGGAACGCGCAAACCGCTGCTCAAACGGATCTTCGAGGATGCCATTCTGTTCGGCATCTGGAGCCTCGGCCTCGCCGGCGGCGTCGGCGTGCTGCTCGGCAAGGCCTGGAGCCGGCCCGTCCTTGAGCTTTTTTGCTGGACGCTGATGATCCTGCTGTTGATGTCCTGCTGGTCCCGGCTGCGCCTCGCGCCGAGGCCGCGCGCCATTCTCGGCCTGAGCATGCTGCTGTTCGTGACGCCGATTTTCGCGCTGTGCATCGCCACCATCCTGACCTTGCGCAGCGAGGTCGCGTTGCGCCTGCTCGCCGGGTAAGGCGTATCATCCGCTGATGCCAATGTTTCCGACCGTCGAAGTCTCCGGCGACGCATTCGAGCGCGGCCGCAGGCACGGCGAGCAGGCGCGCGGCCGGGTCGAGCGATCTCTCGCCAACTACGCCAGGCTGTTCGCGTTCCATGGCATGGCCTGGGACGAAGTGCAGCGCCGCGGCGCGGAGTATCGCGACCTGATCGGCACGTTCGACGCCGCGCTGCTGGAAGAATTGGAAGGCATCGCGCGCGGCGCGGCACGGCCGTGCGGCGAGATCCTCGCCCTCAATGCGCGCACCGAAATCCTGCCGCCGTCGTTTCTCGCCGGGGCGGATAGCGGCGAATGCACGGCGATCGCGGTGCGTCCGGCTGCGAGCGCATCGGGCGGAACGCTGTTGGCGCAGAATTGGGATTGGGTCGGCTCGCAGCGCGACGCCCTGATTGTCCTGCGCGTCGGCGAAAGCGAGCAGCCCGCCTGCATCACGCTGACCGAAGCCGGCATGCTGGCCAAGATCGGTTGCAACGCTCTGGGCGTGGGCGCCTGCCTGAACATCCTGCGTTCGCTGTTCGATGGCCAGCATGCGGGCGTTCCGGTTCACGTCCTGCTGCGCGCGCTGCTGCAGCGTTCCAGCGTGCGCGATGCGATCGCGTTCTGCTCCAGGCTTTCGTTCGGCGGGTCTTCGAACATCCTGATGGCCGACCGCGGCGGCGACGCCGCGAGCCTGGAGTTTTCGCCCAAGGGGCTGCGGGTGGTGCGCGCAAGCGAAAAAGCGGGCGCCACGCTCTGCCATACCAACCATTTCCTTCACCCCGAAGCAGCAGGCTGGCAGGCCGCCCAGGCGTCCAACCTATCCAGTCTGCCCAGGCTCGAGCGCGCACGCGAGCATGCCGCCGCGCGATCCAGGCACGGCGTGGAGGACCTGAAGAAGCTGTTGCGCGATGAATCCGCGGGCCTGCTTTCGATCTGCCGCAGGCCCGATCCGGCACTGCCTGCGGAGGCGCGGATCGAGTCGGTGGCCTCCGTAATCATGGAACTCGCCCCCGGCGTCATGCACATCGCGCCAGACGTGCCCTCGTGCGCGGATTACCAACCCGTCACGCTGGCGAAGGAAGTGATTGCGGCCTGAGCTTTTCCAGCGCCGTCACACGGACAGGTAACGCGCGCGCAGCGCAGGATCGGCATCGAGCGCGGCCATCGTGCCGGTGTAGCACAGGCGGCCTTTTTCGATAATGCAGGCGCGCTCCGCAACCAGGCGCGCGTAGCGCAGGTTCTGCTCGCACAGCAGCACGCTCAGCCCTTCGCGCTTCAGTTCGCGAATCGTGGCCGCCACGCCGGTCACGATGATCGGCGCCAACCCTTCGAAGGGCTCGTCAAGAAGGATCGCGCTCGGATTGCCCATCAGGCTGCGCGCGATCGCGAGCATCTGCTGCTCCCCACCCGACATGCTGCCGCCGCGGCGCTCGCGCATGCGGCCGAGGTTCGGAAACAGCTCGAAGAGTTTTTCCGCCGTCCAGCGCGGCGCTCCGCTGCGCGCGGGCAGTCGCCCGACTGCCAGGTTTTCCATTACGCTCAGGTCGGTGAAGATGCGCCGGTCTTCGGCGACATAGCCAAGCCCCAATCGCGCGATCTCGAACGATTCGAGCCTGGTAATCCTTTTGCCGTTGAACAGGATGTCGCCGGAGATCGACGGCAGCAGGCCGATCGCGGTTTTCAATGCCGTCGTCTTTCCCGCACCATTGCGCCCCAGCAGCGCGACGACTTCACCGGGGCGCAGCTGCAGGTCCAGGTCGAAAAGGACATGCGCGCGCCCGTAGCCGGCATTGAGGCGTTGCAGCTCAAGCATGGCCGGGCTCCAGGTCGGCGTCGCCAAGGTAGACCTGCCGCACCAGCGCACTGGCGCGCACCTCGGCCGGCGTGCCTTGCGCGATCAGGGCGCCCTCGCAGAGCACGAGGACCCGGTCGGCGTGCCGGAACACGACTTCCATGTCGTGCTCGGTGAACAGCACGGCAATCCTGGAGTTTCGCGCCAGGTCTGCGGCCAGTTGCATCAACTCGGTGCGTTCCGCGGCAGCCATGCCGGCGGTGGGCTCGTCCATGAGGAGCAGGCGCGGTTGCGAGGCGAGCGCCATCGCGAGTTCGACGCGCTTCAGATCACCGTAGGCGAGCTCTGCGCAGGGACGCTCCGCCTGCGCCTGCATGCCGATCTGTTGAAGCAGGTTGTCTGCTTCGGCATGCGTTTGTTGTTCGAGGGAAGAGACGACAGACCCCAGTTTGCGCGCATGCGAGAGCAGGGCGACCTGCAGGTTTTCGCGCACGCTCATCGACCCGAAAGTGGCGGTGAGCTGGAAAGTGCGCCCGACGCCGTTGCGGTAAATCTCGCGCGGCGGTTTGCCGACGAGGTTTTTGCCCTGCAAATCGATCGAACCCGAATCGGGCGCCAGCTGCCCGTTGACCAGGTTGAAGCAAGTGGTCTTCCCGGCGCCGTTAGGGCCGATCAATGCGAGCAGTTCCCCCGCAGCGACGGAGAAGCTGACATCGGCCACGGCGCGCACGCCGCCGAAGGATTTATGCAGGTTCCGGACTTGCAGGACCGTCACGCGCGCTTCTGCACCAGCGTCGCCAGTCCCCGCGGCAGGAGGATGACGATGACGAGGATCGAAACGCCGATCGCAGCGCGCCAGTAATCGACATTGCGTGCTGCCGCATCCTGCAGCCAGGTGAAGAGGGCCGCGCCCCAGACGGAGCCGGTGAGGGTGTGGATGCCGCCCAGCATGACCATCACCAGCCCGTCCACCGAGCGCGGGATGCCCATCGCCTCGGGCGAGATGGAGCCTTTCGAAAAGGCGTAGAGGGCGCCCGCGATGCCGGCGGCCAGCCCCGCGATGCTGAACGCCGCCCATTGCGTCGCGCGCACGTCGATGCCGAGCGCTTCGGCGCGCAGCGGTGAATCGCGGCCAGCGCGCAGCGCGTAACCGAACGGGGAGTGGACCGCACGCCACAAGAGTGCGATCGCCAGCGCGCAGGCGAGCAGGCTCAGGTAGAAATACATCGTTTTCGATGCGAGCCAGGCCGCGGGCCAGACGCCGACGAGGCCGTTCGAGCCGCCGGTCAGGCCGTCCCACTGAAACGCCGCCGACCACGCGATTTGGGCAAACGCGAGCGTCAGCATGGCGCAGTACACGCCGGAAAGGCGCACGCAGAACCAGCCGAAGACGAGCGCCCCCAGGCCCGCGGCGAGCGGCGCCAGCGCCAAGGCCAGCTCCATCGGCAGTTTCGCCTGCAGGTAAAGGATTCCAGCCGCGTAGGCGCCGAGGCCGAAGTAGGCAGCGTGCCCGAAGGAATGCAGGCGCGCTGGACCGAGGATGAAGTGCAGGCTGGCGGCAAAGAGGGCGAAGATCAGCACATCGGTGAGCAGCACGAGCACATAGCCGTCACTTGCCAGGGGTAAAAGCACGAGCGCGGCGAGCAGCGCTGCCAATGCCCTGAGCAGCAACGGGGAAAGGGGACGCAGGGGCGGTTCCTCCGCGCCGGGTCCGCGCGGAATCGTCGCCTCGCGACCCAGCAATCCACGCGGCCGGATGACGAGGACCGCGGCCATGACGATGAATTCCACCACCAGCGTGGCCTTGGAGAATCCCAGTCCGATGCAGAAGGCCTTGACCTGGGCGATCAGCAGCGCGGCGAGGAACGCCCCGGGGATGGAGCCCAGGCCGCCCACGACTACGATCACGAAGGCGTCCGAGATCACGGTCAGGTCGACGTTAAGGTTGGCGGGCTCGCGCGGGATCTGCAGCGCTCCACCCAATCCCGCGAGGAGCGCGCCCAGCGCGAACACGGAGCTGAACAGCCAGCGCTGGTTGACGCCCAGGGCGCCGGCCATCTCGCGGTCCTCGGTCGCCGCGCGCACCAGCAGGCCCCAGCGTGTCTGGGTGAGTAGCAGGTGAAGAAAAACCAGCACCAGAGGACCGAGTACGATCAGCAGCAGGTCGTATTGCGGAAACGCGCCGCCCGAGATTTCCACCGCAGCGGCCAGACCCGGTGCGCGCGGACCGAGCAGGTCTTCGGCGCCCCAGGCCCACAGCGCTGCGTCTTTGATTATGAGGAGGAGGGCGAAGGTAGCGAGCAACTGCAGCAGCTCAGGAGCTTTGTAGATCCGCCGCAAGAGGCCTAGCTCGATCAACAATCCCAGGAACCCTACGACGGCGGCGGCCAGGGGTACCGCGGTCCAGAAACCGACCCGTTCGGACAGCCACACCGCGAAGTACATGCCCAACATGTAGAGCGAGCCGTGCGCGAAGTTCACAACCCGGGTCACGCCGAAAATGAGGGACAAGCCGGCGGCTACCAGGAACAGCGAAGAGGCGCTCGCCAGACCGTTAAGGAATTGGATGAGGACTGACGAGAAACTCATTGAACAAGCTAATCTTTTCTTAGTAACCTTACCTCTTCAAAGGGGGGCAGGAAATGGGCGCCATCAGCGAAGCGCCAATTCACCATTTGACCCTTGCCGCCCTTGCCTGAAAGCTGGCCGACGTAGGCGCCCATGGTGGATTGGTGATCGAGCGGCCGCCACACGATCGGGCCGAAGGGGGTTTGCATCTCCAGCCCTTTCATGGCCTCGACAAGCTTTTCCGTATCGCTCGAGCCCGCCCGTTTAACCGCGTTCGCCACCGTGTACACCGCGGCATAGCCCACCACCGAGCCCTGGCGCGGGTAATCCTTCCAGCGCTTCTGGTAGGCGTCACGGAACTTCCGGTGCTCGGGCGTGTTGATTTCCTTCCACGGATAGCCCGTCACCCACCAGCCATCCGGCGTCTCGTCCTTGAGCGTATCGAGGTACTCGGGCTCGCCCGCGAGCAGATTGAACACCACCGCGCTCTTGAACAGGCCCCGCGTATTGCCCTCGCGCACGAACTTCTGCAGGTCGGCGGCGAAGAGCGAGCTGAAAATCGCATCCGGCTTCGCGTCCGCCAGCGCCTGCACCACCGCGCCGGCGTCGATCTTGCCAAGGGCAGGGGCCTGCTCGGCGACGAACTCGACATCGGGTTGCGCCTGTTTGAGTAATTTCTTGAACGAGGCAGTGGCCGACTGGCCATATTCGTAATTGGGATAAACGATCGCCCAGCGCTTCTTCTTCAGCTTCGCCGCCTCCGGGATCAACATCGCCGTCTGCATGTACGTCGAGGGCCGCAGCCGGAACGTGTAGCGGTTGCCGTTCTCCCAGACGATCTTGTCCGTGAGCGGCTCCGAGGCGACAAACAGGATCTTGCGTTGGTTCGCCAGGTTCGAGACCGCGAGGCCGACGTGGGAAGCAAAGGTGCCCATCAGCACATTCACCTTCTCGCGTGAGATGAGCTCCTCAGCCACCCGCACCGCGTCCCCCGGCGTGCCGCCGTCGTCGCGCGTCACGAGTTCGAGTTTGCGCCCGATCACCCCGCCCGAGGCATTGACCTCCTCCAGCGCGAGCTCCATGCCCTTCTTGTAGGGCTCCAGGAAGGCCGGGAAGACCTTGTAACTATTCAGTTCGCCGATCTTGATCGTCTGCGCGAAAGCGCTCGAAGAAACGAGCAGGGCGATAAGAACCAGGGATCTCATTTTCCGTCCTCCACCTTGGCGCCGCGATCGGGGCGGATCTTGTCCGTGCCGCCCGGGAAAGCGCGCCAGAACTCCCGGCGCACCAGGCTGACGATCGTCGCGCTCTTGTTGGTGCCGTGATAGCGGGCCACGACCTCGAGCATCTCCAGATCTCTCGGGGCCGCGGAGAAGGTGCTGATCTTGGATTTGACCTTTGGCATATACAAATGTTATATAATACTTGTATAGCTTGTCAAGTACCCCCTCGCGCCAGGTTTCGCTGCATTTTGCAGGGACGCCTGGAGGCTAACCTTCGCGAACTGGCGGGGAACGGGAGGCCCAGTGCCGTTGGTTTTCGATCGCATTTGGATGTCGCGATGACGAAGGCTTCGAAGACGGCTGAGTGGAAATGACAATCTTCGATATCCTCACGCGGCCGAGGCCAAGGCTTTCGGCTGAAGAGCGGGACGAAGTCAGGAAAATCGCGCGGCGTTTGCCGTTGACGTGAAAGAACCTTGAAGGGCGAAGATCAGACGAAGGTACGCTGTTTCCTCAATTCCGGCATGCAGTGCCGCAGCCAGCCTACGCTGAGTTTTTCCGCGAGCGAGTTCTGCTTCAGGCGCTCGTGCAGGCCCTTGAAATCCACGCTGTCGAGCGGTTGGTCCTGGTTGAAGCAGGAGAACACATAGCTGGTCTCGCCGGTCACCGGATCGCGATGCGGCTGCAGGCACTGCGCGCAGATCTCCTTCATCATGCATTGCATCGGTGAATTTATCGAGCCGATGGCAAAGTGGCGCGGCTTCAGGTGCGGCTTCAGCACGTCGTGGCGCGCTTTCGCCACGCCTGCCATCATGCGGTCCGAGCCGATGGCGATGAGGCGGTCGGCGTCGTCGAGGCGGATGCTGGGGGCGCCGAGGCGACCTTCGGCATAGGCGTCCATCGCCTGGACGATGTTGCCGACGAAACTGCGGTCCTGCGGCCGTCCGGGCTTGAAGCCGGGCTCCTCGTCGCAGCACCAGACCACCGTGTCGGCCGCGTTTTCGATATCGGGCACTTTGTAGCGGTCGACGACTTTCTTGTAGCCGGCGAAGTAGAGAACCTTCGAGCCCGCGGCGCGGAACGCGGCGCCGATCGAAAACAGCACCGCGTTGCCCAGGCCGCCGCCGCACAGCACCACGGTCTCGCCGGCCGCGATTTCGGTTGGCGTGCCGGTAGGCCCCATGAGGATCACCGGTTCGCCGGGCTTGAGCATGGCGCACAGGTCGCTCGAGCCGCCCATTTCCAGCGCGATGATGGAGACCAGTCCCTTGCCGCGGTCCACCCAGGCACCGGTCATGGCGAGACCCTCCATCTGCATGCGTGTTCCGTCAACGACTGGCGCGAGGGTCTCAAAGTTCTGCAGGCGGTAGAACTGGCCGGGCTGGAATTTCTGCGCTGCGAGCGGCGCGCGAACCACGACCTCCACGATGGTCGGCGTCAAGCGCTCAACCTTGTGCACGGTTGCAAGCAACTGGTCTGAGAGGGTTTTGAAAAATATTTCTTTCGCGTCTGTTTTTTTCGGCAGATTCTTCGCCAAAACCCGCGAAACCACCGGATAACCCTGCTTCGCGCTGCCCATCGCCTTCACGACATTGCCGAAGTAGGAAGGGTGGACATCGCCGAAATAGCTGACGTAGCGCCCGTCGGCCTGCTTGGAGAGCAGGACGTTGACGACGCCCGGCTTGGATGTGGCGTACTGCGGCTTGACCGGGTTGCCGGCTTCATCGCAGGCGGCGAAGTACTTCCCTTCCAAGCTGAAATGCTCCGGGTCTTCACGCGCCAATACGGTATTGGGCTGGGTTCCTGCGGCGACGAACACGGTATGCGCCGGAAGCCAGTGCTCCAGGCTTGCGCCCTGCATGCGGATGCCGCGCACCGCACCGAAATTATCCACGTCCACACCTAGAGGCGTGAGCCCTTCGGCGAACCAGATGCCTTCCTCGAGCGCCTTCTCCACTTCCTCGTGGTTCAGGGTGTAGGAAGGGCTGTCCACCAGGCGCCGGCGGTAGGCGATGGTGACGCCGCCCCAGTGGCGCAGCAGTTCGATGTGCTTTTCGGGGGGCGCTGCGCGCAAGGCGCGCGCATGGGCGAGATATTCCTCCGCGATTTCGCGTTCCTGGTCGTCCCAGTTTGCGCGCACCGCGGCTTCGCCGTTCCGCCGGGCGAGTGTCTCGTAATGCGCGAGGAACTTGCGCACCTGCACGACGTAGTAGGCGAGGGACTCCGTGGCGGTGTCTATCGCAGTCAAGCCGCCGCCAATCACCACCACGGGCAGGCGCAGCTGCATGTTGGCGAGCGAATCCTCCTTGGCCGCACCTGTGAGCTGCAGCGCCATGAGGAAGTCGGACGCCGCGCGCACGCCGCGTGCGAGGCCGTTCGGGATATCGAGCACCGTCGGCTTGCCGGCGCCGACGCACAGGGCGACGTGGTCGAAGCCCATGGTCATTGCGTCTTCGAGCGTCAACGTGCCGCCGAAGCGCACGCCGCCGAACATCGCGAACTGACTGCGGCGCTCGAGCAGCAGGCGGATGAGCTTGAGGAAGTTCTTGTCCCAGCGCACGGTGATGCCGTATTCCGCAACGCCGCCGAACCCGGCCATGACGCGCTGGTCGAGGGGCTCGCGGATATCCTGAATATTTTTTACAGGAACAAAATCCAGGCCCAGCGGCTCGAGCTTGAGACCGTCGATGCCGACGACCGCGTGGCCGTCGTTCATCAAGTGGTGGGCGAGGGTGAAACCCGCCGGTCCGAGGCCGACCACCAGAACCTTGCGTCCGCTCTCGGGCAGCGGCAGCGGCCGCTGCAGGTTGAGCGGATTCCAGCGCGTGAGCAGCGAGTAGATTTCGAAACCCCAGGGCAGCTCCAGCACGTCCTTCAGCGTGCGCGTCTCGGCCTGCGGAATGTCGACCGGTGCCTGCTTCTGGTAGATGCAGGACTTCATGCAATCGTTGCAGATGCGGTGGCCGGTGGCGGCGACCATCGGGTTGTCGACGCAGATGATGGCCAGCGCGCCGATCGGCTCGCCGCGCGCCTTGACGAGGTGGAACTCGGAGATTTTCTCCTCGAGCGGGCAACCGGCAAGCGGCACGCCGAAGGCTGTCTTCTTGAACGCGACGGCAGGGGCCTTCTCCTTCAGTCCCTTGGAACAGGAGTCCTTGCCCTGCTCGTGACACCAGATGCAGTAGTTCGCATGGTCGAGCGCGCCGCTCAGATCCGTGCCGTGGTCGGTGAGGGCGAAGCCATCCCGCTGCCGCAAGTGCTCGAGACTGTGACGCGCAAATCCCGGCGACTCGTCGGTGTGCACCGGCACCAGGCGCATGAAATCGAGCTTGAGCGGCGTCTTGAACAACACGCCGCTTCGGTGCTTTGCCCTGCCTTCGGGCGTGCGCACCGCCCAGGCAGCGTAGCGGGCCGCGCCTTCGATTTCTTTTTCGAACCGCTTTTCATCTGCACCCCACGCCGTCACGCGGCGGGCAAAGTCGAGTTCCGAGGAAAAATCAAACCCCGCCGGCGTTGCATCCTCCGGCTTCATCTCGTGCAGCGCGCGGCGCTGGACAAACAGCCGCTTCACGGACCACAACGGCGCGAGCTCGTTGTGCTTCGCCGCGAGTGCCTGCGCTTCGGCCTCGATGCCGAACAGCTTCGCGATGAAATCCTCGAGGTGCGGCGCGAGGGCGATGAGCAGCTCCGATTCGGCCTTGTCCGCGGGCGGTGTTTTTCTCGCCGCGAGCAGGCGATCCCGCAAACCGCCTTCCAGAAACGCGAGGAACGCCGCATCCACGCGCAGCAGTCCTTCGCGCTCGTAAAGATCGCCGAACCTGAGGTCGAATGAAAGCTTCATGCAGGTAGAATTATCGTTGAATTCATACGGAGGGCTTTGGGATGCAAATCAGAAATAGCATATTCCTCATCACCGGCGGCGCTTCGGGCCTGGGCGCGGCGACGGCGCAGATGGCGGCGGCCAACGGCGCCAAGGTCGTGATCGCGGACCTGCAGGCGGATCTGGGCGAAAAACTGGCGAAGGAAATCGGCGGGAAATACTGCAGGTGCGACGTCACCTCGGAGGCCGACGGCAAAGCCGCGGTCGAGGCGGCGGTGAAGGGAATGGGCGGCCTGCACGTGCTCGTGAACTGCGCCGGGATCGGCGGCGCCGAGCGCACCGTCGGCAAGGAAGCGCCGCACGACCTGGCGCGCTTCACCAAGGTCATCAGCATCAATCTGATCGGCACCTTCAACATGATCCGCCTCGCGGCGGATGCGATGGTCAAGGCCGGACCGAACGCAGCCGGCGAACGCGGCGTGATCATCAACACCGCCTCGGTTGCAGCTTACGACGGACAGATCGGGCAAGCCGCCTATTCCGCCTCGAAGGGCGGTGTGGTGGGCATGACGCTGCCCATCGCGCGCGACCTTTCCCGTAACGGCGTCCGCGTGGTGACCATCGCGCCGGGCCTGTTCCTTACGCCCATGCTGCTCGGGCTGCCGAAGGAAGCGCAGGACTCGCTCGGCAAGCAGGTGCCATTCCCCTCGCGCCTGGGCAAGCCGGAGGAATACGCTTCGCTGGCGAAGCACATCGTTGAGAACGAAATGCTGAACGGCGAGACTATCCGGCTGGATGGCGCTATCCGGATGGCGCCGAAATAGCTAGGCCTGCTCCTTCAGGTGTTCTTTGAAGTATTGGCCCCGGGTGACGTAGTTTTCTGAAATTCTCAGGATCCCGGCGATCTGCTCCGGCGTGAGCTCGCGCACGACTTTCGCCGGTGAGCCGACCGCGAGCACGCCTGGCGGGATTTCCTTACCCTCGGACACGAGTGAATTGGCGCCGATCAGCGAACCGGCGCCGATTTTCGCGCCATTCAGTATCACGCTGTTGATGCCCACCAGCACGCCGTCGCCGATGGTGCAGCCGTGCAGCATTACCTTGTGCCCGACCGTGACGCGTTTGCCTAGCGTCAGCGGGAATCCCGGATCGCAGTGCAGGACCGAGCCGTCCTGGATGTTGGTTGCCTCGCCGATGTGCACCTGGTCGTTGTCGGCGCGGATCACCACGCCGAACCAGATGTTCACCTCGTTCTCGAGAATAATCGAACCCGCGAGCGTCGCGTCGTAGGCGATGTAATGGCGCGCGCCACGCAATTCGACCCGGCGCTCGTTGAGAGAAAATATCGGCATGGATGACCGGTATCATAGCCGCAGTTTTCCCACACCTCATGAAACACAGCGAATCACTTTTCTTCGACATCCGCGGACTGCGCTATCACGTCCGTCACTGGAAGGGAAAGGCGGAGAAAAAGGTCGTCCTCCTGCATGGCTGGATGGACGTTTCCGCTTCGTTCCAGTTCCTGGTCGACGCCATGGCGCAGGACTGGGACATCTACGCACCCGATTGGCGCGGCTATGGCCTCAGCGCCTGGTCCGGTTCCGACAACTACTGGTTTCCGGACTACATCGGCGACCTCGATGCGCTGCTCGACCGGATCGAGCCCGATGCGCCGGTCAACCTGGTCGGCCACAGCCTGGGCGGCAACGTCGGCGGGTTGTACGTGGGTATCCGGCCCGGACGTATTGCGCGCTTCGTCAACCTCGAGGGCTTCGGCATGCCCGCGACCCGGGCCGAGCAGGCGCCCAAGCGCTATGCGCGCTGGATGGATGAGCTCAAGGACACGCCTGGCTGGAAGCCTTACGCCGACTATGCGCAACTCGCCGATCGCCTGCAGAAGAACAACCCGCGCCTGAAGCGCGAGCGGGCGGAGTTCCTCGCCGCGCACTGGGGCAAGGACGCCGACGGCGGCGGCGTAGTCCTGCGCAGCGATCCCGCGCACAAGCTCATCAACGCCACGCTCTACCGCCTCGATGAGGCGCGCGCCTGCTGGGCGCAGGCGACCGCGCCCGTGCTTTGGGTCGACGCGGAGCATTCGGAGACGCGCACGCGCATGCGCTTGACCGAGGCGGATCTCGCCGAGCGGCGCGCGGCGTTCGCTAACCTGCGCTACGAGACGGTGACGGACGCAGGCCATATGCTGCATCACGACCAGCCCGAGGCGGTGGCGCGGCTGATCGAGGAGTTCCTGCTCTGATAAAATTCCACGCCTAGATGGACATAGAACCGCTTGTACGCATCATCGCCATCTATGCGCTCCCGGTCCTCTTCGCGATTACGCTCCACGAAGCGGCGCACGGCTATGTCGCACGCCACTTCGGCGACATGACGGCATTCGCACAGGGACGCATCAGCCTCAACCCCGCGCGGCACATCGACCTGGTCGGCACCATCATCGTCCCGATCGCGATCCTCGTCCTGAGCAAGCTCTCGGGCGGCGCCGGGCTGCTGTTCGGCTGGGCCAAGCCCGTCCCGGTCAATTTCTCCGCGCTGCGCCGCCCGCGCCAGAACATGCTCTGGGTGGCCGCGGCCGGCCCGGCCGCCAACCTGGTGATGGCTCTGGGCTGGGCTGCGCTGTACAAGGCCGATATCCTGCTGCCGGTGAACTACTTCACCGAGCCCCTGCTGCTGATGGGCAAGGCGGGCATGGAGGTCAATATCGTCCTCATGGTGCTCAACCTGCTGCCGCTCCTGCCGCTCGATGGCGGGCGCATCGTGGCGAGCCTGCTGCCGAGCCGCGCTGCCTGGGGCTATGCGAAGCTCGAACCCTGGGGCTTCCCGATCCTGCTGCTGCTCCTGTTTACCGGCGCTCTCGCCGTGATTCTCGGGCCGATGGTGAATTTTTCGTATCGCGTGCTCGGGACGCTGTTCCAGATCTAGGGCGAGGGTCTGGATCCCATGTTTGAAACCTGATGTTCGAAACCCGTGTCCTCTCCGGCATGCGTCCCACGGGTGCCCTGCATCTGGGGCACTACCACGGCGTGCTCAAGAACTGGGTCAGGCTGCAGGCGGAGCACCCGTGCCTCTTCTTCGTCGCCGACTGGCACGCGCTGACGACGGACTACGAAAAACCCGGTGCGTTGCAGGAAGTCGGCACCGACATGGTGATCGACTGGCTGGCCGCCGGCGTGGATCCCAACCAGGCCACCCTTTTCGTGCAATCGCTGGTACCAGAGCACGCGGAACTGCACCTGCTATTGTCGATGATGACGCCGCTGGGCTGGCTGGAGCGCGTGCCGACGTACAAGGACCAGCAGGAGAAGCTCGCCGACAAGGACCTGACGACCTACGGCTTCCTCGGCTACCCGCTGTTGCAGGCGGCGGACATCCTGATCTACCGCGCGCGCTACGTCCCGGTGGGCGAGGACCAGGTGCCGCACATCGAATTCACGCGGGAACTTGCGCGTCGCTTCAACCACCTCTATGGCCGGGAACCAGGCTACGAAGAGAAGGCGAAGGCGGCAGTGAAGAAAATGGGCAGCAAGAAGGCGCGCCTGTTCAACGAGCTGCGCACCAAATTCCTCGAAAGCGGCGACGGCGAAGCCCTGAAGCGCGCCCAAGCGCTGCTCGACGAGCAACAGAACACCCCGCGCGGCGACCACGAGCGGCTCTACGGCTGGCTGGAAGGCGGCGGCAAGAAGATCCTCGTCGAAGCCGAAGCGCTGCTCACCGAAGCCTCCAAGCTGACTGGCCTGGACGGGCAGAAAATGTCGAAGTCCTACGGCAATTCGATCGGCCTGCGCGAGGCGCCGGAATCGGTGGCGAAGAAAATCCGCACCATGCCGACTGATCCGGCGCGCGTGAAACGCAGCGATCCCGGCACGCCGGAGAAGTGCCCGGTATGGCCGATGCACCTGGTCTACTCGGACGACGCCCGGCGCGCCTGGGTGCAAAAAGGCTGTACCACCGCGGGGATCGGCTGCCTGGAGTGCAAGGCGCCGTTGATCGAAAGCGTGCTCGCCGAGCTGGCGCCGATACGCGAACGCGCGCAGCCTTACCTCGATGACCCGACGCTGGTGAAGAACATCCTGGCCAACGGTTGCGACAAGGCGCGCGCGCTTGCCACCGACACCATGCGCGACGTACGCGAAGCGATGGGGCTTTCCTACGTATGAGCGCGGTCACCGCCCAGGTCACGCCCCATTTCGCGACGCTCTACGGCGAGCCGTTGCGCGAGGTTCCGGCCGACCTGTACATCCCGCCAGACGCGCTGGAGATCCTGCTCGACGCTTTCCATGGGCCGCTCGACCTGCTGCTGTACCTGATACGCCGGCAGAACCTGGACGTGCTCGACATTCCGATGGCGCCACTCACGCGCCAGTACCTCGAATACGTCGAACTCATGCGCAGCAGGAACCTCGAACTCGCTGCCGAGTACCTGGTGATGGCGGCGATGCTGATCGAAATCAAGTCGCGCATGCTGCTGCCGCGCCCGCCGGTGGTGGACGAAGAGGAAGACCCGCGCGCGGAACTGGTGCGCCGGCTGCTCGAGTACGAACAGATGAAGAAGGCGGCGCATCAGCTCGACGCCATGCCGCAGGTCGGCCGCGACACGCTCGCGATCTCGGTCCTGGTCGAGCGCACTGCGCTCGCGAGGCTGCCGGAGGTGCATCCGCGCGACCTCGCCGAAGCCTGGCGCTCGCTGCTGTTTCGCGCCCGCATGAGCAAGCATCACCGCGTGCTGCGCGAGGAACTCTCGGTGCGCGAACACATGAGCCAGATCCTGCGCCACCTCAGGGCGAGCCGGGTGCTCGAATTCACCGAACTGTTCGACCCGGGCCTCGGCGTCGCCGTTCTGGTCGTAACCTTCCTCGCCCTGCTCGAACTTGCGCGCGAGATGCTCGTCGAGATCACGCAATCCGAAGGCTACGCGCCGATTTACATCAGGCTCGCCCATGTCGAGCCACTATGAGTCTGAATGCTGAATCCTTCTGAGGTAAAGCGCATCGTCGAGGCGGCCCTGCTGTCGTCGCAGGAGCCGCTGTCGCTGGCAGAACTGAAACGGCTGTTCGAGGAGGACGTCGGTCCGGATACCTTGCGCCGGCTGCTCGATGATTTGCGCGAGGACTGGTCGGCGCGCGCGGTGGAACTCGTCAACACGGCGAGCGGCTGGCGCTTCCAGACGCGGCCCGAATTCCAGCCCTTCGTCGAACGTCTCAACCCTGACAAGCGCCCGCGCTACTCGCGCGCCGTGATGGAGACGCTCGCCATCATCGCCTACCGCCAGCCCGTGACGCGCGGTGACGTCGAGGACATTCGCGGCGTCGCGGTATCGGCGCAGATCGTGCAGACCCTGGAAAGCCGCGGCTGGATCGACGTCGTCGGCCATCGCGACACGCCGGGCCGGCCCGCGTTGTACGCCACCACCAAGTCCTTCCTCGACGACCTCGGACTGCTCTCGCTGCAGGAACTGCCGCCGCTGGAGGAGATCGCCCGGACCCTCGAGCTTGAACCCGCGACCACCCCGCAGGTTGAACAGCAGGCCGCCAACGAACCCGCCGCCCCGGTCTCC
>SBAS01000079.1 GCA_005240145.1 Nitrosomonadales bacterium | reverse complement strand
CCTGCCTAAAAATTAGGCAGGATAGGTTGAACACCCTGGTCAATTTTGAACGCGCAGTACCCCGTTCAAATGGTCAATTTCCATCGCGCGCCAACAGCTAGTCAGACGAAAGGCGATCGAGGCCGCACTGTGCTGCTTTCGAAACGCTTGCGCGAAGAACTTCACGCTTATCTCTCGGCGCGTTTCAAGCAGAGGGATTTGAAAGCTATCTTGCTGACAGACACGACGAGGGCGCTGTTCTGCACTCAGAAGCACGCTGATCGTGGCTTTACTTCGAACACAGCAGCGCAACTCATGCACTACATCTACAAGCGCGCTGGCATCGTCGGTGCTAGCTCACATTCGGGGCGCAGGGGATTCATTACGACGCTGGCGACCAAGGGCGCGAATGTGCGCGTCTTAATGGCGCTCGCAGGCCATCGCAACTTGTCTACGACTCAGCGGTATATTGAACTCAATCCGCAGATGCTTCGGACTACAGTCGAGATGATCTGAGGGGTCTTTTTTGCGAAGGATTTGCAAATCGCTTGAGCAAAACACGTTGAGAATCAATGACGTTTTTGCAGTTGTGAACGATTTGTTAACACTATAGATTACTTAATAATCAACATGTTAGTTGTTATTTTACTAATTTAGAATCAGTTGCCCATGGACGCAACCACGCTCGCCAAAGAGCTCATCGATCTGCACGACCACCCGCGCCTGGTCGCCCCGTTTAGTACGCGCTTTCCGGGGCTTACGGCCGAAACGGGCTATGCCGCGGCGCGCGAATTGCACGCGCATCGCCTCGAATTGGGCTGGAAACTGGCCGGCCGCAAAAACGGCTTCACCAACCGCGGCATCTGGGCGCGCTATGGCGTGGACAGCCCGATGTGGGGTGCTGTTTATGATCGAACTCTTGTTTTTTCCAAAGAAAATAAGGCAGTCGTATCGCTCGAAGGCCTGATGCAGCCGCGCATCGAGCCCGAGATCTGCTTCAAGCTCAAAGCCGCGCCGCCGCGCTCGCGCAATCCTGCCGCACTGCTGGAGTCAATCGAGTGGGTCGCGCATTCAATCGAAATCGTCAGCTGCCACCACCCGGAGTGGAAAATGGCGCTGCCCGACTGCATCGCCGACAACGCACTGCACGGCCGCCTGATCGTGGGCACACCGGTAGCCGTGGAAAGAATCGCCGGACTTGCGGCGGCGCTGCCCTTCTTGAAAGTCAGTTTGTTCAAGAATCGGGAAAAAATAGACCAGGGCGTCGGCGCCAACGTGCTCGACAGCCCGCTCCTTTCGCTCGCATTCCTGGTTGAGATCCTTGCCGAACAGAAGAACTCGCCGCAGCTGCAGGCGGGCGAAATCATCAGCACGGGCACGCTCACCGACGCACACCCGGTGCAGGCGGGCGAGACCTGGAGCACCGACCTGCACGGCTTCGCGGCGCGCGGGCTTGAACTGGTGTTCACGTGAAAGACCCCGATTGAATCGCCCCCTGCACGGCGTCACCGTGGTCGGCCTGGAGCAGGTCATCGCCGGACCGTTCTGCACGCGCCAGCTGGCCGAACTCGGCGCGCGCGTAATCAAGATCGAGCGCACCGGCGGCGGCGACGCGGCGCGCGGCTATGACAGCACCGTAAAGGGACTTTCCTCGCACTTCGTCTGGGTGAACCGCTCCAAGGAAAGTCTTGTGCTGGACGTCAAACGCCCTGAGGCCAGGGAAGTACTGGATCGACTCCTTGCAAAGGCCGACGTCTTCGTGCAGAACCTCGCCCCCGGCGCGGCGGAGCGGCTCGGCCTGGGCGCGGCCGAGTTGCGCGCGAAGCATCCGCAGCTCATCTGGTGCGGCATTTCGGGCTACGGTCCCGCCGGCCCTTACGCGGAAAAAAAAGCCTACGACCTGCTGGTGCAATGCGAGGCGGGGCTGCTGTCGGTGACCGGGACGCCCGATCAGCCGGCCAAGGCCGGCATCCCGGTGGCCGACATCGCCGCAGGCATGTACGCGCTTTCCTCCATCCTCGCCGCCCTCTACCGCAGGACGCGCGAAGGCGTAGGCGCGACGCTGGATATCACCATGTTCGAGTCGCTCGGCGAGTGGATGGGCTTTCCCGCCCATTTCAGCGCCTATGGCGGCGAGGCGCCGCCGCGCTCGGGGGCGCACCACGCCACCATCGTGCCCTATGGCCCGTTCAGGGCCGGCGATGGTGGCATGGTGTTCCTGTCGATCCAGAACGAGCGCGAGTTCGAGCGTTTCTGCGCTGTGGTCCTCGAGAACAAGGGACTTGCGCTGGACGCCAGGTTTTCAACCGGGCCGTCGCGCGCGAAGCACCGCAAGGCCATGCACGAGGAGATCGACCGGGTTTTCTCGCAGCTGAGCGCGGCCGACATCCTGCTGCGGCTCGAGAAA
Source organism: Nitrosomonadales bacterium (assembly GCA_005240145.1). Taxonomy (GTDB): domain Bacteria; phylum Pseudomonadota; class Gammaproteobacteria; order Burkholderiales; family SG8-39; genus RBG-16-66-20. The sequence goes on along the minus strand of SBAS01000079.1, from coordinate 9,509 downwards.
GCCGACATCGCGAACGCCAGGCTGAATTCGATGCAGGAGTTCTGGGAACATCCGCAGCTCGAGGCGCGCGACCGCTGGCGCGAAGTCGGCACGCCCGGCGGCCCGATCCGGACCCTGAAGCCGCCCTTCAACCTCGATCAGTTCGAGCCGCGCATGGACCCGGTGCCGGCCGCAGGCGGGCACAGCCGCGCGATTCTCTCGGAACTGGGTTTTACTGCTGAAGAAATCGAAAACATGGCACAAGAAAAAATCATCTAGCTGAACTGCAGCGGGTCGCCTTTGCTGTCGGTGAACTTCTGCCGCAGGATCTGGACGCCGTCGACCAGGAGCCAGATGACCAGGGCCGCCAGGATCGCCAGGGCCAGCAGCGCCAGGGCCATGGCCGTGCCGCCGGACTGGCTGCCCTGGACCTGAAATGCCACCACGATCGGGATGACACAGGCCAGCAATTGCAGCACCCCGGTTCCGATCCTGCCGACGTAGAAGCGGTGCGCGCCGACCGCGCCGAGGAGGAAATACAGGACCAGCGCAACCACGTTGCTCTTGTCGCTCTTGCCATCGGCCATCGGCAACCCCCGGCTCAGGACTTCTTGCCGACCTCGATGCCGGCGGCCTTGGCGAGGTCGCGGTGCACCCGCGCCACCCGCTCCACCTCGCCCTTGGCGGGGAAGCGCTCGTAGAAGCCCTCGTCGCGGAACATCTTGCCCATCTCCGCCCAGGGCTTGAGTCGCTCGGACCACCGCGCCACGCGCCCGGCCTCCGGGCCGTCGTCCTCGCGCGCGAGGTCGGCGCAGACCCGGATCATCGCCTTGATGGTGACCGGCCGGGTCACCATGTAGCCGTCCTTGCCCCACACCGCATCGCCGAACACGTCCTTCGCCGACTTGAGGAAATCGCGCACCAGGCCGTAGTAGCGCGGCACTTCCTTGGAGCTGCCGCCGGCGAGCTGGATCGAGCGCCACTTGCCGCGCACCCAGCGGTGCAGTTCGTTGAACAGTTCCGCCTGCAGCACCCACTTGTCGCGCTGGCTGCGGCCGCCGAGGCGGTTGATGCGGTAGCGCAGCGGGCTGTCGCCTTCGCTGTAGAGCTTCTGCACCAGGCGCGCGGCGAACTTGCGATCGGGCGCCGCCCAGGAGACCTGCTCGTACAGATCGATGAGGTGGCTCTTGTTGATGCGCGTCGGCGTCGAATTGATGATGACGAACATCTCGGCGGCGAAGTCCTCGCTGCGGCCGTCGAAAATGATGCACGGCACGCTGATGGTGGCCGCGTCCTGCGGCCGTTCCTGCATATAGAAGTGCAGCGCCGCGAGGCGGTGCTGGCCGTCGATGATGAGAAACCTGGCGTTGGGCTCCGTCAGGTGCCCCGAGCCGGCACCGTCGCCGTTGATGCGGAAATTGAGCTTTTCGCTGGTGTAGAGCAGGACCGTGCCGGGGATCGCCGGCTGCGACACCGCGGTTTCGTAGAAATTGGTGAGCTGGCGCACCTTGGCGCGCGACAGGCCGCGCTGGAAAGCGCCGTCGGTACGCTCGATCTTGGAGATGAACTGCGCGACGTCGTCGTCCTGCGAAATGCGCGCGGCGGCGATTTGCTCGCCTTCGCCGTAAAACCGGCTGATGAAGCGCACTTTTGCGAGCAGGTCCTTCGCCTTATACGCGGCGAAGTAGAAAATCCCGTCCTTCTGGCGAATCTGGGTCGCGTGCATCGCCTCTCCCTGGGCCTGGCGCCTGCCCTCCAGCAGACGCTGCCGGGCAGGAATATACCCGGGAATAGGCCCCTCCGCAGGGAACGCGGGGGGCTCAGCCCTTACACGAGGGGAGCATCAGCGCCTGGAGCACCTCAGCAGTAGCGCGGTTTTGCACGAAAGCGGCCACTCCGGAGTGGGCCAGCACGGCCTTTGGCAGCAGGGGCAGCGTGCGCCGCTCGGCGAGCTTGCCGGCCTTGAATTCGAGGGGCCCGACCCACTGCAGGACAACGTAGTCGTGGGGCAGGGTTTTGCCGCGGTTTTCGCCCGCTTTCACCTCGGTCACGAGCTTGTTTTCATAGGCGCCGAGGAAAAGTTCGTGCGGCGCGTCCACCGGCGCGCCTTCCAGCTCCGCCACCGCCCCCACTTCGAAAGCATTCGGGCGGCCGGAGGACAGGCGCATTTCCATTGACAACGAAATCTTAGCCTTTGCCGGCCGGGCATTGATTTTCGCTACCGTCTCCTCGAACGCGCTACTGCGCCAGCCGCGGAAATCCTGCCCCTGCAGCAGGACCTGCGGGGTGTAGACCATGGCCGCGCGCGCCAGCCTGGCCATCTTCCTCTGCCTGGCCGTATGGGCCGCGCGGGCGTAAGGGTCCTTCCAGCCTATGTAGTCCCAATAATCCACGTGCAGGGCCAGGGGCACGACCCGGTTCGGGGCGAAGCCCCGGGGGCCCAGGGAAGAGAGCCAGCGGTCAGCCGGCGGGCAGCTGTCGCAGCCTTCCGACGTATAGAGCTCGACCAAGGCCGTGGTCGTCCTGGGCGATTGGGCGCTGCATTGCATGGCCTGCGCAGTTCCCAAGGGCATGGCCAGGAAAACAAAAAGAAGGGTTTTCATGCACATGGGTCGAAATAGCCGACCCTGAGCTTACTCTGCAGCTGAAAATGATGCCCCGCAGCATCGCGAAGGAATCAGTCCCTTTCGAACCGCTCCAGCAGCTTCACGATCTCCGCGTAACCACGCTCCCGCGCCACCTCGATCGGCCGCTTGCCGGCGCGGTTGCGCCGCCGCGGATCCACGCCGATGGAAAGAAACGCGCTCACCATTTCGGCGTGGCCGCCGTCGGCCGCCGCGTGCAACAGCGTGTTGCCCTTCAGGTCGGCGCTCATCGGGTCGGCGCCGCGCTCGAGCAGGTGCCGCGCCGTGCGCGGATTGCCCGTCATCACCGCCCACTGCAGTACCGACTCGCCGTCGTCGTTGCGCGCCTTCGGGTCGGCCTTGCCAAGAAGCAGCAGGTCGATGAAATACGTGTCCGCATGCAGCGCAGCGTGGTGCATCGGCGTCTCGCCGTTTACCGAGCGCGCGCCGAGCGGCGCCCCCGCCTTCACCAGCATCTCGGCGAGCTCGCGGTAGCCCTTTTCGATGGCGCGGTGCAGCGGCGTCTCGCGGTCCTTGTCGCGCGCATTCAGATCCACCTTGCCGCGCGTCACGATCCCCTCGGCCACCAACTGCTTGCCCTCCTCGATCGCCACGAACAGGCGCTCCTCCTGTGTCTGGGCGAAAGCAGTGCCGAGACAAAAAAGCAAAAACCAGGGCAAAATTCTGCTCAAGCAAGCGTCCTGGCGAGCACGTCGGCCAGGTGCAGCGTGCTGCGCCCGCCCAGGTCCTCGATCTGCTCACGGCAGGAAAAGCCGTTCGCGACGATGAGCGTCTCGCCGGCGGCGGCTTTCACTTTCGGCAGCAGCGAGAGATTGGCGATCCTGACCGAGGTCTCGTAGGTTTCGGGCCGCAAGCCGAAGGCGCCGGCCATGCCGCAGCAGCCGGTTTCGGGAGCCGCCGTCTCGATGCCGGCGCCTTGCAGGAGGGCGAGGTCGGCTCCGGTGCCGCCGAGGGCCTTCTGGTGGCAGTGGCCGTGCAGCAGCGCCTGGCCGCCGATGGCGCGCGGTTGCCAGCCGCGCTTCGCCAGCAGTTCGCCGAGCGAGACAGTCTGCTGCGACAGTTTCCTCGCCGCCGGGTCGTCGGGCAGGAGCTTGACCATCTCGTCGCGGAACACCGAGTGGCAGCCGGGTTCAAGGACGACGATGGGCGTGCCCGATTCGATCTGCGGCGCGAGCGCGGCGACGATTTTCTGCAGCGCGGCCTTCGCCTCGTCGAGCATGCCGAAGTCGTAATACGGCCGCCCGCAGCACAACCTTTCCGGCGGCAGCGAGACGCGCGCGCCCGAGTCTTCGAGCACGCGCACCGCGGCGAGCGCGCTCTGCGGCCGGAAATAATTGCTGAAGGTGTCCGGAAAAAGGATCACCGGATCGCCGCGCCGCATGCCGTCGGCGCGCGCCGGATCGCGCCTGGCGCGCTGCAAGGCGTCGAACTGCGCGCAGAAGCTGCGCGCCGCGAACCGGGGCAGTGAGCGTTGCGCCGCGATCCCCGCAATCCGCTTGGACAGGCCGGAAACCAGCGGCAGGCGCAGCAAGCCGTTGAGCAGGTTGGGCGCGCGCATCGCAAGCGGCGCCCACTCGCCGATGCGGCCCATCGAATGCGCCTGCCGCGGCCGCGGGTGGCGCTCGTGATAGTGCGACAGGAACTCGGCCTTGTAGCTCGCCATGTCGGTATGCGTCGGGCAATCGCTGCGGCAACCCTTGCAGGCCAGGCAGGTGTCGAGAGCCTCTTTCACCTCCCCGCTTTGCCAGGCGTCGGTAATCAGGTCGCCGCGCAGCATTTCGCCCAGCAGCCTGGCGCGGCCGCGCGTCGAATAGCGTTCCTCGCGCGTGGCGCGGTAGCTCGGGCACATGGTGCCGCCCTCGGCCGAGCGGCACTTGCCCATGCCGATGCAGCGCTCGGCGGCGCGCCCGAAGCCGTCGCCCTCGTTGCTGAAGAAGCTCATGCGCGTGACCGGGCTCACCGGCTTGTAGTCGGGCCCCTGGCGCAGGTTCTCATCGACGCGATAAACCTCGCCCAGCGCGTCCACGAGCTTGCCCGGATTCATGCGCCCGAGCGGATCCCAGATGCGCTTGAATTCGCGGAACGCCGCCATCAGCTCCGCGCCGTACATAATGGGCAGGAACTCGGCGCGCCCCTGGCCGTCGCCGTGCTCGCCCGAGAGCGAGCCGCCGTAGGCCACCACCAGCGTCGCGGCTTCGCGCAGGAAAGCGCGCCAGTGGGCGATCCCTTTGGTCGTACGCAGCTCGAAGTTGATGCGCGCGTGGATGCAGCCGTCGCCGAAGTGGCCGTAGAGCGAGGTGCGGTAGCCGTAGCCGTCCACCAGCTTCTGGAACTCGCGCAGGTAATCCCCGAGGCGCAGCGGATCCACCGCCGCGTCCTCCCAGCCGACCACGGGATCGGGCCCGTCGTGGGATTTGAGCCTGAGCGAGGTGGCCGAGGCGCCGGTCTCGCGGATTGCCCAAATACGATTCATCAAGGATTTTTCTTCTATTAGAATTCCCCCCAGGGAATTCCGGAGAAAACCCGCTTTCTGCAAAGCTTCTTCCCGCGTATCTGCTCCAAACTCCACCATCAGCCAGGCCTTGCCGTCGGGCAGGAGCGCGATGTCCGCGAGCTTCAGGCCGCGTTCGCGCAGGCCGCCGATGATGCCGGTGTCTAGCCCTTCGCAGGCGATCGGCCCGGCCGCGAGCACCTGCGGCACCGCATCGCCCGCCTGGTAGATGTCCTCGAAGCCGATCACCAGCAGCACGCGTTCCGGCGGGCTCTTCACCAGCCGCGCCAGCGCCTGCAGCGTGATCGCGCAGGTGCCCTCGGTCCCCACCAGCGCGCGCGCCACGTTGAAGCCGTTCTCCGGCAGCAGCTGGTCGAGGTTGTAGCCCGAGACGCGGCGCTTCAGTTTCGGAAAACGGCTGCGGATGAGGTCGGCGTAGCGATCGCGCAAGCTACGCAGTTTTTCGTACAGCTCGCCCTGCCGGCCGCCGCGCCGGATGATGGCGTCGAGCTCGGTCTCCGCGGTCGGCCCGCACCAGAAGCGCGCCCCGTCGTAGGTCAGCACTTCCAGCGCCTCGATGTTTTCCACCGTCTTGCCGGCCATCACCGAGTGCGCGCCGCACGAGTTGTTGCCGATCATGCCGCCGAGGGTGCAGCGAGAGTGGGTGGCCGGGTCCGGGCCGAAGGTGAGGCCGTGCAGCTCAGCCGAGGCGCGCAGCGCGTCGCAGACCACGCCGGGCTCGACCCGCGCCAGGCGCGCGCGCACGTCCAGTTCGAGGACCCGGTCGAGGTATTTGGAAGAGTCGATCACCACCGCGACGTTGACCGACTGGCCGCAGAGCGACGTGCCGCCGCCGCGCGCCAGAATCGGCGCGCCGTGCGCGCGGCAGGCGGCGACCGTGGCGACGATGTCCTCGATGGATCGCGGCAGCACCACGCCGATGGGCACCTGGCGGTAGTTGGAAGCATCGGAGGCATAGGCGGCGCGCGCGCCCTTGTCGAAGCGAACTTCGGCGCGCGCATCGCTGCGCGCAGCACCCTCCAGCGCTTCACGCAGCGCCGATTCGAGAGCCGTCTGGGTCACGCGGCGAGTGTAGCGGGATCGACCGACTCGAGCAGCGGCGGCAGCGGGCAGTTCAGCACCGCGCCCACCAGGCGCATGAGTTCGGCTTCCATGATCCGGATCGAGCCGTCGAAACTCACCGCGGCGAAGAGGCCCTTGATGAGGACCGCTTTCTGCATCGGCGCGAGGCCGGTGAGCGCATCGAGCGCGGCGGCCGCGGTCTCCAGGCTGAGCGCCGTGGCGGCCGGCACGTCGGGCAGGCCCATCTCCTGCGTGCCGGCGCGCATCGCCGCGGCGAGCGCGGCGCCGCGCTCGCCGGTCGCGTCCTGGCGCGTGCCGGCGTGCGTGACGAGCGAGAGCACGACCACCGCCTCGCCCTGCAGCTCGGCTATTTTCCGGCTGCCCGAGGCGCCGGGCTTGTGCCGCGGCGCGAGCTGACCGCGCACCAGCGTGAGGACGACGAACTCATGCAGCGACACGCGCCGGTCGGCCTGGATCACCGCCTCCAGCGCGGCGATGAGTTCGTCGCGCGCCTTCGCCGGCGCCGCCTTGACCGCCGGCAGCGCGAGGTCGATCACCGGCAGGTGGAAGGCCGCGCCCAGGCGGCGGCACAGCGGCGCGATGGCGCGCGCCTGTTCCGCGAGCGCCGTCAGCCCCTTGGCGTTGAGCGCATCCACCTGCGTCTTCATCACGTCGTCCTTGGGCGCGAAGAGGAGCGCCACCATCGCCGCGCGCGCGCCGTCGGGGTCGCGCAGCTTCTCGCGCAGACCCGCCGGCAGCGCACCGAGCAGCCGCGCGGCGTAATCCACCTTGGCGCCGTCCATCGAGCCGACCAGCTGCGAACTCTCGAGCGCCGAGCGCCCCCATTGAGAGCCGATATCGGCGCCACGCCGACCAGCCATGGAAGCGGCGGCAAGAATTCCGGCAGCAGCGGCTCTGCGCTTTTCATCGCCTTGAGGTTCTTTTTCTTCAACATCAACGGCGACAGCGGCTGTCGCCCTCGTGTTGCGATAGCTCGAGCGATCGAAGCGCTGGTGCACGCGCGCGATGCGTTCCTCCAGAGGCGGATGCGTGTCGAACAGCGACGATAGCCTCACCTGGATGCCCTGGCCGAAGAACATGTGCGACAGGTCCTCGGCATGGCGGTTGCCGATCAGCGCGCCGGCCGAGGAGACGCCGATCTGGTCGAGCGCCCCGGCGATGCCGTCGGGATTGCGCGTGAACTGCACGCCGGAGGCGTCGGCGAGGAATTCGCGCTGGCGCGACACCGCGGCTTTGATAAGGCGCGCGAAAAACAGGCCGATGTAGCCGATGAGCAGCAGCGCGAGGCCACCGATGATGATCGGCGCGGCGCCCTTGCTGTCGCCGCCGCCGCGCTGGCTGCGCAGGAGGAACTCGCCGACCGAGCCGATAAACACGATCCCCGCGAGGACGCCGATCATGCGGATGTTGAGCCGCATGTCGCCGTGCAGGATGTGGCTGAACTCGTGCGCCACCACGCCCTGCAGTTCATCGCGGTTCAAGGTCTCGAGCGTGCCGCGCGTGACCGCGACGACGCAGTCGGAGACGTCGTAGCCCGCGGCGAAGGCGTTGATGCCCGCCTCGCCGTCCATCACGTACACGGCAGGCACGCGCACCCCCGAGGCGATCGACATTTCCTCGACCACGTTGACCAGGCGCCGCTCGAGCGGATCGCGCGTGTCGGAAGTGACGCGCCGCGCACCGACCATCTCCGCCACCGCCTTGCCGCCGCTGGAGAGTTTCACGATATGCCAGGCGCTGACGACGAGGATGACCAGCGCCGTGCCGAAGGCGCCCCAGAGGTAGAGCGATTTCGGCACCATGCGCAGCCGCACCATCCACGTGAGTTCGCGCCCGGCGTGCTGCCACTCCAGGTTGGCGGCGTAGATACCCGCCAGCACCAGATCCACCGCGAGGATGACGCCGGCCACCGCCAGCGCGTAGAGCAGCACCAGGATCTTGGTGTTACGCCGCGCGAGGTGCTGATTCTCGAAAAAACTGGCCATGCCTGCAGTCGCTCCCCGGCGCTATTTTCGCAGCAAGCGGGGGTCCAGTGCGGCCACCGAGGGCGGCATCGGGCAATCCAGCACGCAGGCCACGGCGCGCAACAGCTCGTGCTCCATGAGCTTGACATCGCCGTCGGCGGCGACCGCGACGGCGAAGCCTTCCAGCAGCTGCGCCTTCTCCAGCGGTGCGAGCACGCTCATGCGCTCGAGCGCGTCCGACACCCGTGACAGCTGCAGCGCGTCCCGCGTGCCGAGCTCCAGCGACGGCATCGCCATCGCCGAGCTGCCCTTGGCGAAAGCCGCCGCCGCGTCGGCCTGCTCCTGGTTGCCGGCGTAGGCGAGCAGCGAGAGCACCAGCGCGGATTCCGCGGCAAGTTCGCCGCGCCCCACATAGCGAACCGTGCCGCCGCGGCGCGCCTTCGGGCCGAGCGTCCAGTCAAGCAGCGTCGCCAGCACGAAGTCGCTGAGCGTCAGGCGCTGATCCGCGAGCAGTACCGCGCGCAGCGTGTCGAGGAACTCCTGGCGAGCGGCCTCATCCAGCGTCTTCAGCACCGGCACTGCCAGCGCCACCAGAGGCAGGCGGTAGGCGCGATCGAGCTGGCGCAGCGCCGGCGCGATCACCTCGACCTTGCGGGCGAGAACCTCGCGCGCCTCGGTCGTGGCGATGGCGGCCAGCTGCCGGCTGCGGATGCTGAGTTCCTCTTCCAGCACGCAGCCCAGCATCACCGTCTGCGCGCCGAGCGGCTCGCGCAGCGCCTCGCGGATCGTCGGCGCAAGGTAGGCGAGCAGACTGGTCGCGTATTCGAGGTGCTCGGCCCTGGGATCGCCGATGGCGGCGATGAGCACGGCCACGCCGGTGAGGCGCTTGGGGACGATGGTTTTGGGTTTGTCATCTACAACCTGTTCTTTCGGTTTATCAGCCTCACGGGGTTTTCCCGCCCTCTCAAAATAAAATTCCGGAGCCACGTGCGGATTGATCCTTCGCATCCGCTCCTCGATGGGCGGGTGGGTCGCTACCAGCGAGCGCGTCAGGGAAGAAAGCCAGCCGCCTCCCGTGCTGGGGGCGAAGAGCATGTGCGCAAGGGCGTCGGCGTGCCAGTTGCGCAGGCGCGCGCCCTCGGCGTTGACCTGAATGCGCGCCAGTGCACCGCACAGCGCGTCGGCATTGCGCGTGAAGCGTACCGAACTCGCGTCGGCGAGGTTTTCGCGCTCGCGCGCGAGCGCAGCCTGGATGATGCGGCAGAAGACGAGGCCTACCGAACCAACCGCGAACACGCCCGCGCCGGCCGCGGCGAGCGGCAGGTG
>SBAS01000033.1 GCA_005240145.1 Nitrosomonadales bacterium | reverse complement strand
CCAGCGTGTACAGCGCCCTCTTTGCCTTCGACATTTCCGCCCCCCTTGCTCAAAGTTTAGTCGCCCAGCAAGGGATACGTTTTTCGGGGGCAAGGTCACCTTCAAGCACTCCGCAGCGCAGGAATTCGCACGGTCGCTGTCTGCGACCAGCAGGATTCCCGATTTGGGGAAGCACTCCGACTTTGTGCGGCTGGCGCACGATCCTATAGAAAATGGCAGGCGCTCCTTGAGGCGGAAGCAAAGAATATTGACTTGCTCATTGTCGCTACCAATGGACCGAGTCATCATCCGCTGACGCTCGCTGCGGCGAGCGCGGGCATACGGCATGTCCTGTGCGAAAAGCCAATGTCCACTAGCGGTCTCAAGGCGCGCGATATGGCGGCGACTTGCGAGGCCGCGGGCACGAGGCTCGCCATCAATCACTCGCGTAGATTCTCAGATCGATTCCAACGATTGCGCGCACTGATTCGCGGAGGTCAGCTTGGCGATCTGCTTCATGTAAACGTTTCTGCGGGCGCAGGCGGGCTTGGATGCATCGGAACGCACTATTTTGATCTTGTCACATGGCTTGCCGACGCGGCACCATTGGCCGTCGCAGGCACCATCGATATGGAACCCTTGCCCAACGTGCGTGGCGCCGAATTTCACGATCCTGGCGGGCGCGGTTTTGTAACCTATGCGAAGGGGGTGACGGCCAGCTTTCAGCTTTCAGGTCGCGCCCCCATGATGCCCTTGATCCAGATCGTTTGCACCGAAGGCTATGTCGAAATTATTGGCTGGGCCGCGCCTGGCGGCAGGATCGAAGCGTATGCGCGGCCGGCCTCAATGAGAGGAGAGCCGAAGACGCGGTCGATTGTTCCCGAACGCATCGCGTTTGATCCAGGGCCGCCTCTGGATCTGGTGGACGCCACGCGCCGATGCGTCGAGGACTTGCTGGGAACGCATGATGAAAACACAGTCTCGTCCGGCATCGCTGCGATCGACACGGTAATTGCGTTTCATCTCTCGTCGGCGCGCGGTGGAACGGCCGTCGGTCTGCCGCTTGCAGATGACGATCTCGCCGTGGATATACCAATTACCTGACATGACCGCCCTCCGGTTCGCCATCGTCGGCGCAGGCCGCATTGCCGCAAGACATCTCGAAGTAATTCGGGAGATGCCGGAAATCACCATTTCCGGAATCTGTTCTCGTACTTGCGTAAATGCGGAAAAGCTCGCGCAGGAATTCAACATTCCCGTAGTCGCCGCGAATATGGAAGGGCTGGTCCGGCAAACAAGCCCGGACGCACTTCTCCTGCTTGTTTCCGTCATGAGCGTCTATCCCGTTGCGCTCGAAGCACTGGAGTTCGGAATCCCATTGTTTATCGAGAAGCCTGCCGGCCTAAATCCCGACGAGACGGGCAAGCTCGCTTCCCGCGCGCTTTCAGGCGGCGTTCCAAATATGGTGGGATACAACCGCCGCTTCTATTCGGTGTTTCATGACGGCATCGGACGCCTTCAAAAAACCGGGAAGCTTCTTGGTATTGCCATTGAGGGCCATGAGCGAATTGATCGTGTCAGGGCGGCTGGAGTCCACCCCGACGAGGTATTGAGCGCTTGGCTTTATGCTAACGCTACTCATACTGTTGACCTGCTGCGTTTTTTTGGCGGCGAAGTGCGAGAAATTCGAGGCTATGCACGCCGGGCGCGCGAGCCGCTGGTGGATAGCATCGCTGCTGTGCTGGAGTTCGAGAACGGGGTGCTCGGCCAATACGGTGCTCACTGGCATTCGGCGGCGGGATGGAGAGTCGCGTTGTACGGTGAGCGCACTGGAATAGAGTTCGCACCGCTCGAGTCGGGGCGATGGGTCGATGCCGACGGAGTCAAGGGTGATATTGCGCAGAGTGCGGAGGATGCACGGTTCAAGCCTGGCTTTTTCGGACAGATGCGGGCATTTGCGGCGCTTGTCCGCAGTGGGCGCCTCGCTTTCCCAGCAACGGATCTGCAAGGCGCGCATGCGACGATGCTACTCGCGCAGGCGCTGGCGCGTGGCACGAGCGCATGAAAGCGCTCTTTCTAATTGCGGCGCGCGGAGGTTCCAAGGGAGTCCCGCGTAAGAATCTGCGGAAAATCAGTGGTCTTTCGCTCGTCGGCTACAAGGCAATCAGCGCACGGAAAAGCCGATACTGTTCGCGCCTCATCATCTCGTCAGACGATACCGAAATACAGGCCGAGGCTCGATCGCATGGCACCGAAGTGCCATTTACGCGTCCGGCGGAGCTTGCGACAGACACGGCGCAAAGTAGCGCCGTCATCACGCATGCGATGGAGTGGATCGAGCGGGAAGGTCGGGAGCGCTATGATGCAGTCATGTTGCTGGAACCTTCATCGCCATTCGCCCGTAGTGCAGACTATGACGCGGCGCTCGACATGCTTGCTGCACGGAACGCGAATGCGGTTGTGGGAGTACGTAGAGTGGAAGCAGGTACCGACGTCATTGGGATCATGGACGCGGATGGACGACTGACGTCGGTCGTCGACAAATTGCATGCGGTGCGCCGGAAAACGGGGCACCGCCAATTACGGGAACCAGAATATACGATGAACGGCGCGCTCTACGCGTTCCGGTGGGAATATTTCAAACGCCACGGCTGGATCTACCAGGACCGCTTAGGTGTCTTTGGTTACGTGATGGACCGTTTTCATTCGATTGAAATTGACGAACTGCCGGATCTTGCATGGGCAGAGTTTTTGGTAGCGAATGGATACATCCAGCTCGGCGAATGGGGATTATCGGTATGAAGCAGCGCACTGGTCAAACGCTCTACGAGAAAGCGAAACGCTTGATTCCGGGAGGTACGCAACTGCTTTCGAAACGCCCCGAACGCTTTCTGCCTGAGCAATGGCCTGTGTACTACAAGCGCGCCCGGGGCGCTGAGGTCTGGGATCTTGACGATCGCCGGTACATCGACATCTCATCCAGTGGCATTAGTGCATGCGTGCTGGGATTTGCTGATCCCGACGTCGGCGAAGCTGTAATTGGCGCCGTTCGCGATGGAGCAATGAGTACCCTGAACTGTCCCGAGGAGATTGAACTCGCCGAACTACTGATTGAACTGCATCCCTGGGCTGAAATGGCGCGCTATGCGCGCTCCGGTGGGGAGATTATGGCCGTCGCGGCTCGAATCGCCCGTGCGGCAACTGGCCGGGAGAAAATTGCGTTCTGCGGATATCACGGGTGGCACGATTGGTACCTCGCCGCGAATCTGTCGACGGACACCGCACTGGACGGTCACTTGCTTCCCGGCCTGAAGCCGGCCGGGGTGCCGCGCGGCCTGGCTGGGACAATGCATCCGTTTCGATACAACGAAACCGGGGATCTAAAACGCATCGTGTCCGAGCACGGTAGCGAGCTCGCTGCGATCGTAATGGAACCGGCGCGCGATACCGGGCCGGCAGCCGGATTTCTCGAAGCGATTCGGCGCATCGCGAATAAATGCGGGGCTGTACTTATTTTCGATGAAATTACGTCTGGCTTCCGCCTCAATTGCGGTGGTGTCCACATGACTTACGGGGTCGAGCCTGATATGGCTGCATTTGCCAAGGCGATGGCGAACGGCTATCCGATGGCCGCACTTATCGGCAAGCGGTCAGTCATGGATGCCGCGCAAGACACATTTATCAGCAGCACATTCTGGACGGAGAAGATTGGTCCTACCGCGGCGTTGGCCGCCGTCCGCAAATATCGGGAGCGCGAGGTGCATCGTCACCAGATTGCGGTAGGAACGCGCGTTCGCGACGCCTGGCTTGCCGCCTCGAAGGAATCAGGTCTAGGCATCAATGTGAAGGGCATTCTTCCGTTGGTAAATTTCACGTTTGCGGATCCCCAGGCCCCGAAGCTGGCCACTTTGTTTACACAAAAAATGCTTGACCGCGGGTATCTCGCCGGACCGAGATGTCACGCGACATACGCCCACACAAGCGAAATTGTCGATGCCTATCTGGCGACCGTGCGCGAGGTGTTCGCGGCACTTGCCGAAGCCGTGAAAATCGGCCGGGTTGAAGATGAATTGCGCGGTCCGGTAATGCAGCCGGATTTCGTAAGGCTCGCGTGAATGGGATTCCGACCATCGCTTTCAGCAGACGAGCTTGCCGCATACATTGCGCGTCAGATCGAAAATTTTTTCCCGGACGGCGATGATTTCCTGTCCGGAATTCGGAGCGCACTGAAAGATGCGCTGGCGCGTACCGAGCATTGCTTTAGCAGGATCAGGGCCAAGTACTACGGCGATGGCGGAAATTCAGTATTTGACCATCGGAATACCGATCAGTACGCGGCACTACTCTATTTTCTGTCTAACAGCGTGCATCGACGCAATGGCAACCCCGTGCTGGCGGGGAAGATATACGCCCTCAACAAGGCACTCCATGCGCTGGATGTTTTTTACGAGGTAGCGCTGCCAGAAGTATTCTGTTTCCAACATCCGGTAGGGACAGTTCTGGGCCGGGCGCAATACTCGGATTTTCTTTTTGTCTACCAACGGTGTTCTACGGGTGCGAAATCCGGGGTTTATCCCAAGATCGGCACTGGGGTAGTGCTTTTCCCGGGTAGCGCGGTCATCGGCGCATGTACTGTTGGAGACAATGTCTGGCTATCGGCGGGAGCACTGGTCATGAGCGAGGATATTCCCGGGAACTCGATTGTCTTCGGCGCCACTCCCGACCTTATCATCAAGTCAACAAAACGCGACGTTCGGAGAGATCTCTTCGGCGCCGCGAACTGAGGCGAGCATGCGGTCAATACGCGAGATGGCGAATCTTGAAGGCCGCCGGGCGCTTGTGACGGGTGGGGGCGGGCACATTGGATATGCAGCGGCTGAGGCACTTGCTGAGTTAGGTGCGCAGGTAGCCCTGCTGGACGTTGACGTGGCACGTTGCGGCGCCGCCGAGACGCGACTTAATGCCGCCTATCCGGGAAAGGCAACGGCGATCCCTTGCGACCTGGCGAATGAAAAGGCGACAAGAAACGCCGTGCGCGCGCTTTTGGCAGATCGCGGAGGTCTAGAGATTCTGGTTCATTCCGCTGCGTATGTTGGAACTACCAATCTTGCCGGTTGGGCGGTTCCATTCGAGCAGCAGACTGTGAATGCTTGGGATCTTGGACTGCGCATAAATTTGACGTCTGCTTTCGTTTTGGTGCAGGAAGCGCGAGCAGCGCTCGCGAAATCGGGCTCGGGCTCGGTCATTTTCATCGGCTCGATCTCAGGAATGACGGGGCCTGACCCTAGTTTGTACGAAGGTACAAAAGTGACGCGTGTGGCAGCGTACGCCGCCTCCAAGGGTGGGTTAATCCAGCTGACGCGCTACTTCGCCACGTTGTTTGCGCCCGCCGTTCGCGTGAATTGTGTTTCACCCGGCGGGGTGGAACGTGGTCAGACAGACGTGTTTCGCGATCGCTATAGCGCACGCACCCCGCTGGGACGCATGGCGACGGAGGAAGACATGAAAGGCGCGGTCGCTTACCTGGCGAGTGATTTGTCGGCATATGTAACCGGTCAGAACATTGCTGTAGACGGCGGTTGGACGGTTTGGTAGTTGCGCGGGGGAACGGGATGTCGCAGAACATTTTTGAAGCTGGACATACGGATTGGGAGGGCGCGCGAGCGGCGATTCGCGATACGGGCTGGGTGCAAGTTGACCTTGCCCCCGAAAAACGTATCCCTTGCTGGGCGACTAAACTTTGAGCAAGGGGGGCGGAAATGTCGAAGGCAAAGAGGGCGCTGTACACGCT
>SBAS01000049.1 GCA_005240145.1 Nitrosomonadales bacterium | reverse complement strand
ATCGAAGTTGCCCTCTTCCATCGCGAACCCCCGTGCGGCCGTTGCCAACGAAGGCGCAGTGTATCGCAACTCCAAACTTTTATCTTAGCGCTTATGGGGGGTAGCGGTCCATCACCTCCCGGGGCGAAAGAACTTCGACCTCCAGCCCGAAACTGCGCGCCATCGACGCGCCGCGCTTCATCTCCTCGAAGCGCTCCGCGTTCAGCGCGACGCCGATCGAACCGTTTTGCCGGTAGCCGGTGGCCTGCCCGGTCTCCGCCTCGAGCTCGCGCAGCAGGTCGGCGGTGTACTTGGCGAGCTCGGTGAGGTTGCGCGTTGCGCGCAGTTGCCCGACCAGCCCCGCCGCGTGCCACGTGGTGCCGCAGGTGAGGCTCCGGCGCTCGAGCAGCACGACGTCGCTGATGCCCAGCTTGGCGAGGTGATAGGCGATCGAGCAGCCGACGATGCCGCCGCCGATGACGACGACCTCTACCCGCGCGGGAAGCGAGGCGCTCATGGGCGCGCGCGGCGCGCTACTTGACGCGCTCGATCTCGTCGAACGGCGTCAGCGTGTGCCAGATCGTTACCGGCAGGTTCTTCAGTGACTTCAAGGCGACCATGTTGATCAGTTGCACGTGCGTGTAGGCGACCGGGACGTCGGCGGCGACGACCTTCTGGAACTCGTGGTAAAGCGTCTTGCGCTTCTCGAAATCCTTCTCCACGGTAGCCCGCGCCATCAGGTCGTCGGCCTTCGGGCTGCGGTAGTTCTGCGTATTGGACCAGATGACGCCTTTGCGGATGTTCGACGACAGGTAGGTCCGGTGCACGCCGATCACCGGGTCGCCATAGTTGAACGAGGCGTCCACGGTGGCATCGAAATCCCAGCCGCCCACGCGCTTGGCCCAGGTAGGAAAATCGGGCGCGGCGCGCACGGTGACATTGATCCCCACCTTCTTCAACTGCGGACGCAGGTACTCGGCGACCGTCAGGTAGTTGTCCGGCGCGCCCGGAATGTAATCGAGCGACATCGACAGGCGCATGCCGTCCGCGCCCGGCTTCAGGCCGGCCTCATCCAGCAGCCGCTTCGCTTTCTCAAGATCGACCTTGTAGCGCTCGACCTTGTCGGTGTAGAACGGCGTGCCTGGCGCGATCGGCCCGGTCGCCGGACGCGTCAGGCCGCGGTGCAGCTTTTTCGTGATGAACTCCTGGTCGATCGCATAGGCGATCGCCTTGCGCACCCGCACGTCGTCAAAGGGTTTCTTGGTCTGATTGAAGGCGACCCAGTTGAGAGGGCCGATCGCCTGTCCGCCCTTCGCGTTCTCCTGGATGTTGGGAAGTTTTTTCAGGCGTTCGGTCTCGGCGATGGCGCCGAACCAGGGAATGAAGTCGACCTCGCCGCGCTCCATGGCGAGCACCAGCGCGTTCGGGTCCTTGAAAATGCGCATCACCTGGCGCTTGAACTTGGGCCGCCCGGGCAGGAAGAACTGCTCGAAGCGCTCCAGAATCAGGTGCTCGCCCGGCTTGTATTCGACGAACTTGTACGGTCCGGAGCCGATCGGATTCGCGTTGCGCGGATGGTTCCTTGGATCGGCGCCATCGCCATAGACGTGCTTGGGCACGATGGGACAGAACGCCGGCGAGAGCGCGAGCAGGATCGCCGGGTGCGGCGACTTCATGCGCACGATGGCAATGCGCGGGTCGGGCGTGTCCACGCGCTCCACCGGCTCGAACATCGACTGGAACGGATGGTTGGCCTTCACCATCATGATGGAGAAGGCAACGTCCTCCGAGGTAATCGGTTTTCCGTCGTGGAACTTGGCGTTGGGCACCAGCTTCAGGAGCAGCGATTTGCCGTCGTCCTGGAAACTCCAGCTCTCGGCGAGATACGGCTGCGGCTCCCAGCCGGAGCCGTAGCGTATCGGGCTGGCGAAAATCTGCGCACCAGGGGTCATGGTCGCGACGCCCGATTGCACCCCCTGGTTGAAATGCCGCGGCACCTGTGTCGTGGCCCAGACGAGCGTCTCGGCGCGATCCTGCGCGGCCGCGCCGGCAACGGCGCCAAGTGCGGCAGCGAACAGGGCTACGGTGCGGCTAAAGCGGCGGGCGATTTGAATGACGTTCTCCTTGACGTACTCCACCGCCAGAGTAACCCTTCGGCGGCCAGGCGGCTTGCCTGTATCCGCCAGCGGCTTGACTGAAACGGACGCTAGCCGTGGCGGTCCATGGTCAGCTGCGCGAACCCTGCTGGCGGCCCCCGCGTCGCCGAGGGCGGCTTGCCGTACTGCCGGCGGAATGCCCGCGCGAAATGCGCCGCGGACGGGAAGCCGCAGGCCTCCGCCACTTGCGCCACGGCGAGATCAGTCTGCACGAGCAGGCCGCGCGCGCGCTCCAGGCGCATCCGCTGCTGATAGCGACGGGGAGTATCGCCGAGCTGCTGCCGGAACAGCCGCAGCAGGTGGCGCGGCGAGAGCTGCAACTCGCGCGCCAGTTGCGCCACGCGCAAGGGGGTTTGCGGTTCCTCCTCGAAGCGGCGCAGCGCCTTGACGACCTTCGGGTGGTGCGCGCCGCTGCGCAGCGGCAGCGCCATGCGCTGCCCGCTCGCTCCGCTACGGATATGGTCATGCAGGCAATGCTCGGCAACCCGGTTGGCCACCGCCGTGCCGTGGTCGGCGGCGATCGCGCTCAGCATCATGTCCAGCACGGCGGTGCCTCCCGCACACGACAGGCGTCGGTTGCCGACTTCGAATAGCGTCGGGCGCAGTTCGATTTCCGGAAACCGCTCGCGGAACGCGTCGATCACCTCCCAGTGCAGCGTGACCCGGCACCCTTTCAGCAGTCCCGCACGCGCGAGCAGGAAGCAACCCGTGTCCAGGCCGCCGAGCGTCACCCCGGCGCGGTCGAGTGAATGCAGCCAGCGCTTGAGCCGCGCGCTGTAGTAGCGCTCGGGCCGGATGTCCGAACACACGACGACGGTGCCGAGCTCGCCGCAGGCCTCGATCGCCATATCGGCCTGGATCAGTATCCCGTTGTCGTCGGGCACCGCGCGCCCGTCCAGCGACAGCAGTTTCCATTCGTACTTGCGCGCGACGTAGCGATTGGCGATGCGCAGCGGCTCGATCGCCGAGGACAGCGCGATCACCGTGAACTGCGGGATCAGCAGGAAGCCGATCGGATTGCGCAGAACTGGTTCGACGGGCATGGCGAATTCTAGGCTAGACTCGCGCGACCGCCGCCGGAGAGAACGATGCACACGATCTATTGCGCCCGCCGCATCCTCACCATGAACCCCTCGCGTCCGGAAGCGACGCACGTCGCGGTGAAGGACGGCCGCGTCCTCGGCGCTGGCGCTCTCGAAGAACTCGCCGGCTGGGGCAAGCACGAACTGGACGAGCGCTTCGCCGACAAGGTGCTGATGCCAGGGCTGGTGGAAGGCCACAGCCACGCGATGGAGGGCACCTTTTGGCGCTATGTCTACACCGGATTCTTCGACCGCATGGACCCGGACGGGAGAACCTGGCCCGGTGCGAAATCCGTCGACGCCGTGATTGCGCGCCTGCGCGAGGCGAGCGACGCGCTGAAGGATCCTGCGGCACCACTGTCGGGCTGGGGGCTCGACCCGATCTACTTCGGCAGCCGGCGCGTCTCGCGCGAGGACCTCGACCGGGTGTCGCGCGAGCGCCCGGTGGGCGTGCTGCACGCGAGCGGCCATATCCTGAACGTGAACACCAAGGCGCTTGAGCTCGCGGGCCTGCTGCGCAAGGCAGTCAACCATCCCGGCATTCCGCTCGGCGCCGACGGTCTGCCGACCGGCGAATTGAAAGGCCCGGACCCGATGATGATGGCAAGCCCGCACGTGGGCTTCGATCGCGAGGTGCTGGCGGCAGACGAACTGGGCCTGCGCTATTTCGGCAAGCTCTGCGTGAGGAAGGGCGTCACCACCGCGGCCGACCTGGCCAATCTGCTGCCGCAGGAAGCGGTGGCGATGATGCTGCGCGTCACCGGCGAGAGCGATTTTCCGGCGCGCATCGTGTCGCTGTTGCGGCTGCAGCTGCTGTCGGGCCAGGCGCTCATCGACCGCGCGCTCGAGCTGCGGCCGCAGAGCACCGAGCGCCTGCGGCTGGGGATCGTCAAGCTCGTCGCCGACGGCTCGATCCAGGGGTTCTCGGCGCGCCTGCGCTGGCCGGGCTACTACAACGGTGCGCCCAACGGCCTTTGGTACGTGCCCCCGGAGACGCTGCGCGAGGCCTACCGCCTCGCGCTGGCGCGGGGCGTGCAGATCCACACCCACACCAACGGCGACGAAGCCACCGAGCTCGTACTCGACTGCATCGAGGAGGCGCTACAGGCGCATCCGGTGCGCGACCATCGCTTCACCCTGCAGCATTGCCAGCTCGCCGACGCCGCGCAGTTCAGGCGCATGAAGGCGCTCGGGATGTGCGTGAATCTCTTTCCCAACCATCACTTCTACTGGGGCGACCAGCATTACGCGATGACGGTGGGCCCGGAGCGCGCCGAGCGCATGAACGCCTGCGCCACGGCGCTCGCCACGGGCGTGCCCTTCGCGATCCACTCGGATGCGCCGGTGACCCCGCTCGGGCCGCTCTTCACCGCCTGGTGCGCGGTCAACCGGCGCACGGCCAGCGGCCGCACGCTGGGTGCCGCGGAGCGCATCGATGTCGCCACGGCGCTGCGCACCATCACGCTGGGCGCCGCGTATACGCTGAAGCTCGATAGCGAGGTCGGCTCGATCGAATGCGGCAAGCGCGCGGATTTTGCGGTGCTCGAGGACGATCCTCTGGAGATCGCCCCCGAGAAGCTCAAGGACGTGCGCATCTGGGGCACGGTGCAGGGCGGGCGCCTGTTCCCCGCCGGCCACTCTTGAGCGAGCGCATCCCCGTCACCGTCATCGGCGGCTACCTGGGCGCCGGCAAGACCACGCTCGTCAACCACCTGTTGCGGCATGCCGGCGGACGCCGCATCGCGGTGCTGGTGAACGATTTCGGCGCGCTGCCGATCGACGCCGACCTGGTCGAAGCGCAGGACGGCAGCACGATCTCGATCGCGGGCGGCTGCGTCTGCTGCAGTTTCGGCAGCGACCTGATCGCGGCACTGCGTGCGCTCGCGCAGCGCGCGCCCGCCCCCGAACACCTCCTCATCGAAGCGAGCGGCGTGGCGCTGCCTGGCGCGATCGCCTCTTCGGTCTCGCTGCTGACGCGGTACGCCTGCGAGGGAATTTTCGTGCTCGCCGATGCCGAGACGGTGCGCGCGCGCGCTGCGGACCGCTATCTTGGCGACACCATCGAACGGCAGTTGCGCGACGCATCCGTGATTCTGCTCGGCAAGCCCGATCTGGTCGGGCCCGCCGAACGCGCCGACACGCGCCGCTGGCTGGAAGGTTACGCAAGCGTGGTCGAGGTAGAGCGCGGACGCGTGCCGGCCGAACTGGTTTTTGGCGCCGCTGCAGGCGGCGCGGCCGGCTCCGGCTTCGCGCGGACGCCCTTCGTGCATCCCGCCTATGACAGCGTCTCGTTCCAGTCCCTGCCGCCGCTCGATGCGCAGGCCCTGGCGGCATCGCTTGCCGCGCCCGCTGCGGGAGTGCTTCGCGCCAAAGGCAGGCTGCGCGGCGACGACGGTGCATGGACGACGCTGCAAGTAGTCGGGACGCGCTTTGAAACCAGCCCTGCGGCGGCCGGCGCGTCCGACGCGGGCCTGGTTTGCATCGGCCTCGCCGGCTGCCTCGATCGCGGCGCGATCGAGCGCGCCATCGCGGGCAGCACGTCCTCGGCCGCCCTGTCCCGCTAAGGCGGCGATCAGGCCTGCTGTAGCAAGAGGGCGGCCGCGGCGACGATGTCCTCGACGCTGGCGCCGCGTGAAAGATCGGAGATTGGCTTGGAAAAGCCTTGCAGGATAGGGCCGACGGCACGCGCGCCGGCCAGATGCTGTGTCAACTTGTAGGCGATATTGCCTGAATCGAGATCGGGGAAGACGAGGACGTTCGCGCGGCCTGCAACGGGACCGAGTTCCTTAAGCTTTTTCTTCGCGACGCTTGCCACGAGTGCCGCGTCGGCCTGCAGCTCACCATCGATCGCAAGCCCGGGCGCGCGCGCGCGGACGATCGAGAGCGCCTCGCGCACCTTGTCCACGCGCGCGTGCTTCGCGCTGCCCTTGGTCGAGAAGGAGAGCAACGCCACCCGCGGCTCCTCGCCAAGTACGCGGCGGCAGCTCTCGGCCGAGGCGAGCGCGATGTCGGCGAGCTGCTCCGCGCTCGGGTCGGCATTGACCGCGCAATCGGAATACAGAAAAGACTTCTCTTTCAAAACCATCAGGAAAAAGCTCGAAGGCGTGCGAATGCCGTCTGCAAGACCGATCGTCATCATTCCTGCTTCGATGACCCGTGCCGTCGGATGCGCGACGCCGGCGAGCATGGCCTCCGCGTCGCCCGCCTTCACCATCATCCCGGCGCAGTAGAGCGGCTTTGACATCAAGCGCCGCGCGACTTTCGCGCCGGCCTCGGGGCGCCCGGCGAGGTAGAGCTCGGCGTAGCGCTCGATCTGCCCGGAGGGCGGCGTCTCGAAGACGATGGCCTGCGCGATGCCTTCGGCCTCGATGCGCCTGGCGGCCTCGCGTATGCGCGCATCGCCGCCTTCAGGCAGGACGAGGCGCTGCATGGACGGCGCGCGCGGGATCAGAGCGGCGCGATGGCGAACGCCGCCGGACGCCCGGCCTTTGCTTCCCGGATCGCATTCCATACGCGCAGCTGGCTCGCCGGCATGTCGAAGCGCGTGACGCCGGCCTGCCGCAACGCGTCCATCACCGCATTCATCAGGCAAGGCATCGAGCCGGTGACGCCGGCTTCGCCCACGCCCTTCGCGCCGAGCGGGTTGGTGGCGGTGGGCACCGGGTGGTCCATCACCTTCAGGCCGCCGACCAGGCCCGGGCGCGGCATGGCGTAATCCATGAAACTGCCGGTCAACAGCTGGCCGTGTTCGTCGTAGATGGCCTGTTCCTGGAAGATGTGGCCGGCGCCCTGCGTGATGCCGCCCTGCATCTGGCCCTCGACGATCTGGTGATTGACGATGGTGCCGGCGTCGTCGCAGGCAATGTAGCTCTCGATCTGCGCCTCGCCCGTCTCGGGGTCGACTTCGACTTCGGCGATATGGCAACCGTTGGGAAAGGTCGACGGCACCTTGGGCCGATCCTTGTAGTCGAGGTCCAGCCTGCCCGGGAACTTCTGCGCGAGCGCGGTGATACTGGTTTCCCTGTCGGTGCCTTTTATTCTGTAAGAACCGGAAATAAACTCCACGTCAGCCTCCGCGCTCTCCAGTTCCTCCGCCGCGAGCTTCATGCCGTTCTTCACGATCTCCTGTGCCGCGCAATACATCGCGCTGCCCAGGCCGAGCAGCGTGCGCGAACCGCCGGTCGGGTTGGCGGTGAGATGGAACGCGGGTTCGGAGGTCCGCAGGCGGATCCGCTCCATCGGGATGCCAAGCACTCCCGACACGACTTGCGCGAATGTGGTCTCGTGTCCCTGCCCGTGGTTGTGCGAAGCCGTGCGCAGCGTGACCGATCCGTCCGCTTCCCAGGTGATGTGCGCCTGGTCGAAAGGCGCAAAGCCGCCGGAGGCCGTCGCCTCGATGTAGGTCGCCATCCCCCGGCCACGGAGCTTTCCGTTCATGCCGGATTTTTTTCTTCGTTCGGGAAAACCCGTCCAGTCCGCGGCGGCCAGCGCCTTGTCGAGCACGCCCTCGAAGTCGCCGCAGTCATACTCGAAGCCGGTGACGATCTTGTAGGGAAACTTCGCTTTGGGCACCAGGTTGCGGCGGCGGAATTCGGCCGGGTCCATGCCGATCTCGACCGCTGCCTGCTCGACCAGGCGCTCGAGCGCGTAGGAGGCCACCGGCCGCCCGGCGCCGCGGTAGGCGGCGGTCGGCACGGTGTTGGTCAGCGCAAGCTTCGCCTGCACATGCACCGCCGGGACGTCGTAGACGCCGCTCGCCACATTGACAAGGTTGACTGTATTGATGAAAGAGCCGGTGAAGCAGAGGTAGGCGCCGACGTTTGCGACATACTCGAATCGCATGCCGAGGATGCGGCCCTGCGCGTCGAGCGCCATTTCGCCCTTGTGCACGATGTCGCGTGCCTGCTCGTCCGAGACGAAAACTTCCGAGCGCGAACTCACCCATTTCACCGGGCGGCCGAGACGCCGCGCCGCCAGCAGCAGCGCGCCGTACTCGGGATAGGCGTTAAAGCGCACGCCGAAGCCGCCACCCACCTCCTCGGCGACAACGCGAAGTTTCTCCGGCACGATGCCGAGCATCGCCGCGACCTGGTTGCGCATCGGCCCGGCACCCTGTGTGGTGGCGTGCAGGTAATAGAGGTCGGTGGCGGGGTCGTAGGAGCCGGTCGCGGCGCGCGGCTCCATCGGATTGCCGACGACGCGCGAATGGTACGCGCTGAGGCTCACCACCTTTGCCGCACGCGCGAACGCGGCACGCGTCGCGGCTTCGTCGCCGGCTTCGAAATCGAGCACCAGATTGCCGGGCACCGAGGCATGCAGCTGCGGCGCGCCGCCGGCGAGTGCTTCCTGGGCGCCGATCACGGCAGGCAGCTCGCGGTATTCGATGGCGAGCGCTTCGGCGACGTCCTGCGCCTGTGCAGCCGTTTCCGCCACCACCAGGGCAACGGGTTCTCCCACATAGCGCGCCACGTCGCCGGTCAGCGCATAGCGGGGCGGCACGCGCTGGTCGGCGCCGCCGCGGCCCTTCATCGGCGCCGCGGCCGGCATCGGCTTCTGCCCCGCCGCCAGGACATCGGCCCCGGTGATCACGGCCAGGACGCCAGGCATCACCAGCGCCGCGGCGGCGTCGATCGACAAAATCGTCGCGTGCGGCCGGTCCGAGCGCAGGAAATGACCGTATGCCTGGTTGGGAAGCGTCCAGTCGGAGACGTACCGCCCCCTGCCCTTGAGCATGCGCTCGTCTTCGAGCCTGCCCTTGGGTGCCCTGCCGAATGAAGTCATGGCAGGGATTCTCTATGAAATCTCTATGTCTTGGATAGTGCGATCAATATGCTGCACGGCGCGTAGTCGATCAGGGAAGCCCCGACCGAGCCCTTCCACCAGCGCGCCGCCCAGGACGTGCTCTGGTTATGGCCGATCACGATGAGACCGGCGCCGACTTCCTTCGCCGCGCGGCATATTTCCTCCACCGGCTCGCCTACCGCGAGGTGCCCCACGGCCTTGAAACCCTTGTCGGTCAGGCTCTTGATGCCCTCGTCGAGCACCGCCCGCGTGCGCTTTTTCTCGTCCTCGAGCAATTCCTCGGGCACGAATCCCTCGGTGAGGAACAGGCTCGGCGGCATGCTCGCCACGGCCAGCAGGTGGGTTTCGGCGTTGAGGAACCCCGCCAGGTCGGCAGCCTCGAACAGGGCCCGTTTGCCCTCCACCGAGCCGTTGTATGCGAGAAGAATCCTACGATACTTCATGCGCTCCCCCTTCGCTGCATTCCCCGGGGAATTATATCCCCTACAATTGTTTCCTCATGCTTGATATTCAGCGCGGCGATCTGGTTGCCGGAGTGGCCGGCAGCGGCACCATGGGCCGCGGGATCGCGCAAGTCCTCGCGCAATGCGGGGTGCGCACGCTGGTGTTCGATGCCAAGCCCGGCGCGGCGCAAGCGGCGAAAGACGCGATAGGCAAGTCGCTCGCCGGGCTGGTGCAAAAGGGGCGCATTTCCCAATCCGACGTGGCTGCGACGCTGGCGCGCATCGCGATCGTCGATTCGCTGGACGCGCTCAAGCCCTGCCATGTGGTGGTCGAAGCGATCGTCGAGCTGCTCGCGCCGAAGCAGGAACTGTTCAAGGCGCTCGAGGCGGTGGTCGCCGATTCCTGCATTCTCGCCTCCAACACCTCCTCGCTTTCGGTCACCGCGATGGCGTCAGTCTGCGCGAAGCCCGGGCGCGTCGCCGGATATCATTTCTTCAACCCGGTGCCGGTGATGAAAATCGTCGAGGTCGTGGACGGCGAGCTCACCGAACCCTGGGTAGGCGACGCGCTCATGGCGCTGGCGAAGCGCTACGGCCACAAGCCGGTACGCTGCAAGGACACGCCCGGCTTCATCGTCAACCACGCCGGGCGCGGCTACGTTCCGGAGAGCCTGCGCGTGCTGCAGGAAGGCGTGGCGGAGCACGCCACCATCGACCGCGTGCTGGTCGATGCCGCCGGGTTCAGGCTCGGCCCGTTCGCGCTGCTCGACCTGGTGGGCCTGGACATTGCGCACGGCGTGATGAAATCCATGCACGCGCAGTATTACGGCGAAGCCAGGTACCAGCCCTCGTTCCTTTCAGATCCGCGCGTTGCGGCAGGATTGCTGGGAAGGAAGACAGGGCGCGGTTGGTACAAGTATGGAAGGGATGGAATTGCAGAAACAATTCCTGAAATCCCCGTGCCGGGCGCCAAACCCAGTTCCGTGTGGTGCGTTCCCGAATTAAAAGAATTCGTATCGAAATTCACCAAAATAGAAACTAAACCCTCTTCTAATTCCGTCTGCTTTGTCGCGCCTCTCGGCCATGACGCCACGACGACCGCGCTGCAATTGCAGCTCGATCCGCAAAATACCGTTGCTGTCGACCCGCTCTTCGGCTTCGCCAAGCGCCGCACGCTGATGACCACGCCGATCACACGGTCGGAAGTGGGCGATGCGGCGCATGCGCTGCTCGCGGCCGATGGCGTGCCGGTTTCGGTGATCCGCGACTCGGCGGGTTTCATCGCGCAGCGCGTGGTGGCGCACATCGTCAATGTCGGCTGCGACATCGCGCAGCAGCGCATCGCCTCGCCCGAAGACCTGGACTCCGCCGTGGTGCTCGGCCTGGGCTATCCGCACGGCCCTCTCGCCATGGGCGATGCCGTGGGCGGCGCGAAGATCCTCGCCATCCTCGAAGCCATGCACGCGTTCTACGACGAACCGCGCTACCGCCCCAGCCCCTGGCTGAAGCGCAGGGCGCAGTTGGGGGTTTCTTTACTTACAAAAGATTTATAGGGAAAGGAAGCGAAAAGGTACCCAGATGCTCGATGCCTACATTTATGACGGACTGCGTTCCCCCATCGGCCGGCACGCCGGCAAACTCGCGGGCCTGCGTCCGGACGACCTTGCCGGCGACGTGATCGCCGAAGTCGTCAAGCGCAATGCCGTCAAGCCCGGGGACATCAGCGACGTGATCCTCGGCTGCGTCACGCAGGCCGGCGAAGACTGCCGCAACGTGGCGCGCTTCGCCACGCTGATGGCGGGGCTGCCGCCCAGCGTCCCGGCGGTGACCGTGAACCGCCTCTGCGCCTCGGGCCTGCAGGCGGTAGCCGATGCCGCGCGCGCCATTACCGCCGGCGAGGGCGAGCTCTACATCGCGGGCGGCGTGGAAAGCATGTCGCGCGCTCCCTTCGTTATGGCGAAGGCCGAATCGCCCTATTCGCGCGACGTGAAGGTGTACGACACCACCATCGGGTCGCGATTTACGAACCCGCGCTTTCGCAAGCTCTACGGCGACCAGGCGATGCCCGAAACCGGCGACAACGTGGCGAAGGAATTCGGCGTCTCGCGCGATCAGGCCGACGAATTTGCCCTGGATTCGCAGAAGAAGTATGCGAAGGCCGAGTCCGAAGGCTTTTACAAGGGAGAAATCCTGGAAATAAAAATTCCGAATAAAAAACGTGATGCCCCGCCGACCATCATCATGCAAGACGAGCATCCGCGGCGCGACTCCACCATGGAATCGCTCGCCAAACTCAAGCCGCTGTACGAGGGCGGCGTGGTCACGGCCGGCAACGCCTCGGGGGTGAACGACGGCGCCGCGGCGCTGATCATCGCGAACCTGGCATGGGGAGAGAAGAACGGCAAAAAGCCGATCGCGAAAATCCTCTCTGCCGCCTCGGCCGCGGTGGAGCCACGCATCATGGGCGTGGGACCCGCATACGCCATTCCGAAAGCGCTCGAGCGCGCGAAACTCTCGCTCAAGGACATGGACATCATCGAAATCAACGAAGCCTTCGCCAGCCAGGTGCTGGGCTGCCTCGCGCTCATGAAAGTGGATTTCAAGGACCCGCGCGTCAACCCCAACGGCGGCGCCATCGCCATCGGCCATCCGCTAGGCTGCTCGGGCGCGCGGCTCGCGCTCACCGTATCGCGGCAGCTGAAGGAAACCGGCAGCCGGTACGCGGCGGTGTCGCTGTGCATCGGCGTCGGCCAGGGACTGGCGGTAATTCTGGAGCGGGTGAAGTAAAGGCTAGCGTTTGAGCTCCGCCGCGATCGCGGCAAACTGGTCAAGCGCGGTCTGCAGGTCGTCGGCAATCTCCTGCGCGAGCACGTCCGGCTCCGGCAGATTTTCCGAATCTTCGAGCGACTTGTCCTTGAGCCAGAAGATGTCGAGATTGAGCTTGTCGCGCTTGGATAGATCTTCGTAGGAGAAGGACTTCCAGCGACCGTCCGCGGGTCCTTCCTTGCGCTCCTGGCGCTTCGCCGGATTGAAGAAGCCGACGAATTCGTCCAGGTCCGCGCGCTTGAGCGGATTGGTCTTCAGGGTGAAATGCATGTTGGTACGCAGGTCGTAGACCCACAGGCGCGAAGTCCACGCCGCCTCCTGCGCGGGCCTGGCATCAAAGAACAGCACGTTCGCCTTTACGCCCTGCGCATAGAAGATGCCGGTCGGCAGGCGCAGCAGAGTGTGCACATCGAACTGCTTCAGGAGCTGGCGCCGAACGGTCTCTCCCGCCCCACCTTAGAACAGCACGTTGTCCGGCACCACCACCGCGCAGCGGCCGTTCATTTTCAGCAGCGTCTTGATATGCTGCAGGAAGTTGAGCTGCTTGTTCTTGGTCGTCGTCCAGAAATCCTGCCGCTCGTAGGACGCATCCTCCTTCTCAAGGTCGCCCTCCTCGTTAACGATCGAGATAGAGCTCTTCTTGCCGAAGGGCGGATTGGTGAGCACCATCGAATAGCGCTCACCGTCATCCGATGCAAGACTGTCTACGCCGGACACGACAGGGCTGGTGTTGCCATTTATCCCATGCAGCATCAGGTTCATGATGGCAAGCCGTGCGGTCGCCGGAACGATCTCGGTTCCATGCACCAGAGACGTCCTCAGGTGCTTCTTCTCATCTGGATCGAGCTTGTTGCCGTACTTCTTCGTTACAAACGCGTGCGCGGCAAGCAGGAATCCGGCCGTTCCGCACGCCGGATCGCAGATTGTGTCGTCGGGCTTGGGCCGCATCACCTCGACGATCGCCTTAATGAGCTCGCGCGGCGTGAAGTACTGGCCTGCGCCCTTGGGCGACTCGGATGCGCTCTTGGCGAGCAAACCCTCGTAGATGTCTCCCTTGACGTCCGCTTCCAGCGACAGCCAGTCTTCGGGGTCGATGAGATCGACGATCAGGCGCTTGAGCGTCGCCGGATTCTGGATTTCCGGCTTCGCCTTCTTGAAGATCTCGCCCAGCATCCCCGATTGACGCGACAAGTGCTCCAGGGTCTTGCGGTACTGCACCTCCAGATCTTCGCCGTCCTTCTCCAGCAGCGTCCGCCAGTCGTAGCGCTCGCCCTTCTTTCCCTTCGGAATCATATTCGGGCGATTCAACGGCGCTTTCGTCTGCTGGTCCGCCATCTTCAGGAACAGCAGGAACGTGATCTGCTCCGTGTAGGCCATGTACGACAGGCCGTCGTCGCGCAGCACATGCGCGAAGCTCCAGGCCTTGTTGACGATCTGCTGGGTGGCGTTGCCGTTCATCGGGAGAGTACCTTTTCAAGACGCGACAACTCCTTCGCCATCGCATCGGGCTGCATCTTACCGAGGTTGAGCAGACGCCACTTGACCGCGGGCAGCTTTGCCGCGCCTTCAACGCCGAGCAACTTCCATTCCGGACGCCCACTCTGGACCGAGAGCAAAAACCGTTTCACATCGTTGCTTAGCCGCGAGCGGATTTCCTCCGCCAGCCGTTCGCGCACCTCCAGCAACGCGTTCAGGGGCGCCGGCTCTACGGTCATGCCGTCGAACTGCCCTTTGTAGAGTCCCTCAAAATCCACCTTCTTGCCGAGAGGGTCGAGAACATCCGGAATCGAACCCTTGTGGCCAACCAGGTAGACGAGGAAAGTGCGAAAAAGCGAGTCTGAGATTCCTTCGTTTTCCAGCAGCAGCTTCACATCGAACAGATCGCGCGGATGCTGCCGGTCCAGCGCCGCCACCAGCTTGCCGGCATACACGTCGTCGAAGGCCAGCACCTTGATCGCGGCAAAGCCGAAATCCCTGCTGACCGCTTCTCGCACCTGCTTTTCTGCCACGGGGTGAACCGTCCCCCGCACCACCGGATTCACCTCGATTTTTACCTGCGGCCCCGGGCCGCCCACCAGCAACGTGTCCGCGGCGCCTCGCGCCACGGGAAACGACGGCGAGCCCACAGTCAGCGATTCGGCAATCCTGCCGAGCGCCTTCTCCATGCCGCGTTGCGCGGCGGCGTAGTCTTCGTCAGGCAGATAGGTGAGATCGATGTCCACCGAATAGCGCGGCAGATCGCGATAGAAAAGGTTGATGGCCGTACCGCCCTTGAGTGCAAAGCAATCCTCTGCGCGGACGTACGACAGAAGCTGCACCAGCAACCGCAGTTGCTCCCGGTACGGGTTATCGGGCGTGCTCATCGAGGTCGGCCGGTAGCGTGATCTGGTACTTCGAATCGAGCTTGCCGCCCGGGAAGAGCGCGCGCTTGCCGGTGCCCAGTTCAACCCCCTTCAAATCGAGATACTTGAACCATGCATGGTTCAGACGCGCCGCCAGCGCGAGAAACAGGCGTTTCGCCTTGATACTGCGGCAGGCGCGCAGCAGCGCCGAGAGCCGGTCCGGCCGCAGAGTTCCCAGCCCCTGCAGCAGCACATAGGCGTCGTAGATCGACTCGCGATCCGGCACATCCTGCAGCAATTCCAGAATGGCGCGCTCCTGGCCCGAGAAAATCAGCGGCCAGTCGAATGTGCCCCACTTGACCTCCGCCAGACCCAGCTCACCGAGCGCTTCGGGCGCGACAGGCTCCTCCGGCTTCTCGAACCTGCGCAGCACGCCTTTCTCGTCCCGGTGGACGCGTAGCGCGCCGAACGCCGCGTCCGGACGGGATTCGAATCTCTCTGGAAGACCTAGTTTGTTGACCCAGGGCGGTAGCGGTGCGGGACTGTGTAGCAGGATCTTTTCCGCGCCGCTTAGTCGCGCGTAGTGGCCCAGACCGCGCTGCACGATCGCCGTCCGGCCGCCGATGTGGACATACGATCCTTCAATCAACTGAAGACTCGCGGCCACCGATTGCCACTTCAGCGGCGGTCCAGGAATCCGGTACACCCCCCTGGCCGGCGATTCCAGCTTTCCCGACGCGACGTAGTACGCCACCAGATTTGTCGGATAGTCGTGCGCGCGCAGCCACGCCGCCGAAACCAGCAATCCCGCCGGAATCAGCTTCAGAAGGGGGTTTAGCCTGTCCTTTCTTTGCTCAACCATATTGAGCATTTTGATACTATTTCAAACTATCGGCAAGTTTGAAATTTATCCTTAATAGTCAATTACATTGAGCTATTACTGTGAATCAGAAACCGGAGGTTTACCTACGCCCGGGAAACTAAACCCTGGAGATAGAAACCACGCTCAACCTAAACCACCTTTGAATCTCCACTCCCTTGAGGGGGTGTCCTTCCGGCTTCGCCTCAATCACGCCGATGACTTTGCTGCCGGCATACAGCAGATAGTCCACGGGCCCCGTCTCGAGCGGAAATTCGCGTACCGCAATTCCTGGCCCCGCACCCAGGTTCATCGCCTTGTGATCCTGGACAATCCAGCCGCAGGCAGCGAGCTGGCGGTCAATCTCTTCCCTGGCTGTCTGCTCGGGTGTCACTGGTTCGAATATCCCCGGCCCGCAATCTACCCGTAAAATCCGATGGATACTGGAGAAGCGCATGAATGCACCGGAGAAACCCAAAGCCAAAGCCAAGTTCGCCTGGGACGACCCCCTCCTTCTCGACCAGCAGTTGAGCGAGGACGAGCGCAGGGTGCGCGACGCGGCGCGCGCCTATTGCCAGGACAAGCTCGCGCCGCGCGTGCTCGAAGCCTTCCGCCACGAGAAGACCGATGCGAAGATCTTCCCGGAGATGGGCGCACTCGGCATGCTCGGGCCCACCATCCCGGAACAGTACGGCGGACCCGGCCTGAACTATGTCAGCTACGGCCTGATCGCGCGCGAAGTCGAGCGCGTGGATTCGGGCTACCGCTCGATGATGAGCGTGCAGTCCTCGCTGGTAATGGTTCCAATTTTTGAGTTTGGTTCTTCTTCTACCAAACAAGAATATTTGCCCAGGCTGGCCTCGGGCGAGTGGATCGGCTGCTTCGGCCTCACAGAACCCAACCACGGCTCCGACCCGGCTTCGATGATCACGAAGGCGAAGACGGTGAAGGGCGGCTACAGCCTGAGCGGCACGAAGATGTGGATTTCCAACTCCCCCATCGCCGACGTCTTCGTGGTGTGGGCAAAGGATGACGAGGGAGCCATCAGAGGCTTTGTCCTGGATAAGGGCAGCAAGGGGCTCTCCGCCCCCGCGATCCACGGCAAGGTCGGCCTGCGCGCCTCGATCACCGGGGAAATCGTCATGGACGGCGTGTTCTGCCCGGAGGAAAACGCTTTTCCCGACGTGCGTGGGCTGAAGGGCCCGTTCACCTGCCTCAACTCGGCGCGCTACGGCATCGCCTGGGGCGCGCTGGGCGCAGCCGAAGACTGCTGGCATCGAGCGCGCCAGTACGTGCTCGAGCGCAAGCAGTTCGGCCGCCCGCTCGCCGCCAACCAGCTCATCCAGAAAAAGCTCGCCGACATGCAGACCGAGATCACGCTCGGCCTGCAGGGCTGCCTGCGCCTCGGCCGCATGAAGGACGAAGGCACCGCCTCGGTCGAGATCACCTCCATCCTCAAGCGCAACTCCTGCGGCAAGTCCCTCGACATCGCGCGCATGGCGCGCGACATGATGGGCGGCAACGGCATCTCCGACGAGTTCGGCGTCGCGCGCCACCTCGTCAACCTTGAAGTGGTAAACACCTATGAGGGCACCCACGACATCCACGCCCTCATTCTCGGCCGCGCCATGACCGGCATTCAGGCGTTCAGCTAAGCAGCGCCGAGGGCAGCATCGACGCGCTCAAGCAGAAATTCCGCGACGGCCAGCACGCCGAAGCAATC
Organism: Nitrosomonadales bacterium; assembly: GCA_005240145.1. Lineage (GTDB taxonomy): Bacteria > Pseudomonadota > Gammaproteobacteria > Burkholderiales > SG8-39 > RBG-16-66-20. The sequence continues at coordinate 634 of SBAS01000049.1, read as the reverse complement.
GCGGAATGCGAAGCCCTGTGTCGCAAGGAACCGGGCAACTACGAGGCGAAGAGAGTGTGCGCGATGATGCTCGCGCTGGTGAAAAACCACGGCCGCGCGCTGCAACTGCTGCAGGAGATCCGCAATGCCGGAAAGGAAGACGCCGACGCCCTGTTCAACATGGGCGTTTGCCAGCGGGAGCTGGGAGATGTCGGCAGTGCGGCAAGGACGTTCAAGGATTACACCGACCGATTTCCCGAGCATTCGGACGGGTGGATCGTCCGCGGCGACGCGCTTCAGCATCTCGGCAGCCTGCAGGAAGCCGTCGCCGCCTACAAGGCGGGGCTGAAGCTGACGCCGACCGACGATGAAACCCTGAAGAAGGCGTCCCTCTGCCTGCTGCAACTGGACCAGGGCAGCCAGGCCATCGACCTGTGCCAGGAGATCCTGAAGGATCACCCGGAGATGCTCACGGCCAGGATCGGCGCGGACTGGGTATTGAGCAAGCTCGTGCCGTACTGGCATATCCCGATGATGAACGAGCAGGAGCGCAACCAGTGTCGGCGCGCGTTTAAATTTGACCAGCTCTGCGCGTTGAATTTTGACCAGGGGCTTTTGCCTTCCCGTCATAGTCTGGTTTGTGGATAAGTGTACT
>SBAS01000051.1 GCA_005240145.1 Nitrosomonadales bacterium | reverse complement strand
GCCCCACCCCCGCCGAGCCGCCCAGCAGAGCTGGTCGAGTTCGAGGCGATGCAACAGCGCCTCGATGAGCTAAAGCGCGTCGCCGTCATGAACCCGACCGATACGAATCTGGTCGCCTACATGCGCTACCAGCGCTTCGTCATGAACAAGTCCGAGGTGTTCGCGGAGCGCTGGCAGCGCCTCGTCTGGACCGTGCCCGAGCTCGATTACGGGCTGTCCGGCCGACCGACCAACTCGATGGCGATCGGCGCCTTCGATGAACAGCAACAGATTCGGCAAGCACAGGTGGTCCGGAATCTTGCCTCGACGCATGGACTGCTTTTCATTTTCAGAAGCGACTGCCCCTACTGCCATCGCTTCGCACCCATCCTGAAACGATTCGAGCAGGAGTTCGGGATGATGGTCTTTCCCGTAAGTCTCGACGGCCGCGGCCTGCCGGAATACCCGAATCCTCAACTGGACAACGGCATCGCGACGCGCCTCAACGCATCGGTCGTGCCGGCGCTTTACCTCACGGCACCGTCCAAGCGGCAGATCCGCCCCGTCGGCTTCGGCGTGATGGCGATGACCGATCTCGTCGAGCGCATCGCCGCACTTGCGCAGGACCCGCGCGAGAACCCGCTCTAGCGATGCAAAGGAGTATCGATGACCACCCGACCGAAACGCTTCATGGCCTGCTTGCTCGCGGTTGCCCTGGTGACGGCGCCCACCGCCAGCCGGCCCGCCGATCTCAATGCCGAGATGCAGGCAATGTTCAATGATCTGGGGGCGCTCGGCAATGTCACCTCGCCCGGCGCCTTCCGCGGCCAGGCGATGAACCTCTACACCGGCGGCAGCCTCATGATGCGCGCGCCGGGCCGAAACTACCCGCTCGTCAACGCGCAGCTCCCGAGCCTGCGGGCGGGTTGCGGCGGGATCGACCTGTTCGGGGGCGCGTTCTCCTTCATCAACAAGCAGCAGTTCGTCGCGCTCCTGCAGAACATAGGTTCGAACGCGGTGGGCTATGCCTTCAAGCTCGCGCTCCAGTCGATCTCCCCCGATATCGACAAGCTGCTCACCGAGCTGCAGGACCAGATCAACAAGATCAATGCGATGAACATCAACTCCTGCGAGGCCGCGCAGGCGCTAGTTAACGGCGTTGTCGGCGAATACGACAACTCGGTGCAAAGCGGCTGCGCGAACATCTCCCAGTACCTGGGAAGCGTGACCGATCGCGTCGATGCGCGGCTTGCCTGTGCAACCAACGCCCCGGCGGTGGTCAAGAGCGCCGCCAACTCCAGCGATCCGAACGTTCGCAACGCCACCTTCGTGAAGGGGAACGTGATCTGGATGGCGCTGAACCAGGTGGGCGGCACCATCAGCCAGCAGGAGAAGGAACTGATCATGAGCGTGATCGGCACCGTCATCCTCTACCCGCCGGAGGATGACGGCAGCGGCGCGATGCCGCGCTACGTCGAGCCGAGCATCGTGGGCCTGCGCGATCTGCTGCTCGGGCGCGGCGCGTCCGCCACGGAGGGCAACGTCGATATCGAGGTCTACGTCTGCGACGAACCGGCCGAGTGCCTCAACCCCGCCCGTACCACCATCTCCGCAAAACCCTTCACGCGCCTGGTTTCAGAGCGGCTGCGCCGCATGTCCGACAACATCGTGAACCGCACCCCGCAGACCGCCGCCGACATCGGCTTCATCAACAACACCACGGAACCGGTCTATAAGATGCTGGCGGTCGCCAACGCCGTTCCGGGCTCCAACACTGCCGAGACGCTGATCGAAACCTACAAGGACGTGATCGCGCTCGACTACGCCGAGACTTTCCTCAATCGCGTGATTCGGCAGGCCATGACGGCGCTCTCGCAGACCTTGAAGCGCACCGCGATCGAGCAACAGTACGTGGAGACGTTACGGAGCAATGGCCAGGAAGCCCAGCGGCAACTTCTAACCGAGAAACAGACTGCGTACGCCAAAGTGCGCTCGGTCTCGTCCATGACGCAGGACCTGCAGACCCTGGAACGGCAACTCTGGAGCTCGATGCCCGCGGCGGTGAAGGCGATGCTCGATTTCAGCGCCAACTCGGGCTCACGCGGCTCCTAGCGCCGACCGCCGGGCGGGCCGCCGTCCCCCGACCGACCTTCGCGCCTCCATGTTCGAGATCTACGCCTACGGCAATGTCGATACCCTGACCGGGGTATTCAACGCCATCGCCGCCATCATGGGCGGCGACGACTATTTCGGCCTCATCAAGACCGTTGCGGTGACTGGCGTGATAGTCGCCGCGTTCGCGGGACTCTTCACGCCGGGGCGCTTTCAGGGTTGGGGTTGGTTGATGGGATTCCTGTTCCTCTACTACGCCCTCTTCCTCCCCAAGGCCGATGTCGTGATCGTGGACAAACTGGGAAGCCAGGCACCGGTCGCGGTCGGCAATGTCCCGATCGGCGTCGCTTTCTTCGGCCACTACACGAGCAAGGTGGGCGACGTGATGACGCGGTTCTTCGAGACCGCGTTCCAGGTGATCCCGGCACCGAACGCGCAGCTCCCCGGCGAACTTACGTACCAGAAGAACGGCGTCATGTTCGGCAACCGGCTGATCCAGGCCTCGCGCAGGGCCAATGTAGCGGACCCTCAGCTTCGCACCGACCTGATCGCGTTCGTCTACAACTGCACCCTCTACGACCTGCAGGACGGCACTATCGACCCGGCGAGCTTCTCCCAGAGCACCGACATCTGGGCGCTGATGGGGACTCCCAATCCGGCCCGCTTTTCGACCTTCGGCAACCCGGTTCAGGTCGATACCTGTCCCAATGTGTACACCTATCTCGCTAACCGCCTGCCGGCCGAGGTGGCCCGTGCCCGTGCGATCCTCGCGTTCCAGTTGAATCCGTCGCTCGACGCAACCGCCGCGCAAGGCGTGATCGACAGCCAGATCGAGCAGGCCTACTACAAGACCCGGATCGCGACCGCGGCGCAAAGCGCCGCCGACCTCCTGCGGCAGAACATCATGATCAACCTGGTTCAGGACACGAGCAGCATCGTCGGCCAGAAGATCAATGACCCGGCCTCCGTGATGATCGCCACGGCCCGCGCCAACGCCACGGCCTCGATCAACTCATCGTTCCTGACCATGGGCAAGATCGCCGAGCAGGCCCTGCCGCTGGTGCGCAACGTGATCGAGGCAATCATCTACGCCGTCTTTCCGTTCGTTTTCCTGCTGTTTCTCCTGGCTCAGGGGCGAGGCCTCGGTCTAGCGATCAAAAGCTTCGTCCTGAGTCTCGTCTGGATCCAGCTTTGGCCACCGCTCTATGCAATCCTTAACTACGTGGCCACCCTGGCGAGCGCCAAGAACCTCGAGGCCGCGGCGCGCATGGGCGCGGCGACCCAAGGCCTGGCCCTCGAAACCGCGTCCAGCATCTACAACGGCGCTATCTCCGACCAAGCCGTGGCGGGCTACATGGTGATCTCGATCCCGATCATCGCGACCGCGATCATCAAGGGCGGCGAAGTCGCCTTTCAGGCGGTGACGGGTGTCGGGCCGATGCAGTCGGCCGTGTCCGGAGAGTCTGCCAGCGCTTCCAAGGGCAACGTAAGCCAGGACGTTGTCTCCTTCGACCAGCAGCAACTCGCCCCGACCAGGACCTCCGCGTTCATGTCCACGACGAGTGATGCCCACGGCACCACCATTCAGGGCGCTGGCTCGGATGCGGGAGTCTTCCGATACCAGGCCACGCTGAGCCGGCTGGCAACGACCTTCACCTTCACGGAGCGCCAGGCGACGGCCCTCACGGAAAACGCGCGCGAGACGGAAACGCTCGCCCGGTCCGAGCGCGAGTCCATGCAGCGGAGCCAGGCTACCGCCCTAACACGGGCACTCGGCATCCAGGAAACTTTCGAGCGCACACAACAACGTTCCGGCGCAAGCACCACGTCCGACGGCGGCTCCACATCGACGCAGTTCCAGACACTGAACTCGGTGGCCCGTGAGGTCAACCGGCGGCTGGGATTGGGTGAAGACTCGACCGTCGGCAAGAGCGTTGCCGCATCGGCCTCCGCCGGCGCCATGATTCCCCTCACCGAGATCGGTGCGCAGGCGAAGGTGGAGGGCCGACACGTCGACCAGCAACGACTCCAAAGCGCTTACGACTACGCACGCAAGGCCGTCGAAACCGCCCAACTGTCGGAAGCGACTGCACTCGTCAAGGAGTTCCGATCCTCCGATGCCTACCAATGGGCGCGGGGCAGCCGGACAGCTTCCACTTCCGGATTCGACTCGTCGTATCGCGAGGCAGTCGATCATCAGTCCTCTAGCGAGAACGCCTATGGTCGATCCAAGGAACTCGCCCGGACCGCGCAGTTCATGCGCGAGTGGAGCAGCGGCGCCCAGACCGATTTCACCAACTACGCTGCGCGCAGACTCTCGGAGCGCGGACTGCTTCGCGAGGACGATCCGATCAAGTTGCAACGCGCCGTCTCGGAGATCGCCTTCGCTTATGCGAAGGGTGGCGATGTGGGCAATCTATTCATTCCCGGAGACAGCCCGCTGACGCCGAGTCGCCCGCTGCCGCAACTGCTCGGCTGGACCTCTTCGACGCTACGCGACGACTTCGACCAAAGCGATGCGTCCAGGAACGTCGATGCGATGCGGAATCAGGCGGCCACGAACGACGGTGCAATTCGGGAGCGCCAAGCCGGTCGGGGCGTTGCGCCAGGGCAAGCCCTTGGCAATGACATCGCGGCGCGGATTCGTGCGACGGAAACCCGGGCCTCCACGACCCTCGATTCGCGCAGACGGGAAGTCTCCTAGGAGCAAGGTACCCTGAGTGAGGACTATAACGCGACGGTAAAAGCCGGCAAGGTGAGCCCGCACCACGGGGGAAATCGAGCAGTGTGGGACACCGTTGGCGCGCAGACCGACAACCGCGCCAAGCTGGGCACGCCCCCGGAGAGGCCGACCATCGGCGAGTGGCACCTCGACAAAGACGGTGTCCCAGTTGCCGACCCAAAGTCCGAAACACGGGAATCAGCGGCATCAACCCCAAAGGCTGAACAGCCTCCAGGACCACAAGAACCCGATCGTCCGACCGACGGAAAGGGAACGCCCAGGAATCGGTAGGAACAGCCGCGCTTCAGTCGTCGGCCGCGCCAATCTCCAGGCTGCCGAGTCCGTTTCCGGTCAGGTATCCAGGCGCGTCGTCGCCGTAGCGGCTGGCTGGATTTCCGGTGACCATCTGGTCGTTGTGCAGCCAGCCCTCGAAGTCCGGATCCGTCGCTTGCACCGGATCGCCTACGTCGGGCTCCTCGACTGTAGGCCACGTGAAGACGGAACGCAGGTACTTGCCCAGAATGGCGAACCATTCGGTGGCGGAGTCGAGCAGAGATTTTCGATCATCGTCCATGTGCAAATTGCTGCAACATCCAACTCATAAACATAATACGCTGGTTGCCGTAGCGGTCAACGTCCCAAAGCCCTCAGCACTCGGACGTTCGCCGACGCTGCGCATCGCCCAAACATCGGGATCATCCGTGGACGCTACACCGGGCTGGGGCCTTCCGGTTCAGGACTGGTGACAACTCCCGACAGAGTTTAACTTCCAAGCAGCGGTGACAGAGGCACCTAGCGACCCACGCAAGGTACAGATTTAACGGGCTTACCCGATTTTCGCGGCACCATCGGTGAATGGACTGACCTCCCGAGTGATGCCCCGTATCCACCCCGAACAATCCAAACGCGTCTGCGAACAGGTCACCAAGCCTCGTTCGAAACCGAGCTGATTTCCCGGTGTTTCCCCCGACATACAACGAGGCACATTCATCCGTCGGCCGCCCAATCCAACTCTTGTGGAAAGCAAGGTAAGCACTTCCCGATTCAGGCGGCAAGGGCATCAAATCATAAATGCTATGCGCCAGAAGTTCCTGCACGAGAAATGGCCCGACCCATTCTCGCGTGCTCACTCGCTTCCTTTTCACAAGCTCATTTCCGGGCGGAATGTCTGAACTCGCACTGGTTCGTTTCCATGCAAGACGCCAAGCGGGAGATCGAGGCCTGGCGCGCGGATTACAATGAGAGTCGGCCTCAAGAGGCTCTCGGCAACCGCACGCCGCAGGAATTCGCTGTTGCGGCCGGCACATGTGCTGGCCGCAACAGCGACGGGACACCGGAAACTAAACATCGATCTGGTACCGAATTGGGGTGACCCTCAATGGACAGGTAATTCTGCGTTCCTTTCCGGAGATCCGATGCCGCGCGTCATGAGGGCTGTCGCCGCAGTGCTCATGGCCGCTGCCGCGCTCAGCGCGGCGGCCCAGGACGCCTCGCTCGATGATCTGATCGCGCGCGCGCGCAAGCGCGATGCCGAGGCGGAGTACACGCTCGGCATGATGACCTACGAGGGCCGCGGCGTACCGCGCGATCCGGGCCAGGCGTTGCGCCTGGTCGAGCGCGCCGCGAAGCGCGGCCAACTCGAAGCGCAGAACGCGTTCGGCTTTTTCCTGCAGCATGGCGTCGGCACAGCCGCCGATCCGGCGCGCGCGCGCGAATGGTACGAAACCGCCGCCGCGCGCGGCCACGCGCGCGCGCAGGTCAATCTCGGCTGGCTCCACGAGCACGGCCTCGGCGGCGAGCGAGCGCCCGCGCTCGCGCTCGCGTGGTACCGCAAAGCCGCGGCGCAGGGCCTCGCCGAAGGCGACTTCAACGCCGCGAGCCTGCTTGAAGCCGGCGCCGGCGGGCCACCGGACCTTGCGGGCGCGGCGGCGGCGTACCGGCGCGCGGCGCAGAGGAATTTTGCGCCCGCGAGCTACCGCCTCGGCCACCTGCTCGAGCAGGGCCAGGTGCCCGGCGGCGAATACGGCAGCGCGCTCGCGCGCTATCAGGCGGCGGCGCGCGCCGGCCTGCCCGAGGCGCAGTTCGCCGCGGCGCGGCTGCTGCTCGCCGGCGGCGGCGCCGCGAACGCGCGCGAAGCGCTCGATTGGCTGCAACAGGCGGCGCGGCAGGAGCACGCGCCCGCCCGGACCATGCTCGCCGATGCCGCGAGCCAGTACCGGATCGCGCTTCAATTCGCCGCCGATCCAGCGGGTGCGGCGGAAGCGCTCGGCTGGCTGCGACGCGCCGCCGAACAGGGACACCGCGACGCGCAACTGCGGCTCGCGATCGCGCTCGAGGAAGGTCGCGGCACGGCGCCCGACCCCGCCGCCGCGGCGTCCTGGTATGAAAAGGCGGGCGCGGCCGGGGACGCCGATGCGCTCTTCCGGCTCGCGCTGCTGCACGACGAAGGCCTGGGCGTGGCGCGCGACACCGTCAGGGCGCGCGACCTTTTGGGCCGTGCGGGCGCACTCGGCCACGAGCCCGCCCGGGAGCGCCTCGCACGGTTGCTCGGCCCGAGCCTGCCGCAGCAGGAGACGGGGGACCCGTTCAAGGGCCTGCGCTAACCCCCTGCAGGGAAAAGGGGCGTATACTGCGTTTTGCGTCCATCTCCCTTGGAGGCCGCCATGCAAGTCCGTAGCCTGAGAACCGTCCTCGTCGCGTTCGCGCTTGCCGCGTTCGCGCCGCTCGCCGCCGCGCAGTTCCAGGCCGGCATGTCGATCGAGCAGATCGAGGCGCAGGTCAATACGCAGCTCGCCGCCGGCGCGACGCTCGGCCAGATCGCGCAGCAGGCGCTCGCCGCCGGGCTCAACCCCGGCCTCGTGACCGCCGCGCTGGTCACCGCCAGCGGCAATCCCGCCGGCGCGGTGAGCGCGATGATCAACGCGGGCGCGCCGGTTCAGGTCGTGGTCAATGCGGCGCTCGGCGCCGGCGCATCACCCGATTCCGTGACGCAGGGGGCGGTTACGGCAGGCGTGCCGCTGGCCACCGTGCAGGGCGCGATCCAGACCGCTGTCGCCTCCGGTGCCACCGGCTCGCCGACGGGCACCTCCTCCAGCACGCCCAGCGGCAGCGCCGGCGCGGGCGGCGGCGGCACCGGCAGCACGGCGAGCCCCAGCTGAGGCGAATTGCGGGCGGCGTTTTTCTCGCCGCCCTCGCCGGGCTCTCGGCACTCGCGCTGCCGCGCGGCCTCGCCGATCTGCACGGCTTCGAAGCGCGCGTTCTCGTCAAGTCCTGGGAAGCAAAGCGCCGCCAACCCTCAGTCGAGGAATGGACCTACGCGCGCAGCCGGCTGCGCGAAGCGCACGAACTCGATCCGGGCCAGCCGAACTACCTCGAAGACATCGCGCGGCTCTACGAGTACCGCGCACTGCCGCTCAAGGCGGGCGATGCGGTCGCGCAAGGGTACCTACGCCAGGCGCTCGAATACCAGCGCGAGGCGGCGCGGCGCCGGCCCGGCTCGCCCTACACCTGGGCCAACATCGCGCTGCTGAAAGCGCGGCTGCCCGAGCCCGACCGCGAGTTCGAAACCGCGCTGCGCAGCGCAGCCCTGCTCGGCCCCTGGGAGCCGGAGGTGCAGATCGCGCTCGCCGACGCCGGCTTCGGGCACTGGGACACGCTGGCGCCGGAAACGCGCGCCGCGCTACGCGCGAACGCGGCGCGCGCGCTGCGCTGGCAGGACGCGAAGCTGTTCGAACTCGCGCGCCGCGCCGGGCGGCTCGATGTGCTGTGCGCCGCGCCCGGCGTGCAGCGCTCGGCGCTTGCCCGCGCATGCATTTGATATCGCGGCGAACTGCGCATAACCTGACGCCGAATACTGATTCAGGAAGACTCGTCATGGCCCGGTTGTTCGCCGTTCTGATATCCGCCATGCTCGCGCTTTGCGCCGGCAACGCGTTCGCCCAGGCCGCTTACGTGCACGACATGAGCGGCACCGCCACCTTCGGCGGCACCCAGCGCAACCTCAAGGTCGGCGACCTGATCGAATCGGGCGCCACCATCAACACCGGCGACAAGAGCAGCGCGGTGATCAAGTTCGAGGATGGCCAGGTGATGGCGCTCGCCGAGCGCTCGAGCTTCCGCATCGTCGATTACCGGTACAACAAGCAGCGCGTGAGCGACAGCAGCGCCGTATTCAGCCTGCTGTAGGGCGGATTGCGCTTCATCACCGGCGTGATCGGCTCGACCAACCGCGATGCATTCCGCATGACCGCCAGCACCGTGACCATTGGCATTCGCGGCACGGACGGCAGCGTGACCATCGACCCGGTAACCCAGGCGGTGATCGCCGCCGTCAACGCGGGCGCGCTCGCCATGGAAACGCCGCAAGGCACGCAGACCATCGGCGTCGGCCAGTTCTCGAGCTCCACCACGGGGCAGGGCCCCACCGCGCCGCAGCCGACCGCGGCGGCCACCGCCGCCGTGCAGACGGTCCTCAACAACCTGGCCGCGACGCAAAACCTGCCGGTCAATACGCCGGTGGTGGTGCGAGCCTCGGCGCTGGCCGCGGCCACACAGGTCAACGCGAGACAGCTCGCCGCGCAGGCCGCCGCGCAGCCGGGCAACGCCGCGCTGCAAGCGGCCGCGCAAGATGCCCGAAGCAGGCGCAGGATACGTTGTCGAGGGCGATCCAGGCCGCGCAGGATATGCCTACCAGGAAGCCATCAAAGGAGGCGCCGTGCCGCCCGCAGGGCCCGCGGGCACGACCGGCGACGGAACAACAACGACGACCACCACGTCCGGCACGCCGACCGGCGGCGCCGGGGCCGGCGGCGGCACCGGCAGTACCGCAAGCCCGGACTAGCGCTTGCGGCGGCTGGCGGGCGGCGGCTCGCGCGAGCGCTCCTCGCGGTAGCGCTCGAGGCTCAGGCGCAGGAACTCGGCGCGCTCGGCGGGCACCACCAGCGCGGTGCGCACCGCGCCCACGGCGAGCGGCCGGTTGTAGCCCGGGTTGAGCGCGAGCAGATCCTCGTAGGGCACATCCGCGAGGCGCGAGGCGAGGCCGAGGTCCAGATTGAGATCGAGCGCCACGCTGGTGAAGTAGGGCTCATCGGGCAGATCGCCCAGGTCGAGGCCGAATTTTTCCGGTTCCAGTACGATGTTGCGCAGCGCCATCAGGCGCGGCACGTAATTGCGCGTCTCCTCGGGCAGCACGAGGCTCTCGAAGCCGCCGCCGCGCGCGCCGCGCCGCGCCACCGCGCGCGTCACGGCCTGCTCGCCCCAGTTGTACGAAGCGAGCGCGAGATGCCAGTCGTGGTGCAGCGCATGGAGCGCTTGCAGGTAATCGAGCGCAGCGCCGGTGGAGGCGAGCACATCGCGCCGCGCATCGAAATGCGCCGTCTGCGCGAGCTTGTAGCGCGTGCCGGTGCCCGGAATGAACTGCCACAGGCCCGAGGCCTGCGCGGGCGAGAGCGCCATCGGGTTGAAGCCGCTCTCCACCGCGGGCAGCAGCGCGAGCTCGGTCGGCAGGCCGCGGCGCTCGACCTCCTCGACGATGTAATGCAGATAGCGCCGCGCCCGGGCGAGGATCCCGCGCAACAGCTCCGGCCGCGCGGCGTACCAAGCCTCGTGCACCGCGACGAGGCGGCTGTCCAGATCGGGCATGCCGAAACCCTGCCGCAGCCGCTCCCACAAATCGGACGGGCGGATAAGAAGCTGCTCGATCGCCGGATCGCCGCGGCCCGCGGGCGCCGCGGCAAGCACCACAGGCGGTTGCCCCGCGACGTTTACGAACGACGCCTCATCCGCGCGCGCTGGCGCGCCGAACAGCGCCGCGGCAGCGGCGGCGAATACCGTCATGCGAAAGGATGTGAGCGCCAGGCAGGACTCCGGAGAGGACGGAATCGTATCGCCGGAAACCGGGAAATGCTAGGGTTCCGGTCACGATGGGGGAAATCCTCGGTTTTCTGCTGGCGCTGAGCATCACGGCGGCCGTCATCCCGGTGCTCTCGCGCGCGGCGGGCAGCTGGGGCCTGCTCGCGCAGCCCGGGCCGCGCAAGAACCACGAGGGCCCCGTGCCCACGATCGGGGGCCTCGCGATGGGCGCCGCCTTCCTCACCGCCTACGCGTTCACCGGCCTCGCCACGAACCTCTCGCCGCTGCTCGCGGCTGCCGTGGGGATCACACTCGCGGGCGGCGTGCTCGACGACCGCCACGAGCTGCGCTCGGTGCCCAAATTCGGCTTCCAGGTCGCGGCCGCCGCACTGCTCGCATTCAGCGGCGACGTGCTGCTCACTCATCTCGGGCACCTGATGAGCACGCAGCTCTTCACGCTCGGGCGCTGGGCGATCCCGCTCACGATATTCGCGCTGGTCGGCGTGATGAACGCCATCAACATGGCCGATGGCCTGGACGGGCTCGCGGGCGCGCTCGCGCTCGCCGCCTGCGTCAACTTCGGCGCCGCGGCGAGCCTCGGCGGCCACGCCCCCGAGTTCGCCACGATCTGCATCGCCGCGGGCGCCGCGGTGGGTTTCCTGTACTTCAATGCGCGCTCGCCCTGGCGCCCGCAGGCCGCGGTCTTCATGGGCGACACCGGCAGCCTGCTGCTCGGGCTCCTGCTCGGCTGGTTCGCGGTGCGACTCGCGATGGCCGAGCACCCCGCGCTCGCGCCGATCACCGCGGTGTGGATCCTTGCGCTGCCGATCGGCGACACCGTCACGCTGCTCGTACGCCGCGCATTGCGTGGCCGCAACCCGTTCCACGCCGACCGTCAGCACTTGCACCACATCCTGCTCGCGCTTGGCCTCTCGAGCAACCAGACCGTCGCCACTCTCGCTGTCCTTTCATTCGCGATCGGCGCACTTGCACTCGCCGCCGAATTTACCGGAGTACCGCAGCACGTGATGTTCTACCTCTACATGGCAGGCCTCGTCGCCTACGGCGTCGCCGCCGAAATCCTCTGCCGCCGCCTCAAGCTCTGGGCAGAGTGAGGAATAGATATGACCAAAAAAGCCCTGATCACTGGCATTACCGGCCAAGACGGCGCCTATCTCGCCGAGTTCCTGCTCGAGAAGGGTTATATCGTGCACGGCATCAAGCGCCGCGCGTCGAGCTTCAATACCCAGCGTATTGACCACCTGTATCAGGATCCGCACGAAAAGGATCGCCGCTTGATCCTGCATCATGGCGACATGACCGATTCATCCAGCCTGGTCCGCATCGTGCAGCAGGTTCAGCCGGACGAACTCTACAACCTCGCCGCACAAAGCCACGTGGCGGTGTCGTTCGAAGAGCCCGAGTACACCGCGAATGCCGATGCGGTCGGTGCCCTGCGCTTGCTGGAAGCGATCCGCATTCTCGGGCTGGAAAAGAAAACCCGCTATTACCAGGCGTCGACCTCCGAACTCTACGGTCGGGTGCAGGAAACGCCGCAGAAGGAAACCACGCCCTTTTACCCGCGCTCGCCTTACGGCGTAGCGAAGCTCTACGCCTACTGGATCACGGTGAATTACCGCGAAGCCTACGGCCTGTTCGCCTGCAACGGCATTCTGTTCAACCACGAGTCGCCGGTGCGTGGCGAGACCTTCGTCACGCGCAAGATTACGCGCGCTTTTGTGCGTATCGCGCTGGGGGTTCTGGACTGCCTGTACATCGGCAATCTGAACGCCCAGCGCGACTGGGGCCATGCCAAGGATTTCGTCATCGCCCAGTGGCTGATGCTGCAACAGGCAGTGCCAGAGGATTTCGTGATTGCGACAGGCAAGCAGCACAGCGTGCGCGAATTCATCGATGCGACAGCCGGCGAGCTGGGTATTGCGCTGGCGTGGCAAGGTCGCGGCACCGACGAAACCGGCCGTATCGAGCAATTCAATGCGGCACGCTGGCCGGAGCTAAAGCGCGGGCAGGTCATCGTGCGCATCGACCCGCGCTATTTCCGGCCTACCGAGGTCGACACGCTCTGCGGCGACGCGCGCAAGGCCAAGGAAAACCTGGGATGGGAGCCGACAATCGGGTTCGCCGAATTGGTCACCGAGATGGTGCGCGAGGATCTGCGGAGCGCGCAGCGCGACGAGTTATCGCGCCGCCACGGCCACAAGACCTACGATCGCCACGAGTGATACCGGGCGCGTTCAAAACGCCTGCCCGCACTCCATGACGCCTGATAGCAAAATTTTTATCGCCGGTCATCGGGGGCTGGCGGGATCGGCCATCGTACGCCGGCTGCGTGCGAAGGGTTACCGCAATATCCTGGTCCGCGCGCGAGCCGAACTGGATCTGCTCGATCAGCACGCGGTGCGGGCGTTCTTCGAAGCGGAGAAACCCGACGTCGTGTTCCACGCCGCGGGGAAAGTCGGCGGCATCCTCGCCAACAGTATTTATCCGGCGGATTTTATTTTCCAGAATCTCGTCCTGACGACGAATGTCCTCGGCGAAGCGTATCGCAGCGGCGTGCGCCAACTGCTGTTTCTGGGTACCGCCTGCATCTACCCCCGCGACTGCCCGCAACCGATCAAAGAGGAATACCTCCTTACGGGCCCGCTCGAACCGACCAACCGTTCCTACGCGGTCGCGAAAATCGCCGGGCTCGAGATGTGCTGGGCCTATAACCGCCAATACGGCACACGCTACCTGTGCGCGATGCCGAACAACCTGTACGGTCCCGGGGATAACTACGATCTGCAGACCAGCCACGTGCTGGCCGCGCTCATCCGCAAGTTTCATGACGCCAAGGTCAGCGGCGCGGAAAGCGTGACGCTCTGGGGCACCGGCAGACCGCGGCGCGAATTCCTGCACAGCGACGACATGGCCGATGCTTGCGTGCACCTCATGGAATTGTCGGAGGAGCGACTTCAACTGCTCCTTGACGCCGAGCGGGCGCCGCTGGTCAACATCGGCAGCGGCGAAGAGCTCACGATCGCCGAGCTCGCCCAAGCCGTTCAGCGTGCGGTCGGCGGGACCTACCGGATCGTCTGGGACCGCAGCAAGCCGGACGGAATGCCGAGGAAACTCCTGGACAACTCCAGGCTTGCCGCCCTCGGCTGGCGGCCTTCGATCCTCCTCGAGCAGGGGTTACGCAGCATCTATTCGGAACACGCGCGCGCCGAGCAGAAGGCCACTTGACTCGTCAGGCGGTGTTACAGTCAATTCCGTCATGGCACATCAGACGGGTGACGCAGAAGAGCTTGCTGAGGAATGCCGGCCATGTCTCGAGGAATAACCCCCGTCATCCTCTGCGGTGGCGCGGGCAGCCGGCTGTGGCCGCTGTCGCGCCAGATGCTGCCCAAGCAATTTCTACCGCTGGTCACTGGGCGCACCCTGCTGCAGGACACCGCCCTGCGCGCCAAAGAGACCGCGGACGGAGCGCATTCAGCGTCACAACCCATCGTTGTCTGCAACGAGGCGCACCGCTTCCTGGTGCAGGATCAGCTTGCGGAAATCGGCATCGGCGCCCGCATCGTCCTCGAGCCCGCCGGCCGCAATACCGCGGCCGCAGTGGCCGTCGCCGCGATCGCTGCATCAATGGCGCATAAGGCCGACGATCCCGTTCTTCTCGTCCTCGCCTCCGACCATGCGATCCGCGGCGCGGATGCGTTCAAGGCTGCGGTTTGGCGCGCCGCCGAAGTCGCAGCTTCCGGAATGCTGGTGACCTTCGGTATCGCTGCGACGCGGCCCGACAGCGGCTTCGGCTACATCGAGCGCGGCGATCCGCTGCCTGGCGACGCGGGCGCATTTCGCGTCGCGCGTTTTGTGGAAAAACCGCCTGCAGAAAAAGCTCGCGCGATGATCGAGACCGGGCGCATTTACTGGAACAGCGGCATGTTCGCGTTCGGCGCGAAGCGCGTCCTGGAGGAACTCAGCCGCCTCCGGCCCGACATCCTCGAAGCGGCGCGCGCCGCGATTGCGACCGCCACCGACGATCTCGGATTCCTCAGACTGGGCAAGGAGGCCTTCCTCGCCTGTCCTGCCGAAGCCATCGACCGCGCGGTGATGGAGCGCACCGCACACGCGGCAGTCATTCCCGCGGATTTCGAGTGGAGCGATGTCGGCTCCTGGGGGGCGCTGTGGGAGCTCGCCGAAAAGGACGCTGCGGGCAATGCCGCGCGCGGCGACGTGCAGCTGCAGGACACCAAGGATTCACTGGTCTTCGGCGACCGGCACCTGATCGCAACGCTGGGCGTGGAGAACCTGATCATCGTCGACAGTGACGACGCCCTGCTGGTCGCGGACCGCTCGCGCAGCCAGGAGGTGCGCGAAGTGGTCGAGGACCTGAAGCGCGCCAACCGCTCCGAGTACCTAAGCCACCGGCGCGTCTACCGTCCCTGGGGCTACTACGAATCGGTGGACGCCGGCGAACACTTCCAGGTGAAGCGGTTGATGGTGAAACCGGGGCACGCGCTCTCTCTGCAACTGCACCGAAAACGCGCCGAGCACTGGGTAGTGGTCTCCGGCCGTGCGCGCGTCACGCGCGGCGAGGACACGCTCTATCTGGACGAGAACCAGTCCACCTATATCCCGGTGGGCATCAAGCACCGGCTCGAGAACGATGGGAAGGAGCCGCTTCTGATCATCGAGGTACAGTCAGGCAGCTACCTCGGCGAGGACGACATCGAGCGCTTCGACGACCGCTACGGGCGCGGCTGACGATGCCGGAGCGGAACATCACGCTGTCGTGGTGAGCTACCGCCAGAATGCGCTGGTGAACCTGCTGCTCGACGACCTGCGGCAGCATTGCCCCGGCCGGATCCGCCCTTCCCTGCCGAGGCAATCACCAACGACGACGTCAAGGGATTCGGTGCAAATCACAACGCGGCACGAGGGCTGCGCGCTGAGCCAACGAAAGCGCAAGCGGATTGAGGAGATCTTCTGCTGGATGAAGATGATGGGGCCCGCCTACAACCTTCTGCGAATGACCAGGCCCTCCAAATACAGCATGAAGAAGTGAATAGGGACCGGAATCGAAGGAACTCAACCATGAACGAGCACCAAAACTTGGGCGCGCGGCGAACGGAGTGCGCGCCGAAAGCACAATCTGAGAAAATTCTTCGCTTCAGGCGGCATTCTTGAACGGCCTGTTAGAGTCCGATTTCTGAGATCGAATCAATGCTGAACGAGGTAGTACGCCAGCTTGATGTACTCGGCGAACACGAATTGCGCGTTCGGCGAGGTTCGCCACCAGTGCTCGGCATCCCAGTCTTCCATGTCGGAAGCGACCAGGGTGTACTCCTTGCCGCTGCCCGAGAACACCTTCGCCCAGATCCACGAGAGCCTGCGCATATGGGGCGGATCGCTCACCACCAGCACGCGATCCAGTTTCATCGATTGCATCAATTGAAACGTGTTGACTGCCTCTTCCCACGAATTGGCGGAGCGACTGTCGTAGAGCAGGACCTGTTCCGGAACGCCTTGGTCAATCAGATAGCGCGCTCGCCAGTCGAGATAAGCCGCGCGGGTCTTCGAGTGTCCGTCTTCCATTGCGGTCAGCAGGACTTTGGGCGCGAATCCCTTCCGGTACAGCTCCAGCACCCGGTCGGCCCGGGCGCCTTTGTCCCCTCCCAGCGCCACCATCAGATCCGCCTTCACCGGCAGCTGCGCGAGCGCAGCAAGGTAATACCCGGCGCCGAACACACCCACAACGAGCATAACGACGGCTAGCAGGACACCTGCCCCGAGCCAACGTATGCAAGTACTGCACTTCATTCCAATCACGATTTCTCCACCTCGGCGATCACTTCCCGCCAGCGCGCCAGCGCGATCGGCTTGTCCCATTCGCGCTCGAACGCGGCGCGCGCGCGCTCACCCATGGCGCGCAGCTCTTCCGGTGAGGCGCGGAGGTCCCTGATCGCAGCGGCAAGGCCGGCGGCGTCGCCCGCCGCCACGGTCACGCCACAGCCGTGCGCCGCGATCGCACGCGCGATCTCCCCGTCCGGGTCGCCGATGAAGATCGCCGCGCGCCCGGCCGCCGCCACACTGTAGAACTTGCTCGGCACGATCAGTCCCTCGAGCGCGGGCAACAGCGTCACCAGGTGGACGTCGCAAGCGGCAAGGCTCTCACGGAGCCGCGCCTCGGGCACGTAACCGCGCACCTGCACGTTCGCAAGCCCCGCCGCGCGCACGCGCGCAAAGTGAAACCCGCCGCCTGTGAACGAGAACACGACGTCGCGCTCCCCCGCGAGCAGCCGCGCCGCTGCGAGCAGCGTCTCGCAATCATGCGCGCGGCCCAGGTTCCCTGAATACCCGACGACGAATTTCCCATCGAAGCCCCACTCACGGCGCAGCGCGCTCGCCCCGGGCGCCACTGGCCGGACGGCCGCGCCATCGGCCCAGTTGGGCACGACGCGCAGCCGCACACCCGGCACGAGCCGCCCAACCTCCACAGCCATGCGCTCGCCGAGGACGACGTTCACCACCGCCCGCCGCACGCTCCAGTCGCGCAGCACGCGCGCGAGCGCCCCCAGCGGTCCCGAAAGCAACCGCATCCCGGAACGCGCCGCCGCCTCCGGAAATACGTCCTGCAGCCAGTTCACCAGCCGCGCGCCGCGCAGCCGCGCCGCGAGCGCGGCGACCACCGAAATGAGCGGCGGATCGGTCTTCGCCACCACGACGTCGCCTGCGCCAAGCAGCCACAGCAGCCGCCAGCCCGCAGATGAGTAGAAACTCGCGTAATCGCACGCCCGCCCGATAATCGAACCGCGTCCAAAGCGCGTCGTCCACACCCGATGCACCTGTACGCCGCGTACCGTCTCTTCCGCGGCATAACCCGACCCGCCGCCGTCATAGGCGAGCCGGCTCGTCACCGCATGCACCTCGTGCCCCGCCGCCGCGAGATCGAACGCCACGTCCGCCGCGTGCAAGCCCGTAGGAGCGAGGTCCGGATAAAAAAAGCGGTTGACGAAAACGACCTTCACCGCGCGATGAACCAGTCGCCTATCACCAGCACGTCCATCTTCGTGCGCAGGAAACAGTCGAGCGCCTCTTCCGGCCGGCAGACCACCGGTTCGTTCTCGTTGAACGAGGTGTTGAGCACCATCGGCACCCCGCTGAGCGCGCGAAACGCCTCGATCAGCGCGTAGTAGCGCGGGTTCGATTCGCGCGTCACCGTCTGCAGCCGCCCGCTGCCGTCCACGTGCGTCACCGCGGGAATCAGCGCGCGCTTCTCCTGCCGGATCGGGTACACCTGCATCATGAAGGGCACGTCGTCGTCGGTCTCGAACCATTTCGGCACCGCCTCGCGCAGGATCGAGGGCGCGAACGGCCGGAACGACTCGCGCCGCTTGATCTTGGCGTTGAGGAGGTCCTTCATGTCGGCGCGCCGCGGATCGCACACGATCGAGCGGTTGCCGAGCGCGCGCGGCCCCCACTCCATGCGCCCCTGGAACCAGCCCACCACCGCTCCATCGGCTATTGCGTTGGCTGTTTTTTGTATCAAAAGATTTTCATCGGAAACACGCGTCACCGAACAATGCTGCGAATCGATCTCGGCTTTGCGCCCATCGAGGGCAGCGCCGATCTCTGCGTCCGTGTACTCCGGCCCGTAATACGCATGCGTCATCGGCGAGCGCGCCGCTCCGGCGCCGTTGCGCACCCGCTGCCAGGCGACGAGCGCCGCGCCGATCGCGCCGCCCGCGTCCCCCGCCGCGGCCTGCACGTAGAGCCGCCGGAACGGCGAGCGCGCATAGACCTTGCCGTTCGCCACCGAATTCATCGCGCAGCCGCCCGCGAGGCAGAGCGCATCGAGCCTGTAGCGCCCGTGCAGATGCGCGAGCAGATGGAAGAACGCCTCCTCGTACATCGCCTGCACCGAGCGCGCGAGGTCCTTGTGACGCTGTTCCAGCGGGCCGTCTTTCCCGCGCGCGGGCCCGAGCAGTGCCTCCAGCGCCGGGGAGAAGAGAGTCGAAAATTTCGGCTCGCCATTCTCCCACTCGTAGGCGATTTTTCCCCGATGATGCCGGAAAAACTCAAGCCCCAGATCGAACCCGCCGTCCTCCCGCAGCCGAACCAGCCGCCGCATTTGCGCCAGAAACCGCGGCTCGCCATAGGGCGCGAGCCCCATCACCTTGTACTCGTCGCCGTAGTGGGGAAAGCCCAGGTACTGGGTCATGGCCTGGTAGAAGATCCCGAGCGAGTGGGGAAAGAACACCCGGTCCTCGACCGCCACCCGCCCGCCCTCACCCAGCCCCCAGGCCGCGCTCGCGAAGTCCCCGAAGCCG
>SBAS01000097.1 GCA_005240145.1 Nitrosomonadales bacterium | reverse complement strand
GCTCGGCATCGGGCTGCTCGGCGGCGGCCGCGACCACCGCGTGCTCCTGGTGGCTGCCTCGGCTCTCATGTCCGCCACCGGGCTCGCCTACGCGGCCGCGAGCGACTACGCGATCCTGCTGCTGGTGGCTTTCATCGGTACGATCAATCCGTCCGGGGGCAGCACCAGCATCTTCGTGCCGCTCGAGCACGCGGTGCTCTCGGGGGCGGTCGCACCGGCCGTCCGGACCCACGCCTTCGCCCGCTACAGCCTGATCGGCGCCCTGGCCGGTGCATTCGGTTCGCTGCTCGCGGGCGCGCCGGAATGGCTTGCGCCGCTGGACATCGGATTGATTGCGGCGATCAAGATCATGTTCGTCGCCTATGCCGTCCTCGGGGTGCTCGGCGGCGTCATCTACAGCCGGATACCTGTTTTAGTTCGAACTGGAAAAACAAGAGTAGCCCCGGCTCTCGGTCAGTCGCGCGGCATCGTCTACAAGCTGGCGGCGCTTTTCAGCATCGACGCATTCGCCGGCGGCTTCGTCGTCCAGTCGCTGCTCGCGCTCTGGCTGTTCGAGCGCTTCGAGCTCTCGCTCACCGCGGCGAGCCTGTTCTTTTTCTGGACCGGGACGCTCTCGGCCTTTTCCTTCCCGGTCGCGGCCTGGATCGGCGCGCGCATCGGCCTGGTGAATACCATGGTGTACACGCACATCCCCTCCAGCCTGTGCCTCATCGCCGCGGCGTTTGCGCCCTCCGTCGAATGGGCGCTGGGGCTGCTGCTGGTGCGCGCCGCGCTATCGCAGATGGACGTGCCGACGCGCTCTTCCTACGTGATGGCGGTGGTGACGGAAGCCGAACGGCCCGCCGCTGCGAGCGTTACCGCCGTGCCGCGCAGCCTCGCTTCGGCTGCCAGCCCGGTGCTTGCGGGCGCGCTGTTCGCGGCCGGCTACCAGATCTGGCCGCTGCTGTTGTGCGGGGGTCTGAAGATCTTCTACGACCTTCTGCTACTGGCGGCGTTTCGCCACATCAAGCCGCCCGAAGAAAAAACCTGACGGCGCGGGCCCTAGCTACTTTTTCTTGCCCGAGGTCGTGGCCGCCGACGTCTTGGGATCTGCGATGCCCTTGTTTTTCTTGTAATTGGCGACGGCCTTGTCCTGCGCCTTGGCATTCAGCTCGGCGTCTTTCGCCTTGGCGGCGGCGGCTTTGTCGGCCTCGGCTGCCTTTTCCGCGTCGCTCTTGGCCGGCGCGGGTGGCAGCTTGGCCTGCACGGCGGCGAGAGAGCCGATGCCGAGTCCGGCGGCGAGCGTCAATGCGATGAGCGTTTTCATGATTCCTCGTTCCCCCTAGTGCTGTGTCTGCGGTGCGGCACCCGGTTTCGCCGCAGTTTTCACCCCGGCCTTGCCGGATTTGACGTCCTCGTACCAGTACTGGTGGTGCTCCTTCGCCCAAGTCTCGTCGGTCATGCCGTCGCGCATGTTGCCGTAGGCGCCTTCGACGCCGACCGTACCCATGTAGATGTGGCCGATGGCGGCGGCGATCACGAGGACTGCCGCGATGGCGTGCACCACGCTCGCCTGCTGCATGGTCGCGCGCACCTGGTCGAAATTCGGGAACAGGAGAATCAGGCCCGAGACGCAGATGATCAGGGAAAGGACCACCACTCCAGCCCAGAACCAGGCTTTCTCGCCGGCGTTGAAGCGCCCCGAGGGCAGGTGCTCGCCCTTGAACATCTTCCAGCCGTTCATGAGCCAGTTCATGTCGCCCTTCTCGGGCAGGTTGTCCTTGATGTACATGACGATGAACACCAGCAGGCTGACGATGAACAGCGGCGCGACGAAATTGTGCAGGTTCTTCGCCAGGCTGCCGAGCCAGGCGAACAGCGTGGCGCCGAAGACGGGCAGCAGCACATGCTTGCCGAAAAGGAGAATGAGGCCCGAGACCCCGAGCACGCAGAAGCTGATCGCCATCACCCAGTGCGCCCAGCGCTCGGCGAGCGTGAAGCGCTCGATCATCCGTCCCGAGGGCTTGTCGTGCAGCTTGATCGGACCCTGGGTGTAGTAAATCGCCGCGATGACGGCCAGCACGAGCACCACCAGCCAGCCGCCATAGAAAGTGATCGGGCCGTTCCTGAATTTGCGCCAGGCTTCGCCCGCCGTGGTCATGTGTTCCTGCCCCGGGAAGCGCGCCTGCTGCTGCACCAGCACGCCGACTTCCCTGCCAGGAACGCTGGTGTAGTTGGGCTGGCCGGATTTCACATCGCGCCACACGGGCGCGTTGTTGCCCGGCTGTTCGACGGAGCGCTTCTGCTGGTCCTTGACCGGATCCGCCGGCGCCGGCGCCTGCGCCGCTGCCTGGAAGGACAATGCCAAGCCGAGAATCAGCCAGCCTGTGAGGCGGGAGAGCGTTTGCATGAACTCCTCCTTATCGAGCAGGCTTATTGGTAAATCCGGCGGTGCTCATGCTGGGCGAGCTGGCGCTGCTTGATCTGCTCTTCCCAGCTCGTGCGATCCCCCTTGCTCCACTTCGGCCCCCCGGCGATCGGCTCGTTGTTCCACGCCGCCGTGTCGCGCCGTACCGTCTGGCCGGCCTGCCTCTCGGGAGAGGTCACCTGCTCGACTTCCATGCATGCGGGAAGAGTCAGAGCCAGGCACAGCACGGCTACCCCCAGCAGCGCGCGCCTCATGACTTCTTGGCCGGTGCGGCCGCCGGCGCAGCACCACCCTTGGGCGGCTGGCCGTAGGCGCTGCCCCAACCCCAGGCTTCCGCGCCCTTGCTGCCGCGGCGCGCCACGCGCTCGCGATAGATATCCGCGATCACGTCGCCGTCACCGCCTAGCAGGGCCTTGGTGGAGCACATCTCCGCGCAGGCCGGCAGCTTGCCTTCCGCCAACCGGTTGCGGCCGTACTTCTTGAACTCGGCTTCGCTCTTGTCCTCTTCCGGGCCGCCGGCGCAGAAGGTGCACTTGTCCATCTTGCCGCGCAGGCCGAACGCGCCCGCCTGCGGAAACTGCGGCGCGCCGAAGGGACAGGCGTAGAAGCAGTAGCCGCAGCCGATGCACAGGTCCTTGTCATGCAGCACGACGCCGTCGGCGGTCTTGTAGAAGCAGTCCACCGGGCACACCGCCATGCACGGCGCGTCCGAGCAGTGCATGCAGGCCACCGAGATGGATTTCTCCGCGCCGATCACACCGTCGTTGATCGTGACCACGCGGCGCCGATTGACGCCCCATGGCACTTCGTTTTCATTCTTGCAAGCGGTAACGCAACCGTTGCACTCGATGCAGCGTTCGGCATCGCAGAGGAATTTCATTCTCGCCATGGCTGTCTCCTTATGCCGTGAACTTCGCGACCTGGCAAAGCGTCGTCTTGGTTTCCTGCATCATGGTGACGCGGTCGTAGCCGTAGGTCGTCGCCGTGTTCACCGCCTCGCCGCGCACGATCGGCGCGGCCCCTTGCGGGTAGTAGGGCAGCATGTCCTGCCCCTGCCACCAGCCCGAGAAGTGGAACGGGATGAAGCAGGTGTCCGGCCCGACCCGTTCGGTCACCATCGCCTTCACCTTCAGCTTCGCGCCCGAAGGCGTGCTCACCCAGACGTACTCGCCGTTGCGGATGCCGCGATCAGCCGCCGACTTGGGGTTGATCTCGACGAAGTTGTCCTGCATCAGTTCGGCAAGCCACGGATTGGAGCGCGTTTCCTCGCCCCCACCCTCGTACTCCACCAGGCGGCCGCTGGTCAGGATCAGCGGATACTTCTTGTGCATCTCTTCCTTGACCGCCTTCAGTTGCACCGACTTGAACAGCGTCGGCAGGCGCCAGAGGGTCTTCACGTCGTCGTGCTGCGGATATTTTTCGACCATGTCCGGGCGCGGGCTGTAGAGCGGCTCGCGGTGCTGCGGGATGCCGTCGGGGAAATTCCACACAATGGCGCGCGCCTTGGCGTTGCCGAACGGATGGCAGCCGTGCTTGAGCGCCACCCGCTGGATGCCGCCGGAGAGGTCGTTAGCCCAGGTCTTGCCCTCGGCTTCCTTCTTCTCGTCCTCCGTCAGGTCGTCCCACCAGCCGAGCTTCTTCAACAGCACGTGGTCGAACTGCGGATGCCCCGTCGTGATCTCCGCGCCTTTCGGATGTGAGCCGTCCTCCGCCAGCAGGTTGACGCCATCCTTTTCCATGCCGAACAGCGCGCGGAAATTGCCGCCGCCGTCCATCACGTGCTTGGAGGTGTCGTAGAGATTGGGCGAGCCCGGGTGCTTGATCGCCGCGTTGCCGTAGCAGGGCCACGGCAGGCCGAAGTAGTCGCCGGTCATGTCGTAGCCGGTCTTCACGTCCTTGCCGCCCTTGCACTTGAGGGTCTTGACGTCGAACAGGTGCATGTTGCGCATGTGCGCCTGGATGCGCTCGGGCGTCTGACCGGTGTAGCCGATAGTCCACACGCCGCGGTTGATTTCGCGCAGCGTGTCTTCCATCGACGGCTCTTCGCCGCCCTTGCCCTTCACCAGCTTGATGTTCTGCTTGCCGTCGCGCTTGCCGATCAACTGGTCGCCGAAGCCGAGCTTCTGCGCGAGCTGGTACATGATCATGTGGTCGGTGCGCGACTCGAAGATCGGGTCGATCACTTTTTCGCGCCACTGGATGGAGCGGTTGGAGCAGGTCGCCGAGCCCTCGGTCTCGAGCTGCGTCGCCACCGGCAGCAGGTAGGCGCCGTCTTTGCGCACCATCGCGAACATTGCCGCGCTTGCCGACGGATAGGGATCCAGCACCACCATCAGGTCGAGCTTTTTCATCGCCTCGACCATTTCGAGGCCGCGCGACTGGCTGTTCGGCGCATGCCCCCAGAAAAAGATCGCGCGCAGGTTTGGTCCCTGGTCGATCGCCTCGTTCTTCTCCGTCACACCGTCGATCCAGCGCGACACCGTCATGCCGGGTTTCCCCTGCATGCCAGGCGCGTAGCGATCGGCGATGAACTTCGGGTCCACGTTCCAGACCCGCGACCAGTGCGCCCAGGAGCCCGGCACCGCGACCGGGTAGTAGCCTGGCAGCGTGTCGGGATTCGGGCCGATGTCGGTCGCCCCCTGCACGTTGTCGTGGCCGCGGTAGATGTTGCAGCCGCCGCCCGAGCGTCCGACGTTGCCCAGCGCGAGCATCAGGATGTTGGAGGCGCGCACGATCGCGTTGGCATTCGTGTGCTGCGTCTGCCCCATCGCCCAGATGATGAAACCAGGGCGGTTTTCCGCCAGCGTCTTGGCGATGTTGTGAATCTCCGCCTCGCTGCAGCCGGTGGCCTCGGTCACCTTGTCCGGCGTCCACTTGGCCATGACCTCTTTCTTCACTTCCTCCATGCCATAGACGCGGTCGTGGATGTACTGCTTGTCCTCCCAGCCGTTCTTGAATACGTGATGCAGGATGCCGAACAGCAGCGGTACGTCGGTGCCGGAACGGAAACGCACGTAGATGTCTGCTTTCGCCGCGGTGCGCGTGTAGCGCGGATCGGCGACGATCACCTTGCAGCCGTTTTCCTTGGCGTGCAACGTGTGCAGCATCGACACCGGATGGGCTTCGGCGGCGTTGGAGCCGAGGAAGAACAGCGACTTCGAATTCTGCTCGTCGTTGTACGAATTGGTCATCGCGCCGTAGCCCCAGGTCTGGGCTACGCCCGCAACCGTGGTCGAGTGGCAGATGCGTGCCTGGTGGTCGGTGTTGTTGGTGCCCCAGAGCGACACCCACTTGCGCAGCAGGTAAGCCTGTTCGTTGTTGTGCTTGGACGAGCCAACCACGAACAGCGCGTCGGGGCCGCCCTTCTCCTTGTCGTCGCGAATTGCCTGCAGCTTTTTCGCGATCTCGTCGTAGGCGGTATCCCAGGAGATCCGCTTCCACTTGCCGCCTTCGAGCTTCATCGGGTACTTGAGGCGGTGCGAATCGTGCGTGATGCCGTGCTCGCGGATCGAGGCGCCCTTGGCGCAGTGCGCGCCGAGGTTGATCGGCGAATCGAACACCGGCTCCTGCCGGATCCAGACGCCGTCCTGCACCACCGCGTCGATGGCGCAACCGACCGAGCAGTGCGTGCAGACCGTGCGCTTGACTTCGATCTTGCCCGCGCTCGCGTCCTTGGCCTGCGCCTCGCTGATCATGCTGAAGGGCAGCTGAGCGGCGACTACGCCCGCGCCCGCCGTCATGCCGGAGCGCTTGAGGAAAGTGCGGCGATCGATGGTTTTCGCCAGCACGCTGGACAGGCCTTTCGACAGCCTGATCTGCTGCGACGTGACGCTGGCGTTCGCTTTTTTGGTGAGCAGCATGGCGCGCCTCCTAAACCTTGGTGGTGCGATAGTAGTTGTTGATGTGCTCGCTGACCTTGTAGCCGCTGGTCGCGCGCTTGTCCTTGCTGCCGGAGCCCGCAGGCGAGGCGGCGTTCTTGCCCACGATCGCCGCCGCGGTCGCGGCGCCACCGGCACCTATGGTCATCAGGAAATTTCTGCGGGAGAGCGTTGCTTTTTTCTCGGTCACGAGGTGCCTCCTTGGCGAATTCTTGCAAACTTACCCGGCTATTAGCCCTTGATCAATAGCGGAAAACGTCCCAACTGAAAATAATTCTTGCCTGCAGCCTGGCAGTTAACAATCATTCTCAAGTGCGACTTTTCAAAGCATCCCGAAGGCCTCGTGTTCGATCTCGAAAAATGCGCGCGCAAATCCAGCCACGCGACGGTAAAAAACGGTTTTGGGCGAGGCGCTTACAGCATCGCAGAACGCCACACCGCCGCGGTAAAGGAATCGCTCGAAGAACGCTTTCTGCTCCTCCTCAGACCGATGTTGCACTGCAATAGCGAATCGCAGGGTTTCGCAAATACCGGCGATGTGGTCCTCGGGCTCATTCACGTTTTCGCGCCGCGACAATCCCCAGCGGATGAGTTGCTGGCGCAATTCGACCAACGGATTGTCGGTTGCAAACTTGATCGTGTAGTGCGTGAGGTAAGGCGTGACCTCGGCTTTCCCCGTGCCGACGAAGAGTTCCGTGTGCTCGTTCTCGAGCACGACCGGAAACACCGTGCGGCCCGCTGCGACAAGTTCGCGCCACGCAAGCGCAATCGGCTGGTCGCTGCCTTCGAACGCGGTCGAATTGAGCAGGCCACCCAGCACGCCTTCATCCGGCGCCGCATAGAAGAGGCGCGCGATCAGGCCGTAGATCCCCGCCCGCGCCGCGTCCTCAGGTTGCAGACCCGGTGCCTTCACTTGCGCCCGGTGTAATCGAAAATCGAGGGTTCGTCCTTCGAGCTGGCCATGTCGATCACGCGGCAATCGCCGCACATCTGCAGGCGCTTGAGCGCGCCACCGGCGGCGAACATCGAATGCGCGCCGAGCTTGCTCGTCATGTTCTCCACCATGCGCCGGGTGCCGAACGGATTGCCGCAACGCACGCAGTTGAACGGCTCGGCTTCGTTGAGAGTTACGGGCTGTTTCGCTGCTGCTTCCAGAGATAGTCTTGGAACAAGGGCAATCGCGTTTTCCGGGCAGGTCTGCTCGCACAAGCCGCATTGCACGCAGTTGCGCTCGATGAAGCGCAGCAGAGGCGCTTCGGGCGAATCGAGCAGCGCGGCTTCCGGGCAGGCGCCGATGCAGGCCTTGCAAAGGGTGCAGGTTTCCTTGTTGACCGTAATCGCGCCAAAAGGCGCTCCCGCAGGGAGATCGATCTTTTCGTTTTTTGTTTTAGACAAAAAATCGAAGGCGAAATCCAGGGAAGTGCGCTTCTCCGTCGACAAGTTGAACGTTGCCGCTTTCTTCACGGTCTCCGCGAGCACGAGGTCCCAGAGAGACTTCTCCGCACCATCGACCACCATGAAATGCACGCCTGCGTAGCCCAGCCCCTGCAGGATCGCCTCGGCAAAGGACATCTGCTTCCTCAGCGCCGCGATGTAGCCCTCGGGCTCGCGCCCCGTCGCGACCACGGCCACCTGGCTCGCGCCGTAGGCGATGGCTCCCAGCATGAAGTCGATGCCGATCGAGGCGATGTGGAAGCATTCGTAGGGAATCATGCGCGCCGGCAGGCCGCGTCCGGCGCCCTTGGCGCCCAGGCCGCGCACGCCAAAACCCGCACCGCGGCCGAGCGCGCGAATCCGTTCGCGCCCGCCCTCCATATCGTGCACCAGCACGCAGGCGTTCTTGCCGCCCGCGTCGCGATAAACCGACAGCAGGGTCTTGAGCCGGGCGCCCAGGTCCGGCATGCCCGGATAGGCGTAAGTCATGGCGCCAGAGGGGCAGACCGTGGCGCAACCGCCGCAGCCGGCGCACAAGTGTGTCTCGACCCTGACGTGATCCCCATCAGCGCTGATCGCGCCCGTGGAACAGACATCCAGGCATTGGGTGCAGCCTGATTTGCCGGAACGGCCATGGGCGCAGATTTGCGCGCGGTAGTTCGTGAAGCGCGGCTTGCTGAATTCGCCCACCAGCCCGGTGAGCTTTTGCGCCGCAAGCGCCTGCTCGAGCGGATCGGCGCCCGGCGCCGCGTAACCCTGCGGCAGGTCGGGTACGCGGATCAGCGGCGTGCGCGACAGATCGAGCACCAGGTCGAAGTGCTCCTTGCGGGGCGGCGCGCGGCGCGAAAAATCGATCGCGCCGATCGCGCCGCAGGCCTTGACGCAGGCGCGATGCGCCTTGCACTTGTCCATCTCGACCTGGTAGCTGAAATCGATCGCGCCCTCAGGGCAAGCCCGTACGCAGGCGTTGCAGCGCGTGCAGATATCCAGGTCGATCGGATTGTCCTGCGTCCACTCCACTTCGAAAGCGCCGAGCCAGCCCGAGATGCCGGTCACCTTGCCCGACCAGACCGGATAGCTGCGCTCGCCGGGCTGCTCGCCTTTCCCCTTGCCGGTCATGAGCACGCTTACCTCGAGCGTCGCCGAAAGCCGCGCGGCCCAGTCGAGCGCCGCATCGGAGGGCCCGATGATCAGGAGCTCGCCGCCGGATTTGTAATCGACCTGTGCGACCGGTTCCGGTTCCGGCAGCGCCGCCGCGGCGAGCAGGGCCGCGATCTTGGGGCCCGCGTCCTTGCCCTCGGACGACCAGCCGGCGGTCTCGCGGATATTCAGAAAGGAAATTCGCGCCTGCGACTGCACGGCCGAGGCGAGTTCGGAGAAAAGCGGCGCTTCCTGCGTGCAGGCGACGATCAGGTCCGGGTCGCTGAGGGAGGACTGGAACGCGCCCGCCTCCTTGCGGCACAGCTCCCGGTGCACGGTGAGCGGCTGCTTCGCTTTCAGCGCCGCGCCGAGCAGCTTCGCGTCGAGCGCAATGGTGCCGTTGCAGGAGCAGAGCTTAAGCGTCTTGCTTTCCAACGGCGTCCTTGGGTTCTGGTTTTGGAGTCTCCGGCTTTTCGATCGGCGCCTTAGCCGTTTTCTCGACCTCGTCAAACAGCAGCTTTTGCGCGTGGTTCAGCGTCTTGAGCATTGCCATGGGGATTTTCTCGCCCGCCGTCCAGTCCTCCGAATAGGCCTCGTAGGGATCCGGCACGTTGAAATGCGCGTCGGCGAAGAGCTTCTTCAGCGCGGCGCGGCGCGTTGCGCCATCCACGTTCGCGGCCATGAACGGCTTGAAGTCGGAATCGGGCGTCAATCCTTCGACGGGGGGCAGAGGCGCGGCAGGCGCTTCGGCCTCCGCCTTCTGCGGCGGCAGCGGCTTTTCCTCGGCCTGCTCGAGCTTGCGCCGCGACCAGCGATCGAGGAAGGCTTCCCGATCCTGCTTGCCTTCGCTCATCGTTCCACGCGGTCCTTCGGATGCACGAACGAACGCGGTTTGATGCGCTTCCTCGGCTCGGGGCGGTAGTTTTTCTCCACGTACTCGCCGACCCAGGCAAAAATTGCAGGCGGCATCGTCACGCTGTCCACGGAATTGCCGGCGTCCATCCAGCGCCCGCCTTCGTAGTAGCTCGCGGTCGTCTGCAAGGGCACGCCGCGGGCGGCGTCCTGACCCGCCTTTTCGTTCCCATCGTCCATGCGCCAGAGCACGAAGATGCGCGGCGAGCCAGAAGACACGTTCAAGTAATAGCCTTCCGTCTCGTCGCGGTGGATCGCCAGCTCGAATCCGGGATGCAGCCACTGCTGGATGCCCGATTGCTCCACCAGCAGGCGCGGCTCGCCGGCGGATTCGTCGGACTCGAGCACCGCCCAGGGCGCCCAGGCCACGCTTTCCCAGCGATTTTGCAGGGCACGCCGCTGCATGATCACCGCGAGTGTTTTAGTGGGCTTTTCCATGACGTTAAAGCTGTTTTCTGTCCGGGACGAACTATACTGCTATATCATCGCCATGGTTCTCCGCAGTTCCAATAAACCCATGCCGCAAAAGGTTATTTCCATCCGGCCGGAAGCTCGTTCGGCGGCGGCGAAAGCCCCCCGCTACGACGACGGCGCCCTGGCGGACACGCTCGGCCGCGGCATGCGCGACCTGCGCATTTCGGTCACCGACCGTTGCAACTTCCGCTGCGTTTACTGCATGCCGCGCGAAGTGTTCGACGCCGATTACAAGTTTCTGCCGCACGCGGCGATCCTGAGTTTCGAGGAGATCGCGCGCCTCGCGCGCGCGTTCGTCGGTCTCGGCGTAAAGAAAATCCGCCTCACCGGCGGCGAACCGCTGTTGCGCAAGGGCTTGCCGGACCTGGTCGCGATGCTCGTGCCGCTGGGGGTGGATCTCACGCTCACCACCAATGGCTCGACGCTGGTGAAGCACGCGCAGGCGCTGAAGGACGCGGGCCTGGACCGCCTCACGGTCAGCCTCGATTCGCTCGACGAAGCCACCTTCCGCGCCATGAACGACGCCGACTTCCCGGTGGCGAAAGTGCTCGACGGCATCGCCGCCGCAGCTGATGCGGGCTTCTCGCAGGTCAAGATCAACATGGTGGTGAAGCGCGGCGTGAACGACCACCAGATCGTCGAGGCGGCGCGCCACTGGCGCGACTCTGGGCACATCCTGCGCTTCATCGAGTACATGGATGTAGGCAGCACCAACGGCTGGCGCATGGACGACGTGATTCCGTCGGCGGAGGTGGTGCGGCGCATCGGCGAAGCGTTCCCGCTCGCGCCGGTGGAGGCGAATTACGGCGGCGAAGTCGCCGAGCGCTGGCGCTACAAGGACGGTGCGGGCGAGATCGGCGTCATCTCCTCGGTGACGCAGGCCTTCTGCCGCGACTGCAACCGCATGCGCCTGTCGACCGAAGGCTCGCTCTACACCTGCCTTTTCGCGCAAGCTGGCCACGACCTGAAATCGCTGCTGCGCGGCGGCGCGAGCGACGACGACATCCGCGACCAGGTCGCGGCCGTCTGGCGGGCCCGATCCGACCGTTACTCGGAAATCAGGACTGCGGCAACACCCGGTGCGAAAAAAGTCGAGATGTCCTACATCGGTGGCTAGACCCAAGCTCACGAACGCGGCGCGTCCCGCCACGTACGAAGTCGAGGCGTGCAACGAAAAAGGCGAAATGGTGCCGACCTCGATCGCGGGGGAGCATCCGCTCACGCTTTATCTCGACAAACGCGAGCTCGTCACCTTGATGACCCTTGGCCACGCGCCCGAAGCGCTCGCCATCGGATTCCTGCGCAACCAGCGCCTGGTCGAATCGATCGCGAACATCGCCTCGGTGCAGGTGGACTGGGAGACCGACTCGGTTGCCGTCGTGACCCGGCAGATGAAGAAGGACATCCGGAAAAAAATCGGCAAGAAGACGGTCACCACCGGCTGCGGCCAGGGCACCGTGTTCGGCGACCTGATGGCCGAAATTGATGCCGTCAAGCTGCGCGACGGCGTCGAACTCGAAGACGCGCAACTTTTCGTCCTCATCGAGAAAGTCCGCAAGTACGAGACCATCTACAAGCAGGCGGGCGCCGTGCACGGCTGCGCGCTCGCGACGCGCGAAGGCGAGATCCTGATGTTCGTCGAGGATGTCGGCCGCCACAACGCGGTGGACGCGATCGCGGGGTTCATGTGGCTCGAGGACATCGACGGCTCGGACAAGGTTTTCTACACCACCGGCAGGCTCACCTCGGAGATGGTGATCAAGTGCGCGCAGATGCGCATCCCGTTCCTCGTCTCGCGCTCCGGGCTCACCAACATGGGCCACCAGATCGCCCAGCAGGTTGGCCTGACGATGATCGGCCGCGCAAGCGGACGGCATTACCTCGCATTCACGGGCAAGCATCGGCTCAAGCTGACCGCACCCCGGCCGACCGCGGTGGCCTGAATGCTGCCGCAACTCTCCGCTTCGCAGGCGGCCGCCCGGCCCTGCGAAAGCGTGGCCGACTGGTGGCCGCGCCACCGCGCCATCGCGCGCACGCATGCCGACCCCATCCACCAGGCGATCGTCGGCGGCTTCGTCGCCGATCGCGTCGGCTGGGCCTTCGCCTCGGGCTACCAGGCCGCGCTGCGCGCCCTCTTCCCGGATGCTCCCGTCGACCGGATCTGCGCGCTCTGTGTCACGGAAGCCGACGGCAACAGCCCCAAGGCGATCAAGAGTCGCCTCACCAAAGACGGCGCCGACTGGCTGCTGAACGGCGCCAAGCGCTGGAGCACGCTCGGGCCCGATGGCTCGCTATTCTTCGTCGCTGCACGCGACGAAGCCGCCTCCAAAGACCGGGCGAGCATCCGAATTGCCCGGGTGGATTCGAAAGCACAAGGGTTGAAGATTGAAACCATGCCGGCGACGAAATTCGTGCCCGAAGTGCCGCACGCGCAGCTGCAATTCGAGAACCTGAAACTCGAAGAGGACAAGCTGCTGCCGGGCGATGGCTACGCCAACTACGTCAAGCCTTTCCGCACCGTCGAGGACATCCACGTGCAGGCCGCGGTGCTGTCCTACCTGATGCGCGAAGGCCAACGCCTGTCCTGGCCGCAGGGCTGGCTCGAGCGACTTTCGGCGCTGCTCGCCGCGCTGGGCAAGATCGCCGACATGCCGGCGACGGAGGCCGAGACGCACATCGCGCTCGCCGGGGCGATGGCGATCGGCGCCGGCCTGATCGCCGAAACCGAGGCCTTCTGGCAGGCTGCGGCGACGGATCCGGCGGCACTGCGCTGGGCGCGGGACCGTGAACTGCTGAAAGTAGCGGGCGGCGCGCGCGAACTGCGCACGCAGCGCGCGTGGGAACGTCTCAAATCCGGTAAGGCACCCTGATTCCCGGCGCATCGGCCGGGAAGTCCTTGGTGTTGCGTGTCACCAGAACCAGGTTTTCGACTCGCGCCGTCGCCAGAATGATGGCGTCCGGCACGCGCATTTTCGCCGCACGCCTCAAGGCCACCGCCCGGTCCGCGATCGCCTCGCCGAGTTCAATGCGCTCGAAAGTCGCGAGGAAATTCCGTGAATCAGCCTCCACCTCAGAGCGGGTCCCAGCGAGCACTTCGATCCAGGAGATGACGCTGATCGCCGGCCGTTCGTAGCGCGCCAGTTCCTCCTTCGCGGCTTCGACGCCGTTCAGGTAGTCGATAAGGATGTTCGTGTCGAACAGCGCCCTCAACGGCCCCACTCCCGGCGCAACCGCTTTTGATAGGCGACGCCGTCTTCGCGCGTACCGACGCGCTTCCACAGCCCAAACGCCGCGCCGCGTTCCGGCGTGTGCTCCGCGAGGTAACGTTCCACCGCCTGCCGGATCAGCTCGGCGCGCGAGAGCTTGCGGCGCTTCGAAATACGCCCGAGCGCCTCGAGCTGCCGGTCGGGAAGATCAATGATGGTCCGCATACGCCAGCTGATGAATGATGACGGAACATGATATCACATAGGGGTCGCCAGCTCCCTGTCCGGTGCTTTTGACCTGCCCAGGTTCTTTGGACCAATCGTAACTTGAGAGAATGGCTCCCGCCTACCAGCGAGGAGCCCATGAAGAAGAGTCGTTTTACTGAAGAGCAGATGGCCTCAGGTGGCCTGTGCTTGCTCCCGGCTCGCCAGTGTCTCCTTGTGCGCAGTGAGCTCGGCCCGCGACGGGAAGAACCAAGCGGCGATAAATACGCCGCTCGCGAGGACCGCGAGCACCAGGAACACGTTGCTGAACCCGCCCGCCGTCTTGTGCAGGGCGGCGATCATCGGCACCGCCACCGCGGCAACACCGAGCGACACGACATAGCGCACGCCGAGCACGCGGGCGCGGTACTCATCGGCGACGTACCTGCCGACAATGGCGTCATTCAACGGGATCTGCCCGAACACCCCCAGCATCATGAACAGGGCCACCACGAGCATTGCCCAGCCATCGAGATTGGCGGCGAGCCAGAGCATGGGAATCTGCACCAGGCCGACGCCGATCATGAGACGGCGCAGTTCCATGCGGTCGATGAGCGCGCCCATCACCACCTGGGCGAAGGCGGCCATGGTGTAGACCACCGCGACCAGCAGTCCGATGCCGAAATTGGTCTGCGTCAGCGCCGAGAGGCGCTCGTCGAACACCTTGGGCATGGAAATGGTGGTCGAGTTGAAGATGATGCCGCCGCAGGCGGTGGCGATGAGCATGATGGCGAAGATGCGCGCCATCATGCGTGCGTCGACGTGCAGCCCGAGCGACTTGGAGGTCTTCTTCACCTTGCCCGAGTCCTTGACGAGAAAAAGGAACGAAATTCCCGCAAGAACGCACAGCACTCCGGGCACGAAGAACGCCGCGCGCCAGCCAAAAGCGTCCACCAGCGCCCCGGTGAGCAGCGCCGCCGACGCGAGGCCGAGGTTTCCCCACAGGCCGTTCCAGCCAAGCAGGCGGCCCATGTTCTTCGGCTCCGCGACCAGCATCGCGATGCCGACCGGGTGATAGATCGCGGCGAATGCACCGGTCACCGTCAGGCCGAGGGCGATCTGCCACGAAGATTGCGCGAGGCCGGTGCAGAACAGCGACACGCCGATGCCGACGAAAAACAGCACCATCACCTTGTAGCGGCTCCAGTGGTCCGCGAGCCAGCCGGCGGGAATCGCGAACACGCCAAAGGCGATGAAGCTGCCCAGCGCAAGCGGCAGCAGTTCGGCATAAGGCCTGCCCCACTCGCGGCCGATCGCCACCACGGCGGTGGGAAAGACCAGCATGGCGAGGTGATCGAGCAGGTGCCCCAGGTTGAGGAAGGGGACCAGGAAGCGGTTGGGCATGCTTTGGAGTCTCGCATGAGGCGACAACCACAGGCAATCGGGCGTTCGCGGAGCGCCCGGCAACCCTTTTCCAAAAGGGCATCTACCGCTATAGGGCGCAGAGACCGACAAACATAAGGCTGGCTGCCGGGAGTGCCCCGGAGTCGCGCCAGGTGGCAGACGTTCCACCGAAATGGGGGCATCAATGCTGAAATCCGTCGTAAGACTTCTCGCACTTGCCCTGGGCCTGGCCGTACTCGATGCCCAGGCGCAGTCCTTCAACGAGGGCGCACGCAAGTGCGAAAAGTGCCACGAGGCCGAGGCCGAGGTCTGGAAGAAGACCAAGCACAACAAGTCGTTCCAGGACATCCACAAGAAGGAAGAATCGAAGAAGATCCTCGCCGCCGCCGGCGGAGGAAGCATGCGTGCCAACCCGACCTGCGTCCTGTGCCACTTCACTGAAACCAAGGCGTCGCCGACCGCCAAGCCGGCAGTCAACTCGGGCCCGTCCTGCGAGAGCTGCCACGGCGCCTCGTCGGACTGGCGCGACGTGCACAACAATTACGGTGACGGCATCGAGGATCCGAAGAAGGAGTCGCCGGCGAACAAGCAAAAGCGCCTGGCGGACGCCCGCAAGTCCGGCATGATCTGGTCGTTCATGACCTATGACATCGCCGCCAACTGCATGGAGTGCCACGGGCTCGCGCATCCGAAGTTGAAAGGCGACGTGCTGTCGAAGATGCTCGAGGCGGGCCATCCGGGAGAACCGGAGTTCGAATTGCTGGCGTACTCGCAGGGCAGCGTGCGGCACCGCTTCTATCCGCCGAATATCACCACCAATGCGGAGATGAATGCCGCCGAACTGGCGCGCCTGTTCGTCGTCGGCCAGGCCGCAAAGCTGGTGTCGGCGACCGCGGCGGCCGGGAAATCGGACCACCCCAAGTACGCGGCGCTGCAAAAGAAGCGCGCCGAAGACGCGCGCAAGGCGCTGGCCTCCGTGGCGGACACCGCGGAAGTCAAAGCGGTGCTCGACAAGCCGACCAGCGACGCCGCACGCAAGCTCGCCGACGCGCTGAAGGACAAGGACGTCTCGGCCAAGGTCAAGGCGCAGTTGCCCGCCAAGGGCAGCTACAAATAGCCGCGCGCGGCATCCGCGCCGCGCGCGCTCCGGCCCCATGAGCGACACGCATATCCTGCAGCGTCCCAAGCGCTGGGACGCGCCGTTTGATCCGGAGATGTCCGAGGAGATCGTTTCCGAAATCCTCGGCCGGCCTGAGTTCTCTTCGATCGATGCGACGCGCTTTCCGAGCGCCGCGCCGCTGCGCGGCATCCTGCGCAACGATTGCCGGATTGCTGTGTACCGGCCCGGTGAGCTGCTGGTGCGCGAAGGTGACTACGGCAATTCCGCATTCCTCGTGCTCTCCGGTACGCTGCGCGCCGTATTGGCGCCCGGGCTCCCGCAGCGTGTGCTTGGGCGGACAGCGAAGCAGAAGCGCAACTGGATGGATCTGCTGCTTGAGCCTTTTCGCCGCTCGCGGATTCCGGAAGCGCGCGATACGCGGCTCTACGCCGCCAGCAGCGCACGCCCTGGCGGCACGGGCGAGAAGCGAGTTTCGCTGCTCGAAATCGAGAATGTCGCCGAGCTTTTCGGAGAGGGCGTCGCCGTTGGCGCGGGCGTGAATCGCGTGCCGCCCCTGGCGGCGGAGTTCAAGACCGCGATCCTGCCGCCAAGCTCCCTGTTTGGCGAGGTCGCTGCACTTGGTCGCGTGCGGCGCACCGCGACCGTGTATGCGGAAACCGAGTGCCGCGTGCTGGAATTGCGCTGGCAAGCGCTGCGCGACATCAAGAATCGCGACGAAACCTGGCGGCGGAACATTGAGCAGGGTTACCGCGGCAGCCAGCTCAGCCGCCACCTCGCCGAGCATCCGCTGCTCGCCGGGCTGGATCCGAAGGCACTGCAGAATATTGCGGCCGAGACCCTGTTCGAGACCTATGGCTCGTTCGAATGGAACGTCGAATTCAAGAGCGGCAAGACCACGCAGCAAAGCGTGGCGGCGGCGGAACCGCGCGTCGCCGTGCAGGGCGACTACCCCGACGGACTGCTGCTGGTCACGGGCGGCTTCGGCCGCGTCTCGATCGGCCTGGGCGCCGGCACACGTACCCTGACCTACCTGCGCAACGGCGACCAGTACGGTCTGGACGAACTGTACGAAGCCTGGAAAAGCGGCCAGGACTGCCCCTTCGAAACCAGCCTTTCGGCGCTCGGCTATTTGCACGTGTTGCGCATCCCCTACTCCGTCCTCGCCGAGCACGTGTTTCCCCGCATCTCGCCGCCGCGCAGCCGCCTGATCGACGCTGCGGCGCGGCCGATTGCCCACGACGCGTTTCTCGAGTGGTCGGTGGAAGAGCGTTTCATCAACGGCACCAAGACGATGCTCATCGACCTGGAAAAATGCGTGCGCTGCGATGATTGCGTGCGCGCCTGCGCCGACACCCACGGCGGCAACCCTCGCTTTGTACGCCATGGCAGCACGTTCGGCCACTGGATGGTGGCGAACGCGTGCATGCACTGCGTCGATCCGGTATGCATGATCGGTTGCCCGACCGGTGCGATCCACCGCACCGTCAGCGGTGGAACGGTCGTGATCAACGACCTCACCTGCACCGGCTGCGGCAGCTGCGCCAACTCCTGCCCGTACGACAACATCCGCCTGGTCCAGATTCGCGAACTCGACGGCCGGCCGGTGCTCGACCCGGCGTCGAAGGATCCAATCCTCAAGGCGACGAAATGCGACCTGTGCGATTCGTTGCCGACCGGACCGGCGCGCGAGCGCGCCTGCCCGCACGGGGCACTGCAGCGGATCGACCTGCAGTCGCTGATGCCCCAAGCCGGCAGGCTCTAGGGCCAGGCGCATGCGCGCTCTGCTGACGCTGGCAAGATCCCTCCTGCCGCCGCTGCCGGACCGCGACACACGGCGCGCCTGGCTGCAACTCGGCATTTATTGGGGCGTCGCGATCGGGCTCTGGCTGCTGGTGGCCGCGGTGGCGTATCGCGCCGAGCGCCGGCTGGGCCAGGGCGCGGTGATCACCGGCTACGCGCTGTTCCTGGTGATGCTGGCGCTGGGCGCGTTCAACGTCCGCAAGCGCCTGCCCGCGCTGCCTCTGGGCACCGCGCGCGCGTGGATGATCGCCCATGCCGCGCTGGGCGCTGTGGCGATCCCGCTCTACTTCCAGCACAGTGGCGGCCTGTGGCCGCACGGCCGCTACGAGCAGCTGATCGCGCTCGCGTTCTACGCCACCGTCCTCTCCGGCATCCTTGGCTATTTCCTCGAGTGGCTGCTGCCCCGGCGGCTCACCGACCTGGGCGACGAAGTCGTCTTCGAGCGCATACCCGCGGAGATCGCCACGCTGCGCGAACGCACCGAAGCCCTGATTCTCGAGGCAATGCGGGAGGCAGGCTCGAGTACCCTCGGGCGCTATTACTCGGAATCGCTCGACTGGTATTTCTGGCGACCGCGTTTCCTCCTTGGCAACCTGTTCGGCTCCAACCGCGGCGCGCGCTGGATCCGCGGGCACGTCAGCGCGCTGCATCGCTATGTGAACGAACGCGAGCGGCAGGCCCTGGACAGCATCGAAGACCTTGCCCTGCGCAAGAGTCGCCTCGACGTGCACTATGCCCTGCAAGGCACGCTCAAGATCTGGCTGTTCGTGCACGTGCCTGCCGCGGTGCTGCTCCTTGCGCTAGCGCTCTGGCACCTGATGGTCGTCAACGTCTACGCCCTGTGAAAAACGAGCGCAGCTTCCGCCACGAACGTATCGCGTACGACCGTCCGGCCGAGCCGTTCCGTTGCGGGCGCGCAGGGCTCTGGCGCAAGCCTTGCTGGCAGGGGCCCGCGCCGGGCGGCCAATGCCAGGGCCAATCCGAGTGCGCGCCAGCGCGCATCGGCGACCGCTGGGAGTGCCGGCGCCCCAAGCTCGCCGGAGGTAAGTGCGAGTACGGAGCTCAACCGGACGGCACCTGCGCCCACCGGCACCCGCCCTGCGCGCCGCGCCGAAGCATGAGGCGCTGGCGCGGGCGCGTCGCCGGCCTCGCGTTGCTCGGGCTCCTGATCGTCGTCCTGACGGGGATCAATCCGATGCTCTCCTCGGTCGTCAACCCGCTCGCCATCGACGCTGGCAACCTGTCCAGCGTGCATGCCGGTTTCACGCGCGAGCGCGGCTGCACCGCCTGCCACGCCGGCCACCGCGAGGACGCCCTCGGCTGGATCGCGGCGGCGTTCCGCTCCAATGACCCAAGCGCCCAGTGCCTGGATTGCCACGACTTCGCCGGCCCGCCGGCGCAAGTGCATAACACCACGTTCGCGAAGCGCCCGGACATCGGCTCCATTTCCTGCTCGCGCTGCCACAGCGAGCACAAGGGCGTGACGGCCAAGCTGGCGCAGGTTCCCGATCATGTCTGCGGCAACTGCCATCAGCGTACGTTTGACGATTTCGCCTCGAAACACCCGGCGTTCAACGAACGCTACCCGCACGACCGGCCGGGGCAGATCTACTTCGACCACGCGCGACATGCCGCCAAGCACTTCACCGATCCCAAGGTTCTCGCGCGCTCCAAGCAGGTGGCCGAGTTCGCCGCTGCCGCAGGAAAAAAATGCACTGCCTGCCACAACGTGCAGGGCGCGACCCGCGAAGTCGCGCCGATGCCTTTCGAGAAGATCTGCGCCGGCTGCCACGCTCGCGAAATAACCAACGGCGAGCTGACGGTGCTGGAGCCCGCTCAGATGACCGGGCCATCCTCGGTGCTGCTCGGCCTCGACAAGGATGGCGACGAGGAGGAGGCGAAGAAGAAGCTCGGCGGGCTCTGGCAGGCCATGGCGCGCGGCGGCACCGACGCCCTCGCCGGGCTGGCCGCGGGCACGGATGCGGGCCGGAAAAAAAGCGCAGAGGCCCTGTTCGCCGGGCTGGGCGCGCAGACCGCGCGCGATATCGGGTCGGCCTGGTCCTCCAAGCGCACCGCATCGGCAGGTGGCAAGGAAGGAACGCCCGGCTGGGCCGTGCGCGACAACGCCGAGGGGCGGCCGGCGCTGATATACGCCCCCTCAGGGCATGCCGATCCGGTGCTCAAGGCGTGGATCGAGCACGTTTCGGCGTCGGCGCGAGGCATGGACAAGGGGCGCCGCCAGATTTCCGCCGACGCGCTCGAAGCGCTGCTCGACAAGGACGCGCCCGGTGCCTGCGGCAAGTGCCACGGCGCCGCCCTTCGGGACGCGCCCGCCCAACGCACGGAGCTGGCCTGGAAGCGGGCTGGCCGCGAGCCGGCGCCGTATTCAAAATACAGCCACGGGCCCCATTTGGGCTTGGTTGACCCGGACGCCGGCTGCAAGACCTGCCATGAACTGAACGTTGAATCCGGCTATGCGCGCTACTTCAATTCCAAACCCGGCAAACCCCAGCCTTACCAGAGCAACTTTGCTGGGATTCGGAAACAAGCTTGCGTAGAATGCCACCAAGGGGGACGAGTGAATTCCGCATGCCAGGTCTGTCATGCGTACCACTTGCCGTATACTTTCAACTTGGGGTTCAGAAAGAGGGGGTTACCGAATGAGCAGCCTGCTCGGTAGCGGCAGGATCCGCAGCCAGGTGCTGCGCGACTTCGCGGGCCCCCTGGTCGTACTGCTGCTGGCATTCGCCGTTTCCGGTGAGGCCGCGGCCCAGCGCGGGCCGCGCGGCGCGGCGCCCGAGGCGGCGTCAGGTCCCGCGGCCCATGCCAAAGTACTCGAGGAAGACCGCTATCCGAGTGCCAGCAAGTGCGGCAGCTGCCACCAGCAGATCTACGACGAATGGCGGGTTTCCAACCACGCCTATGCCGGGATTTCTCCGATGTTCCACAAGTTCGAGCAGAAGATCACCGAGCTCGCGCCGACCATCGGCACCTTCTGCGTCCGCTGCCACATGAGCGTGGGCACCACCCTGAACGAGGCGCGCGAACTGCCGTTGTGGAAGCGCAGCCAGGTCTCGCGCGAAGGCGTCACCTGCGTGAGCTGCCACCGCGTTAACGAGGAATACGGCAAGGCGAACGGCGAGCGCCGCATCGTCCCGGGCACGATCCATGATGCGGTGAACGGCCCCTTCGGCGGCGCCGGCGTGGCGAGCGTGGTGCAGAACGCGGCCCGCTACAACGTCGCGGTCGATGACAAGGGCCGCGGCACCAAGATCCACACCACGGGCCGTCAAGTTCGAGCAACTCTCGAAGTCCGAATTCTGCATGTCCTGCCACCAGGTCGCGGTCAACCTCGGCATCAAGCTTGAGGTGGTCTGGGACCAGTACCGGGCTTCGCCGGCGCGCGCGCAGGGCATCACCTGCCAGGACTGCCACATGGGCAAGGTGCCGGGCAAGGCCGAAGGCTATGCGACGGGCCCGGTTGCCGACGGCATGCGCAATGGCAAGACGCTCAACCCGGACCGCAAGCGCACCAACCATTCCTTCTATGGCCCGGGCTACCCGATCGCGCACCCGGGCATCTTCCCGCACCAGAACGCCGAAGGCACCGAGGAATGGACGGTCGAGCGCTGGCTCAAATTCGACTATCGCGCCAAGTGGGGCAGCGACGAATTCGAGGAAAAGGTCGAGTCCGGCAAGTTGAAATTGAAGTTCCCCGAGGAGTGGGCCGATGTCGAGGACCGAAAGAAGGCCTGGTCCGTGGTCGAAGACAATCTCAAGCTTCTCGAACAGAAGAAAGAGCAACGCCGCCAGGTGATGGAAAACGGCTCGCGCGTCGACGGCCCGTATTTCGCCGCCGAAGCCAAGGCTGGGCAGGCGCTGCGCTTCTCCTACAAGGTGACCAACACCGATCCCGGGCACAACCTGCCTTCGGGATCGCTGGGCGCGCAGCCCGAACTGTGGCTCAACGTGGCGCTGATCGGGCCGGACGGCAAGCGTGTCTGGGAAAGCGGCTACGTTGACAGCAATGGCGACATGGCGGACCTGCATTCGCTCGACGTGCGCCCGGGCAAGATTCCGCACGACGGCCAGCTGTTCAATCTTCAGACCAAGTTCCTCACCACCAACGTGAAGGGCACAGAGCGCGAGATGTACCTGCCGGTCAACATCGACATCGACCAGATCCCGTTTCT
Organism: Nitrosomonadales bacterium; assembly: GCA_005240145.1. Classification (GTDB taxonomy): domain Bacteria; phylum Pseudomonadota; class Gammaproteobacteria; order Burkholderiales; family SG8-39; genus RBG-16-66-20. The sequence goes on along the minus strand of SBAS01000097.1, from coordinate 21,680 downwards.
GCGCCCACCCAGCCAGCCGGTCTCGGTGATGAACCACCCGCCTTTCGTGCGCATGGAGTCGCGCTCACTGCCGCCGCTGGGCAGTCGCGTGGCGAGCCACACGGTGCCGGCCGATGCGATGCTCAAGCCCGGCAAGTACCGCCTCGCCGTGCGCCTGCGCAGCCGGGCCGAACCGATCTACTTCATGCGGTTCGTGGGCGCCACGCGCGACATGGAGCGCTCGATGAACGAATGGATGCTCGACATCCATCCCTACAGCGTCGACTTCGAGGTGAAAAAGTGAACACCGCGATGCACCTTGCCGGCTGGCGCGGCCTCGTCGCGGCGGCCGCGCTCACGGCGCTGGCTGGCGCTGCCCAGGGCGCGGGTCCGGCCGATGCCAAGCCGGGAATGTCGCCCGAAGCGACGCCCTCGAAGCATTCCAACGACGCCTTCGGGCCCGACCCCAGCTACGAAGACAAGCCCTACAGCGTCGACGACCAGCTGAAGATCTACGGCGGCAAGTCCAAGGTCCACAATCCCAGGCCGATGCTCGAGCTTGGCCGGCCGATCTACGAGGGCGGGCCGCTGCAGCCCTCCGGCACCGGCCTTGGCCGCAAGAATCCGACCGATCACGCGTTTGCGATCTACGGCGACTGGCGCACCGCTTTCGCACGCAACAGCGACGGCACGCGTTCTTTCAACGTGCTGGCGACGCGCCTGAACCTCGACGTGGATTGGAAGCTTACCGGGACCGAGCGCATCCACGCGTTCTTCCGGCCGCTCGACCGCAAGGGCGAGTTCACGCGCTGCGAATCGCGCAGCGCGGGCCGCAAGGGCTGCGACGTGAACATCGACCTGAAGGCCGATGCCCTGTTCTTCGAGGGCGACCTGGGCGCCATGATGAGCGGCTGGACCGACCGCTACCAGAGCTTCGACCTGCCGTTTGCCGCGGGCAAGATGCCGTTGCTGTTCCAGAACGGCGTCTGGCTCGAGGATGCGATCAGCGGATTCGCCTTCACGCTGCCCGGCAAGAACAGCAAGCTGCTCGACATCTCGAACGTGGATGTCACGTTCTTTGCCGGGCTGGACAACGTCAACACACCGGGCATCGTCGACGGGGCGGGCAATGCCACCGCCAGTAACCGCGTGTTCGGGGTGACCGCTTTCATCGAGGCCAATCAGGGCTACTGGGAAATCGGCGCGGCGCGCGTCGAGCCCAAGGGCACGAACCTCGGCCAGGCCTACCGCAACTTTTCCGTCGCGTTCACGCGCCGCTACGGCGGCTGGCTATCCAACAGCGTGCGCGTGATCCACAACACGGGCCAGGATCCGGTCGCGGGCCAGAGGCGGACTGCCAACGGCACCCTGCTGTTGATCGAGAATTCCCTCGTCACGCGCCAGCCGCTGACGCTGGTGCCATACATGAACCTGTTCTACGGCAACGACCGCCCGCAGTCCGTGGCGCGCGCCGCCGACGCGGGCGGCATCCTGAAGAACACCGGCATCAATTTCGAGACTGACGGCCTCACCGGCTTCCCGCGGCTGAACGATACGGCCAACAACACTTACGGCGGCGCGCTCGGCATCCAGTACCTGTTCGACCTGAGCCGCCAGCTGGTGGTAGAGCTCGGCACGGTCCGGCCGCACGGCGACGTCAACAACCGCGCCATCACCGGCGCCCAGACCGCACTGGGCATCCGCTACCAGCACTCGCTGGACCGCGCCTGGATCTTCCGTGCCGACCTGGTCCTGGCTGACCGTGCCAACCTGAAGGACGTTGGCGGCGTCCGTTTTGAGATCCGCCGCAAGTTCTAGGCCGGGGCGCGACGCGTAACGCATGTCCATCCTGATACATTCGGTCGCCCTGGTTGCGACGCTGCTGGGCGCCACATATCTCGGGGTGCTGCTGTTCGAGGCCTATCGCCGCCAGCGACAGCTGGCCGACCTGCACGAGGAAGAGAAGGCGGTTTTCCGCGCGCGGCTCGAAGTGGTGCGCGCGCCGCTGGCGCAGGTGAGCGCCCAGGCCCAGGCCTGGGCCGGCTACCGCAAGTTCCGGCTCGAGGGCAAGGTGCTGGAGGCCGATTCGGTCTGCTCGTTCTACCTCGCGCCGCATGACGGGCGGCCGCTGCCGGCGTTCCTGCCGGGCCAGTACCTGACTTTCCGCCTTGCGATCCCTGGCCAGACGCGTGAAGTGACGCGCTGCTATTCGCTTTCGGACAGCCCGGGCCATACCGATTACTACCGCGTCACTATAAAGCGCCTGCCGCCACCGCCCAGCGTGCCGACAGCGCCACCCGGCCTGTCCTCCAGCCACTTCCACGATAAGCTCCAGGTGGGCGAGTTCCTCGATGTGAAGGCGCCATCGGGGCAATTTCACCTCGACGTCGAGCACCGCGGCCCGGTGGTGCTGGTCGGCGGCGGCGTCGGCGTGACGCCGGTGCTGAGCATGCTCAACTACATCGCTACCGCGCCCGGCAACCGCGAGGCATGGTTCTTCTACGGGGTGCGCAACGGACGCGAGCACTTGATGCGGGATTTCCTGCGCGAGTTCGACGCCCAGCACGAGAACATCCACATCATCGTGTGCTACTCCGACCCCCTGCCCGGAGACCGCGCGGGCGAGGACTACGATTACGCCGAGCGAGTGAGCGTCGAGCTGTTCAAGCGGGTGCTGAAGGTGAACAATTTTGACTTCTACGTCTGCGGCCCGCCGCCGATGATGGAGGCGCTGACACGCGACCTGGGCGTCTGGGGCGTCCCCGATGACCGGATCCACTTCGAGGCCTTCGGCCCCGCCTCCGTGAAGAAAATCTCCCAGGCGACACGGCCCGCCGCCGCCAACACGCCGGGTTTCGAACTCAACTTCACGCGTTCGGCGAAAAAGCTGGTCTGGGCCCAGGGCGCCGGCTCGCTGCTCGAGTTCGCGGAAGCGAACGGGATTCACATTGATTCAGGTTGCCGCGCAGGCAATTGCGGCACCTGCACGACAGCGGTGCGCGAGGGCGAGGTGAACTACCTGTCGACGCCGGGCGCGCCAGTGGACAAGGGCAGCTGCCTGACCTGCATCTCGGTGCCGAAGACCGCACTGAGCATCGACGCATGAGCCGCTGATGGAAATTCGCAGCAATGCGCAGGGCCTGCTGTTCGCAGCGATCTGGACCGACGAGGCGAAGGTCGCTACGCCGCAGGCGGCCACTCTGAAAGGATGGTTCGGCGGCCAGCAGATCGGCCAGACCAGGGCCGTGATCACGGACGCGGTGGTTTCGCATCGCGGCGTGGTCACGCACACCGTGGGTGACGCCATGCTGTGCAGTTTCGCCGACCCGAAGGCGGCGCTTGATGCGGCGGCAAGCATCCAGAACCGGATCGCACAGCAGGAGAATCCGGCCTCGGGAATGATCGTCAAGGCGAAGATCGGCCTGGCCTACGGTCCGGTAAGGGTGATCGCCGGCCGGGTGTCCGGCGATGCGGTCAACGCCGCCAGCATTCTGATGGAGAACTGCCCCCCTGGCGGCATCCTCATCGATCAAGCCCTGGTCAGTGCGGTCGGTACAGTCAAGGAACCAGCGATCGAGGCGCATGGCAGCATCGAGGGCGTTTCGGCCTTCCGTGTGCAGGGAGCCACGTTCGCGCCGGATATCACGGCGAAGATGGCGGCCATCACACCCTCGCCCCAGCCCAAAACGCCGCCGCCGGCCGCGGTTGCACCGCCTCCACCGCCACCGGCACCGAGACCCGCGCCTGCCACGCAACCCGAGGCGCCCGTCGCGGCCGGCATGCCCTATGTGCTGATCATGAAATTCGGGGGGGTCGAGCAGCGCTTCCGTCCGATGGACGGCGACGTGAACATCGGACGCGGCAACGACAACCAGGTAATTGTTCCTCTGGGTTATGTCTCGCGCAAGCACGCCAAGATCGTCTGGCGCGATGGCCCGGCGATTGATTTGGTTAACCTGAGCCAGAATGGAACCTCCGTGCGCCTCAGGGAATCCGGCAAGGAGTTCACCTGCGGCAGCGAGATGCGCCTCGAAGGAAGTGGCGATATCGCGCTGTGCGGCGCATTCAGCATGGTGACCTCACCCACCGAGATCGTCACCTACCGGATCAAGGTCCGGTAAGCGGACCGATTCACCAATGACATTACTGGCCGACGCTCTGTCGTGCGAGCGTGGCGGGTTGCGGCTGTTCGACGGCCTGGGCTTCACGCTGCAAGCCGGTACCCTGTTGCGGGTTCGAGGAGCCAACGGCAGCGGCAAGAGCACGCTTCTGCGCACCCTGGCCGGGCTTACACAGCCTGCCGCGGGAACCGTGCTTTGGCGGGGCAAGCCCCGGGACGACGAGTTCCGCGGTCAGATGCTGTTCATCGGGCACGCACCAGCCATCAAGGACGACCTGACGGCACTCGAGAACCTGGAATTTTCCGCCCGACTCTCGCGCCTCACTGACTTTCGTTTCGAGCGCGCGTTGGAGCAGTTCGGGATCGGCCGGCTGGCGCACCTGCCGGCGCGCCACCTTTCCCAGGGCCAGCGCAGGCGCGCGGCCCTGGCGCGCCTTGCGCTGTCCCCGGGCGTAGCGCTCTGGCTTCTGGACGAGCCGTTCGCGGCCCTGGACGAACACGCGATTGCAGGCGTGAGCGCCCTTTGCGCCGCGCACCTTGCCGCCGGCGGCCTGCTGGTGCTGACCTCGCACCAGGACGTGCCGATCGCGGCGCCCGATGCGCGCCTGATCGATCTGGGGAGCTGAGGCGCCGTGTTACAGCCCTTCTTCCTCATCGTGCGCCGCGAATTGCGCCTTGCGCTGCACCGCAAGGGCGATGCCCTCAACGTGCTCGTCTTCTTCGTGGTCGTGGCGAGCCTGTTTCCGCTCGGCGTCGGGCCCGAGCCGAACCAGCTGCGCGCGATGGCGGCGGGTGTGGCATGGATCGGCGCGCTGCTTGCAGCCGTGCTCTCGCTGCCGCGCCTGTTCGCGGCGGACCTCGCCGACGGCACGCTGGAGCAGATGCTGGTCTCGCCGCAGCCCCTGATGCTGGTCGTGCTCGCAAAGATTGCGGCGCACTGGCTGCTGACCGGCCTGCCCCTCGCGCTCGCCGCTCCGCTCATCGGCCTGCAGTACGGACTGCCGGTGGACGCGCTGGTCATACTGCTTGCCTCGCTGCTCATCGGCACGCCGGTGCTGAGCTTCCTTGGCGCGGCGGGCGCGGCGCTGACGCTCGGCGTGCGCGGCGGAGGCGCCCTGCTCGGCCTTCTGGTACTGCCGCTCTTCGTTCCGGTGCTGGTATTCGGCGCAGGTGCCGTCACGGCGACGCTGGCTGGAATAAATTCCTCGGCGCACCTTTCGCTGCTCGGTGCTTTTCTTGCGGTATCCTCACTCATCGGCCCTTGGGCTGCATGCGCGGCCCTGCGGGTCGCCTTGGATTGATAAAACCCGTTTGATGACTTCTGACCTTTTGCGTTTCGCCGCACCACAGGCGTTTTTCCCCGTCGCGGGGAAGCTGATTCCGTGGTTCTCGATCCTCGCGGGCGCGCTCGCGCTTGCCGGCCTGTACGTCGCCTTCGTCGTCGCGCCCACCGACGCGACGCAGGGCGAGTCGTACCGCATCATCTTCATTCACGTACCGGCGGCCTGGATGTCGATGTTCATCTACCTCGTCATGGCCGGCTGGGCGGCGCTCGGACTGGCGATGAACACGCGACTCTCCGGCATGATGGCTTCCGCGCTCGCGCCCACCGGCGCGATGTTCACCTTCCTCGCGCTGTGGACTGGCGCGCTCTGGGGCAAGCCGACCTGGGGCACCTACTGGGTCTGGGACGCGCGCCTGACCTCGGAACTCGTGTTGCTCTTCCTCTATCTCGGCTTCATCTCGCTCAAGGAAGCGATTTCAGACCCGGCGCGCGCGGACCGTGCCGGCGCGATCCTCGCGCTGGTAGGCGTGGTCAATATTCCGATCATCTACTTCTCGGTGCAATGGTGGAATACGCTGCACCAGGGCGCCTCGGTGAGCCTTACCCGCGCGCCCTCGATGGCCGCGACCATGCTCCTCGGCATGCTGCTGATGGCGTTGGCCGCCTGGATGTACAGCATCGCCGTCGCGCTCGCGCGCCTGCGCCGCATCATCGTCGAGCGCGAGCGGGACGCGCAGTGGGTGCGCATGCAAAGAGCGGCGACATGAGCGAGTTCCTTGCCATGGGCGGTTACGGCTTCTATGTGTGGGGTTCGTACGGCGTTGCCGCCTTGTGTATCGCCATTGAAATCTGGCTATTGAGAAAATGAAGCCCCGACATCAACGCATGATCGCCATCGCCGCCGGCGTCACTTTGATCGCGATCGCCGCCGCGCTCGTCCTAAACGCGTTCCAGGGCAACGTCGTGTTCTTTTTCAGCCCGACGCAGGTCGCGGCAAAGGAAGCGCCGCTGGACCGGACCTTCCGCGTTGGCGGCATGGTCGAGAAAGGCAGCGTGAAGCGCCGCGCCGACGGCCTCACCGTGGATTTCATCGTCACTGACACCGCGAAAAGCATCCCCGTGGTTTACAGCGGACTGCTCCCCGACCTCTTCAAGGAGGGCAAGGGCGTGGTGGCGCAGGGCAAGCTGGGACCCGATGGCGCTTTCGTTGCCAGCGAAGTGCTCGCCAAGCACGACGAGAACTACATGCCGCCGGAAGCGGCGCACGCCCTGTCCAAGGCGCAAGCGGACAAGGCGGCGAAGAGCGTTGTTTCCCCCGGAGCGGCGCGATGATCCCGGAAATCGGCCAATTTTCACTCATCGTCGCGCTCGCGCTCGCGCTGGCGCAGGCCGCGCTGTCGCTGACCGGCGCGGCGCGCGGCATTCCTGGATTCGTCGCGGTGGCACGGCCTGCGGCGCAAGGCCAGTTCGTGTTCGTGGCCATCGCCTTCGCCTGCCTTGCCTGGTCGTTCTACAGCAACGATTTTTCGGTGCTGAACGTGGCGAGCAACTCCAATTCCAGCCTGCCGGCGGCCTACCGCATCGCCGCGACCTGGGGCAGCCACGAGGGCTCGCTGCTGCTGTGGGTGCTGATGCTCTCGCTCTGGATGCTCGCGGTTTCCGTGTTCAGCCGCAGCCTGCCCGATGAGATGGTGGCGCGCATTCTCGGCGTCATGGGCCTGATCGCCGTCGGCTTCCTCTGCTTCATGCTGTTCACGTCCAATCCGTTCGAGCGGCTGCTGCCGGCGGCGGCGGACGGGCGCGACCTGAACCCGCTGCTGCAGGATCCGGGCATGGTGTTCCATCCGCCGATGCTCTACATGGGCTACGTCGGGTTCTCGGTGGCGTTCGCGTTCGCGATTGCTGCGCTGCTCGACGGGAAGCTGGACGCCACCTGGGCGCGCTGGTCGCGCCCCTGGACCACCGCTGCGTGGGTCTTTCTCACCGTCGGCATCGCGCTCGGCAGCTTCTGGGCCTACTACGAACTCGGCTGGGGAGGATGGTGGTTCTGGGATCCGGTGGAGAACGCCTCTTTCATGCCCTGGCTGATCGGCACCGCCCTGATCCATTCGCTCGCAGTAACCGAGAAGCGCGGCGCCTTCAAGAACTGGACGGTGTTGCTCGCCATCATCGCGTTCTCCCTGAGCCTGCTCGGGACATTCCTGGTGCGCTCGGGCGTGCTGACCTCGGTGCATGCCTTCGCCACCGACCCGAAGCGCGGCATCTTCATCCTCTGCTTCCTTGCCGTGGTGATCGGCGGATCGCTGGCGCTGTACGCCTGGCGCGCGAACCGTGTCGAGCCGGGTGGGCGCTTCGAGCTGCTGTCGCGCGAGTCCATGCTGCTCGCCAACAGCGTGCTGCTGCTGGTCGCCTGCGGCGCGGTCATGCTCGGCACGCTCTACCCCTTGTTTCTGGATGCGCTCGGCCTGGGCAAGATTTCGGTCGGCCCGCCCTACTTCGAATCGGTATTCATGCCGCTCATGGCGCCCGCGATCCTGCTCGCCGGAATCGGGCCGCTGGTGGCCTGGCGCAAGGGAGATTCCGCGCAACTCATGCGCCGGCTGCGCTGGGTCTGGATCGCGGCGCTGGTCGGCGCGCTCTTCGTGCCGCTCGCCTTCGGGCGCTGGGCCGCGCTCACCAGCGCGGGCCTGCTGCTCGCCTTCTGGATTCTTGCGGGTACCCTGACTTCCTTGATCGTCAGAATCAAATCAGGAACGAAAATCACCAGCGCGTTCCTCGGCATGCTGCTCGCGCACGCGGGCGTCGGCGTGTTCGTGATCGGCATCACCCTGGTCAAGAGCTACGAAACCGAGCGGGACCTGCGCATGGCACCCGGCGAAAGCGCCGAACTCGGCGGCTACAGCTTCCGCTTCGAAGGGGTGAGAGAGGTGCGCGGCCCGAACTACGCCGCGGCGCGCGCCGCGATCGCCGTTCAGCGCGATGGCGCGCAGGTGGCGCGCCTCGAACCGGAAAAACGCATCTACCTCGTGCAGCAGAACCCCATGACCGAGGCAGCGATCAATGCCGGCATTTCGCGCGATATCTACGTATCGCTGGGCGAATCGGTGGGCGAGGGCGCCTGGACCGTGCGCATCCACATCAAGCCCTTCATCCGATGGATCTGGTTCGGTTGCCTGATGATGGCCTTTGGCGGCCTGCTCGCCGCAAGCGACCGGCGCTACCGCGCGACGCGCCGGCGGGAGGCCACGTCAGCCGCTGATGCGACCGTGGTTCGAGGCAGCACCGCGTGAAGCGCTTCCTTTTGCCGCTCGCGGTATTCATCCTCCTGGTGGGTTTCCTCGCCGTCGGACTGAAACTCAATCCGCGCGAAGTACCTTCGCCGCTGGTCGGCAGGGCCGCACCTTCGTTCGATCTGCCGCTGCTGCACCAGCCGGACAAGCGTTTCGCTCCGGCCGACATGCGCGGCAAGGTCTGGTTGCTCAACGTGTGGGCCTCCTGGTGCGTGTCCTGCCGCGACGAACATCCGATCCTCATGGCGCTCGCCAAGCGCGGCGTGATGCCGATACTCGGCCTGAACTACAAGGACAAGGGCGACGAGGCGACCGCGTGGCTGAAGCAATTCGGCAACCCCTACGAGCTGTCGGTCGTGGACGCCGACGGGCGCATCGGCATCGACTACGGCGTCTACGGTGTCCCCGAGACCTACCTCATCGATCCCGAGGGCGTGATCCGCTACAAGCAGATCGGTCCGGTCACCGCGGCGATACTCGAGCAGAAGATCCTGCCCCTCGCGCTGGTGCTGAAGGAATGAGGGTTTTCATTTTCGCCGCCCTCATTCTTTTGTCCTTCCCGGGGAAAGGGAATGAGAATGCGCAGCGCATCCGTCTGCTGGAGGAGAAGCTGCGCTGCCTTGTTTGCCAGAACCAGTCGCTTGCCGATTCGAATGCCGAGCTCGCCGGCGATCTGCGGCGTGAAGTGCGCGAGCAGGTCAGCGCCGGACGCAGCGACGAGCAGATCGCCGACTACCTGGTGCAGCGCTACGGCGATTTCGTGCTCTATGAGCCGCCATTCAAGGCCAGCACCGCGCTGCTCTGGATCGGACCTTTCGTCCTGCTCGCCGCCGCGAGCCTGGTCCTCGTCGCGACGCTCAGGCGCCGGCGGCGCGCACCGGAGGAGCCCGCGCTCGCCGCGGAGGAAAAGCGCCTGGTCGAGCGCGTGCTCGGACGCGACGAAAGCGCGCGATGATTCTGTTCTGGTCGATCGCCGCGGCCCTGACCGCCGCGGCCCTCCTGTTCCTGCTGCCGCCTCTCCTGCGCCGCCGCAGCACCGCACCCGATACGCGCGTCACGGCCAATGCGGCCATCTACCGGGAGCAGCTCGACGAGCTGGCCGGGGAAGCGCAGCGCGGCGCGATCACCAAGGAGGAATTCGAGCGCGCCAACCGCGAGATCGAACGCCGCATCGTCGCGGAGCTCGCGGGCAGCGCCCCGGCCGCGGCCCCGGCCACGCAGCGACCCACGACTGCCACCGCAGTCGCGGTCGGACTGCTGCTGCCGGTTGCCGCCGTACTGGCCTACCTCCAGCTCGGCACGCCCGCTGCGGTTGATGGCGCGCCGGCGAATGCGGCGCACACGGTAACCGCCGATCAGATGGAGTCGCTGGTGGAGCGCCTCGCCGTGCGCCTGCAACAGGCACCGGAGGACGCGGAAGGATGGATGCTGCTGGGCCGCTCCCTTGGCGTGCTGGAGAAGTACGAGCGCTCCGCGCAAGCCTATGCGCGCGCCTCGCAGCTCGTACCGGGGGACGCCAGCCTGCTCGCCGACTACGCCGATGCGCTGGCGATAGCGCGGGGCCGCAGGCTCGACGGCGAGCCCTTCGCGATCGTCAAGCGGGCGCTGGCCATCGATCCTGTGCACCTCAAGTCGCTCGCGCTTGCGGGTAGTGCCGAGTTCGAGCGCCGCAACTACGCCGCCGCGATCGCCTACTGGGAACGGATACTCAAAGTCGCGCCGCCGCAATCGCAGTTCGCGCAGTCCGTGACCGAAAGCATCGCCGAGGCCCGCAAGCTCGGCGGCGGAGACCTGGCGCAGAAACAGGCGCCCGTAGCCAAGGGCAAATCGTCCCTGCAAGGTGTCGTCAACATCGATCCTGCGATCGCAGCGACACTTGCGCCGGGCGATACGGTTTTCGTTCTCGCCCGGCCCGTCAGCGGCTCGCGCATGCCGCTCGCCGTGGCGCGCACAACCGTCTCGGCACTGCCGTATCGTTTCACGCTGGACGACAGCATGGCCATGGCCCCGGGCGCCACGATCTCGAGCCACGCGAAGGTCGTGGTCGCGGCGCGGGTTTCAAAATCCGGCAACGCGATGCCACAAAAAGGTGACATCGAGGGCACCAGCGAACCGGTGTCGCCGGGGGCAAGCGGGGTGAAGGTCGTGCTGTCGCGCGTCATAGAGTGAAGCCCCGGGAGGGAACACAGGGCCCCTCCCCCGTCTACAATCACGCGATGAACGGCGTGACCGGAATCGTGACCGGTTTGATACTCGCGGGCGGCCAGGGGCGGCGCATGGGCACGGTCGACAAGGGCCTGCAGCTGCTGCACGGCAAGCCGATGGTCGCCGCCGTCCTCGCACGCCTTGCCCCACAGGTGGACGAAATCCTGCTCAACGCCAACCAGAACCTTCAGGCCTACGAAAGCTTCGGCTGTCGGGTGGTGCCGGACGCGATCGGCGGATTCGCCGGCCCCCTCGCCGGGTTGCACGCCGGCTTGAGCGTTGCCAGCCACCCGCTCGTGCTCACGGCGCCCTGCGATTCGCCCTTCCTGCCGCTCGACCTGTTTTCGAGATTGAAGAATGCAATCAAGGACAACGACCTCGCGGTCGCGAAGACGGGCGACCAGCCGCATCCGGTGTTTGCCCTCGTCAGGAGCACGGTCCGCGGGAACCTGGAGACTTTCCTTTCCGGCGGCGGGAGGAAAATCGACGCCTGGTACGCCTCGCTCAAGGTGATCGAGGTTCCCTTCGACGACGAGGCGGACGCTTTCCGCAACATCAACACGCGCGAAGAACTGAACAACGCATGACCAGCATCGCGCAGGCGGTAAGTTGCATTGACGGCTACGACCCGGACGCGCTGCGCGTGGACAGTGCCGGCGCCGCGATCCGGGCCTGCCTGACGCCGGTGGCGGAAGTCGAAACCGTGGCCGTCCGGGAAGCGCTTGGGCGCGTGCTGGCGCAGGAGATCATTCCGCCGATTGACGTTCCGGGCCACGACAACTCGGCCATGGATGGATGGGCGGTAAGAATCTCCGATCTTCATTCTTCCGGGACACATCTTCTGGAAATCGGAAAAGCCCTTGCAGGAAAACCATTTCAAGGCGCGGTGGCCCCGGGCGAATGCGTGCGCGTGATGACGGGTGCGGTGATGCCCCAGGGAACCGATACGGTGGTGGTGCAGGAGGTTTGCCGCAGCGAGGCGGAGCGGATCACGATACCCGCGGGACAGAAGGCGGGACAGAACGTGCGCGCCGCGGGCGAGGACCTGAAGGCGGGCGTGGCGGTGCTGCATCCCGGCCACCCGGTCCGTTCGGCCGATCTCGGGCTGATCGCCTCGCTCGGCATCGCCGAGGTGCAGGTCAGGCGCCGGCTGCGCGTCGCGTTTTTTTCCACCGGGGACGAACTCTCGTCGATCGGCGCGCCGCTCGCGCCTGGCCAGATCTACGATTCGAACCGCTACACGCTGCACGGCATGCTCTCCGGGATGGGCGTGGAGATCTTCGACATGGGCGTGGTGCGCGACGATCCGCAGAAGCTGGAGGCGGCCTTCACGGTCGCGGCGGCGCAGGCGGACGCCATCATCACGACCGGCGGCGTCTCGGTTGGCGAAGCCGATTTCGTCAAGCAGCTGATGGGGCGGCTGGGCGAGGTGCTGTTCTGGAAGATCGCGATGCGACCCGGACGGCCGATGGCGTTCGGGAAAATCTCGAATGGAGGAAATTCGGCGTTCCTTTTCGGCCTGCCAGGCAATCCGGTCGCGGTGATGGTGACGTTCCATCAGTTCGTGCGCGATGCACTGCTCGTACTGGGCGGCCGGACGGATGCGGTCGCGGTTCCGCTGCTGCAGGCGGTCAGCGCCGCGGCGATTCGCAAAGTCGCCGGCCGCACCGAATACCAGCGCGGCGTTCTGTTCGAGGAAAACGGCGTGCGCAAGGTACGCGTCACAGGTCAGCAGGGATCGGGCGTGCTGCGTTCCATGTCGGAGGCGAACTGCTACATCGTTCTCGAGCATGAACGCGGCAAGGTCGAAGCCGGAGAACTGGTGAACGTGCAGCTGCTGGCCGCGCTGCCCTAGCCTCACATGGATCCCGTTCATCCGGACCTTCTGTCGCTCGCGACAGTCGCCAAGACGTTCGGCAGGACGCTCTGCATCAAGGGCAAGGTGGGCCAGCCCGAACTGGCCGCGGTGCTGCGGAACGCGGTCGGCAGGCGTTCGGCCTGGCTCAGGCCCGAGCATCGGATCGGCGACCCGGCCCGCTACATGCGCCATCTCCTCTACGTAGATCCGGACGACGATTTCGTGATCACGGCGATCACCTGGCTGCCCGGGCAGCAAAGCGCGGTGCATGGCCACTATGTCTGGTGCGCCTTCGGCGTCGCCGAAGGCGAACTGGCCGAGGAAACATTCCGCGTGCCCGGAAAGCTGCTCGAACCCCTCGGAACAAGGACGATCCATGCCGGAGAGCTGGCGCAGATCGATCTCGGCGGCCCGCTGTATCACCGGGTTTCCAACCGCACGCTGCAGCCGCTCGTCACGCTTCACGTGTACGGCGTCGCGGCCGGGAGCCTGACGACGGGCATCAACCGGCTCTACGGCGAAGCATGACCGCCGACGACCGTATGAACGCCGCCGGCAAGCGGGCCGTCGCGGCCTGGCTGTTCGTCTGCGCCGCGTTCACCTTCGCCACGGTCGTCGTGGGCGGCGTCACCCGCCTGACGCATTCCGGCCTCTCGATTACCGAATGGCAGCCGTTGGTCGGCGCCCTGCCGCCGTTCTCGCAGGCGGACTGGGACGCGCTGTTCACCAAATACCGCGCGTCGCCGCAGTTCCGCCAGGTCTTTCCGGACATGAACCTCGCCGGTTTCAAGGGAATCTTCTGGTGGGAGTACCTCCACCGGCTGCTCGGCCGCGTGATCGGGCTCGTGTTCCTCGTGCCTTTCCTCTACTTCCATTTCAGGAGGAGGCTGTCCAGGACTCTGACCTGGAAGCTCGCCGGACTGTTCGTCCTTGGCGGCCTGCAAGGCGCGATGGGCTGGTACATGGTGAAAAGCGGCCTGGTGGACGATCCTCGCGTCAGCCACTTCCGACTTACCGCCCACCTCGGCCTGGCATTGGTGATTTTTTCGATCGAGCTCTGGCTCGCCCTGGCGCTGTTGCGAGAGGGAAAAGGACCGAACAACCCCTTCTCACTGGTGGTAGCGGGGATCGTATTCCTGTTGGCGCTCTCGGGCGGTTTCGTCGCGGGCCTGCGCGCCGGGCACGCCTACAACACCTTTCCCCTGATGAATGGCCACGCGGTGCCGCCCGAAGTCTTCATGCTCGATCCGTGGTGGAGCAACTTCTTCTGGAACGTGGCGACGGTGCAGCTCGTGCATCGTTCGATTTTCTGGCTGTTGCTTGTACTGATCCCCGTCCTCTGGTGGCAGGCGCGGCGCACGCAGGCGAAAGTCGCGGCGCATCACCTGCTCGCCATGTTCGTGATCCAGGCTGCGCTCGGGATATCCACGCTCCTGCTCGCGGTGCCTGTGCCGCTCGCCGCCATGCACCAGGCGGGCGCCGTGCTGCTGCTGGCCTGCGCGTTGTGGACCGCGCAGGCGTTGCGGCGCCGGTAGAACGCCGCTATTCGATCCCGGGCCGCGGCGGCGCCGGCGGATCGTCCTCGACAGAACCGATGAGCCGTTGCGCATCGGCTTCCGGCAGTGCCTCGACACCCTTCAACTTGCGCGCCATCTGGCGCGTGCGCGTCTCGGCGGCATCGATTGAATTGGTCACCGTCTCCAGCTGCCGCTTGGTGTTCGCAAGCACCCGTCCGAAATTCTCGAACTCGGTCTTCACCGCGCCGAGCACCAGCCACACTTCACTCGATCGCTTCTCGATCGCGAGCGTGCGAAACCCCATCTGCAAGCTGTTCAGCATTGCCGACAGCGTCGTGGGACCGGCAATCGTCACGCGGCACTCGCGTTGCAGCGCGTCGGAGAGTCCCGGACGGCGCAGGGCTTCGGCGAAGAGCCCTTCGGTCGGAAGATAGAGAATCGCGAAGTCGGTGGTCGCCGGTGGATCGACATACTTGTCCCGGATTGAGCGCGCCTGATTGCGCAGCCGCGTCTCGAGCGCTTTGGACGCCTCCTCCACCGCCACAGGATCGGCGCGTTCAGCGGCCTGCACCAGCCGCTCATAGTCCTCGACGGGAAACTTGGAATCTATCGGCAGCCAGACAGGCATGCCACCGCCTTGTCCAGGCAGCCTGATCGCGAATTCCACCCGGTCGCTGGAACCAGACTTCGTCGCCACATTCTTCTCGTACTGCTCGCGCGTCAAAATCTGCTCGAGGAGCATGCCCAACTGGACTTCACCCCACGTCCCTCGCGTCTTGACGTTGGTCAGGACGCGCTTGAGATCGCCGACGCCCGCGGCGAGCGTCTGCATCTCGCCCAGCCCCCTGTGCACCTGCTCCAGACGGTCGGCCACCTGCTTGAACGACTCGCCGAGCCTCTTCTCCAGCGTCTCGTGCAGCTTCTCGTCGACGGTGGCGCGCATCTTCTCCAGCTTTTCCGCGGTGTCCTTCTGGATGCTGTCGAGCCGAGTCTCAACCGTCAGGCGAATCTCGCCGAAGCGCTCGCCGAGGGTATCGACGAAACGCTTTTGCCCCGCGGCGGTTTCCTCCCGTCCCTTCCGCGCATCCTCCTTGGTCTCCCGCAGCTTGGAATCCACGGTCTCCCGCAGCTCGACCAGCCTGCGCTCGTTCGCCGCCGTGAGTTCCGCGAGCTGGCGCGAAAAGCCGTCGATCTGATTGTTCTGGACCGTGGCGATGGACGTCATCTGATTGATCAGCGCGCTGCTCGTCCGGTCGGCGCCGGCGGCCAGTTCCTCGCGCAGCGCGCGCCCCGATTCCTGCGGGTCGCCCCCTTTGCGCTTGACAAGAAGAATGGCGACGACCACAAGCGCCGCGAACGCGACCGCCGAAATGACGAGTAGCAGGGAGTTTTCCGGCACGATCCGATTCTAGACCGACTCCCTGAGCGTCAGCGATGGCGACGCGGAGAGAACCTTGCGGGCCGACAGCCAGGCGTTCAGCGACAACAACGCGAGGCCGGCGATCGGGCCTACGATCCAAAGTTCCGGGCTGGGCGGCAGGTCGAGTTCGAAGACGCGGCGGGCGAGCAGCTGCCCGATCAAGCCCGCGGCGACGGTGGCCAGCGTCCCGGCGAGCAGGCCCATGGCGAGGAATTCGACGCGCTGGCTACCTGTGACCTGGGCGCGCGAGGCGCCGTAGACGCGCATCACGGCGGCCTCGCGGCGGCGCTCGTCTTCGGTGGCGACCAGCGCCGAGTACAGCACCAGCAGCCCGGCCCCCAGCGCGAACAGGAATACCACCTGCACCGCGAGGATGACCTGGTCGACCACGCCCTGCGCCTGCTTCACCGCCGCGCCGACGTCCACGACCGTGAGATTCGGAAAGCGCGCGGTCAATTCGTTGACCAAGGGCTCTTCGCCGACCGTGAGGCGGAAGGCCGAGATGTAGCTCGAAGGAAAACGGCCGACCAGACTGGTCGGGCCGATGACGAAGAAATTCACCTTCATCGAGTCCCAGCGCAGCTTGCGCAGCGAGGTCAGGCGCGCGGAGAAGGTATCGCCGCCCACCGCAAAGGTGAGCTCGTCGCCGAGCTTCCACCCAAGGGTCTTGGCGATGCCCTCCTCGGCCGAGACCTCCTGCGCGCCGGGCGCGAACCACTTGCCCGCCGTGATGGTGTTGTGCGCGGGCGGCTGCTCCGTGAAGGACAGGTTGAACTCGCGCTCCACCAAGCGGCGCGCACGCTCCTCGGTGAAATCGGACTCACCGGTCTTCCTGTTGTTCACGGAAACCAGGCGGCCGCGCACCATGGGGTTGAGCTCCGGGATCGCGATGCCGCGGCTGGTAAAGAAGGACTTCACTTCCGCGAGCTGGTCGGGCTGGACGCCGAGCAGAAAGCGGTTGGGCGCATCCGGCGGGGAACTGCGCCGCCAGGCATCCACGAGGTCGTTGCGCGTGAACGTCAGGAGCAGGACCGCGGTGAGCCCGAGAGCGAGGCTCGCCACCTGAATCGCGTTGCCGCGCGCATGCCGGCGCAGGTTGGCGAGGCCATAGCGCAAAGAGAGATTTTTCTTTCCGATCCTTCTTGAAAAGAAACTCCCGGAGAAAAAGCGCAAAGCCAACCAGGCTATCACCGCGAACAACGCGACCGCCACGCCGAAACCGCCCACCACGGTCACGCCCAGCGCGACATCTCCCGTGCCAGATGAGCAGGCCGGAAAGCGACACCAGGCCCGCGGCGTAGACCGCGAAGGCGCTGCCCGAAGTGGCGCCCGATTCACGGCGGATAACGCGCACTGCCGGCACGTTTTTCAGCTGCACCAGCGGCGGCAGCGCGAAACCGAGCAGCAGAACCAGGCCGACGAGGAAGCCCTGCAGCGCCGGCAGCATGGAGACCGCCGGAAGATCGGCGCGCAGCAGTCCGCCGAGAATCTCGGCGATGAAAAACTGCGCGACGAACCCGATGACGGTACCGAGTGCGCAGCCCGCCAGTCCCAGCAGTACGAATTCGCCGCCGAACAGCAGCAGCAGCCGGTTCTGCGTCGCGCCGAAGCAGCGCATCACGGCGCAGCCGTCGAGGTGGCGTTCGACGAATCGGCGCGTGCCCAGGGCGATGGCGACGCCGGCGAGGATCGCGGCAAGCAGCGCGGTCAGCCCGAGGAAGCGCTGCGCGCGCTCGATCGCGCCGCGCACCTCCGGCCGGCCGCTTTCCAGATTCTCGACGCGTTGGCCGCGGGCCATCCTGCCCTTGGCCCAGGCCTCCAGCGCCACGATCTTCTCGGGGGCGCCGGCGGCATACAGGTAGTGCCAGACACGGGATCCGGTCTGCACCAGCCCGGTCGCCGCCACGTCGTCGACGTTCATGAACAGGCGTGGCGCGATGTTGAAGAAATTGGCGCCGCGCTCGGGCTCGAGCGTGAGGATGGCGGCGATCTCGAAGCTCGAGGCGCCGAGCTTGATCCGGGAACCGACGGGGGCGGAGAGCGCCGTGACCAGTCGCTCCTCGATCCAGACGGTGCCGGGCCTGGGTCCCGCCAGCGCCGGACCGTCGGGCGCGTTCACCGCGGGTGCAATGCGCAGCCTGCCGCGCAGCGGGTAGTTTCCGGACACCGCTTTTACGCCGGCCAGCACAGAGTTTTCACCGGCGATCGCCATGCTGATGAAAGTCGTCGCCCGGGCGCTGTTCAGGCCTCGGTTCGCGATCTCCTGAGCGATCCCCGGCTGCCACGCGTGGTCGGACACCAGCACCAGGTCGGCGCCGAGGAGCTGGTGCGCATCGCGCACCAGGGCGCGGCCCACGCGATCGGCGAAGAACGCGACGCTGGTGATGCTCGCCACCGCAACGACGAGCGCCATGGCCAGCACGCGCAATTCGCCCGCGCGCCAGTCACGCAACAACATTTGCAGCGATTGCTTCATTTCCCGGCGATCTGCCCGGCCACCAGGCGCACGATGCGGCCGCAACGCTGCGCCAGGTTCTCGTCGTGGGTCACCATGACGAGCGTGGTGCCGTAGCTGCGGTTCAGCTCGAAGATCAGGTCGATCACGCCGGAACCGGCCGCGGCGTCCAGGCTGCCGGTAGGCTCATCCGCGAAGAGGAGCTTGGGCCGCACCGAGAAGGCGCGCGCCAGCGCCACGCGCTGCTGCTCGCCACCGGACAGATGCTTCGGATAATGCGACAGGCGTTCTCCCAATCCCACCCGGGCAAGAATCTCGCGCGACATCGCTTCGGCATCCGCGCGACCCGCAAGTTCCAGGGGCAGCATCACGTTCTCGAGGGCGCTTAGAGACGGCAGCAGCTGAAAGGACTGGAATACGAACCCCACCGACTTGCCACGCAGTTCCGCGCGCTGGTCCTCATCGAGCCCGAAAAGGTCGGCGCCGTCCACTTCGACGCTGCCGATGCTTGGCGTATCGAGGCCCGCGAGGATCGCGAGCAGCGTCGACTTGCCCGAGCCCGAGGCGCCGACCACGGCGACCGCGTCGCCCGCCGTGACGCTCAGGTCTATTTCGCGCAGAATGACGAGGTCGCTGGAGCCGCTCTTGACCGTCTTGCCGATGCCGCGCGCACTGAGGATTGTTTTTTTGCTGTTGTCCATCTGCCTTGGGTTGGCGGCATCCGCCGCCCATGGAAAAACTCTGCTCGTCTACGGCGACAGCCTGTCGGCGGCGTACGGCATGCCGGAGCGGCGCGGCTGGGTGGCCCTGCTCGAGGAACGACTGCAACGCGAGCGCTACGATTATAGCGTCGCCAATGCCAGCATCTCCGGCGAAACCACCGCCGGAGGATTGGCGCGCATCGCCGCCGTGCTCGAGCGCCACAAGCCGGACATCGTCGTCCTCGCGCTGGGCGCGAACGACGGGCTGCGCGGCCTGCCGGTGGCGGCGATGAAGAAGAACCTCGAAGCCATCATCGCGCAGGCGCAGAAGGCCGGCGCCAGGGTGCTGCTGGTGGGCATGCGCCTGCCGCCGAATTACGGCGAGGGCTATACGCAGGCGTTCGAGCGCGCCTTCGGCGATCTGGCGAAGAGCCGCGACACGGCGCTGCTGCCGTTCCTGCTGGAGGGATTCGCCGAGAAAACCGAGCTGTTCCAGGCCGACCGCATCCACCCGGCGGAGGCGGCGCAACCCGCGGTGCTGAAGAACGTCTGGAAGCCGCTCGCGCCGCTGCTCAGGAAAAAGTAAGGCGCGGCTTGCCGGTCGCGAGGCGGCCGATGTTGCGCGCCTGCGCGAAGCCGCGCTGCGAAAATTCGGCGAGCACGGCGCGTTCGGCCTCGGGCGCGCAGGCCACGAGGAGCCCGCCGCTGGTCTGAGGATCGGTGATCAGCTTGCGTTGCCACTCCGGCGCGCCCGCGGGCAGCACGACATCCTGCCCGTAGCCCTTCCAGTTCCGGTCGGAAGCCCCGGTCGCAACGCCCTGCTTGAGCCATTCGATGGCTTCAGGAATCACCGGTAGATCGTCCAGCTTCACGCTGCCGGAAAGTTTCGACCCCCGGCAGATCTCCAGCAGATGGCCGGCCAGGCCGAAGCCGGTCACGTCGGTAAGCGCGTGTACCTCCGGCATGTCGGCGAGTTTGACCCCCGGCGTATTGAGCTTGGTGGTGGCCTCGAGCATCGCGGCGTAACCCGCCTCCGAGAGCTGGCCCTTTTTCAGCGCCGCCGAAAGGATGCCGACGCCGAGGGGCTTGCCGAGGATCAGGACATCGCCCGGTTGCGCAGTGGAATTTCTCTTGATCTTGTCCGGGTGCACGATCCCCAGCACGACCAGGCCGTAGATCGGCTCGAGCACGTCGATGCTATGTCCGCCCGCGATCGGAATGCCCGCTTCGGCGCAGACCGATTCGCCGCCAGCGAGAATCTTGCCGATCACATCCACGGGTAGCTTGTCGAGCGGCATGCCGACCAGCGCCAAGGCAAAGATCGGTTTTGCGCCCATGGCGTAGATATCGGAAATCGCGTTGGTCGCGGCGATGCGTCCGAAATCGTAGGGATCATCGACGATCGGCGTGAAGAAATCGGTGGTCGCGACGAGCGCCTGGGTGTCGTTCAGCTTGTAGACCGCCGCATCGTCCGAGGTATCGGTGCCGACCAGCAGCTCCTTCGGCAAGCCGCGAATCGGCGTCGCCGCGAGCAGTTCGGTAAGTATCGCCGGCGCGATCTTGCAGCCGCAGCCGCCGCCGTGGCTGAAAGCAGTGAGGCGGATTTTTTCGGGTGCGTTCATGCCCGCATTCTAGCCGAGGGCGCAGCTGCGAAAGCCGCAGAACACGTCCGCGCGCTCCGGCGTGTAGAAATTGCGGAAGCTCGGCCGCAGCAGCCGCTCCGGCGTGGCGAAACTGCCGCCGCGCAGCACCTTGTGGGTGCCGAACCAGGGTTCGGAATACTCCTTGTAGGGATCGGCGACGAAGCCCGGATAGGGTTCGAACGCGCTCGCCGTCCATTCCCAGAGATTCCCATGCGCCAGCCGCGGGCTTGCAACCTCCCACTCCGCTTCGGACGGTAGGCGCCGTTTCGCCCACTCGCACCAGGCCTGCGCCTCGTGCCAGCTGAGGTGCATCACCGGCTCCTCGGGCGCGAGCGGCAGCCAGCGCTCGAAGCGCCGCTGCAGCCAGGCGCCGCCCTCCTTCTTCCAGTAGCGCGGCGGCTTGCCGCCCTTTTTCACGTAGGCCAGGAACTCCGCGTTGGTCACCAGCGACGCTGCGATACAAAACGGCGCGACCTCGACTTCGTGCGCCCATTTCTCGTTGTCGAACACGAAGCCGCTTTCCTCCCTGCACGCGCCGAGCAGGAACTTGCCGCCGTCGCACTCGAGATCGAAGCCTTTTCTTTCCTCAATACCAAAAGCAACGGGATTGGAATAGCCCAGCGTCTGGCGCGTGTAGTGGAAAGCCTCGGCGTGCATGTCTTCATGAAAGGTCGCCAGGCGCACAAAGTACTGGAACCAGGCGTCGTCTCCCTCGCGCGAAAGGCGCTCGCGCACGCGCCCAAGCACCGCGGCGCCGTAGGCGCGCGTCGCGGCGAGGTCAGGCAGCGGCAGGTCCCAGCGGGTGTCGTGCGCGACTTTGGCCGAATCGTAAAGCGCATCGGCGCCGGTGAGCAGGGATTCGGCGCGCGTGCCGTCGCGCCGCAGCCGCAGGCACCAGTACTCCTGGAACCAGGCGACGTGACCGATTTCCCAGAGCGGCGGGTTGACGATCGCGAGCTTCGGTCCGAGCAGGCGCTCGCCATCGAGATCCGCGGTGACGCGCTCTGCGCGCGCGCGGCCATCCAGCAGGTCACGCTCGAGTTGCGCCGGGTCGGCTAACATCTGCCGTTAGTCTAGCCCAGGCCCATGGCACGCATCACCATCCTCTCGCCGACCGGCGCCGGCTCGCGCACCGGCAACCTGCACACCGCGCAGCGCTACGCGCGCTTCCTGCGCGCCGCCGGTCACCGGGTGTCGGTCGCGACCG
>SBAS01000082.1 GCA_005240145.1 Nitrosomonadales bacterium | reverse complement strand
TGCCTAAAAATTAGGCAGGATAGGTTGAACACCCTGGTCAATTTTGAACGCGCAGTACCCCGTTCAAATGGTCAATTTCCATCGCGCGCCAACACCTGTTCTTTGCGGCTGATCGTCCAGCCGGTGGGATTGTTGGGAGAGTTGATATAGAGCGCGCGCGTTCCCGGTTTTAGTTTTTGCATTAACTCGTTTAAATCCAGTCGCCAGCCTGCGGGCGAAAATTTCAAAGCCACGGTATCCACCTCTGCGCCCAATATCCTCGGGATCTCCTGCAGGTTGGGCCACAGCGGCACCACTTCCACCACGCGCTCGCCCGGGTCGACCAGCAATTGCGTCGCGAGCATGAGCGCGTTCACGCCGGCGCTGGTGGCGACGACCTCCTGGGTCCGGAAGCCCTTGTGCAGGCCCCCGAGATAGTCGGACAGCGCGGCGCGGATCTCCGGTATGCCCAGGTTGTGCGTGTAGAAGGTTTCGCCGGCGGCGATCGAATCCATGCCGGCCTTGCGGATGAAC
Organism: Nitrosomonadales bacterium; assembly: GCA_005240145.1. GTDB lineage: Bacteria > Pseudomonadota > Gammaproteobacteria > Burkholderiales > SG8-39 > RBG-16-66-20. The sequence continues at coordinate 13,489 of SBAS01000082.1, read as the reverse complement.
TCGGGCGTCGGCTCGTCGGGCTCGCCCACCCAGAACGGCAGGATGTCGCTGCGGCCGATGCCCGAATTGAACAGCTCGCGGATTTTCGAGGCGGCGAGCGCGCGGACCGCGGGGCGTGCAGTGATCATATTCGGGTCATCTTCGTGCATTAAAATAAGATCATAGGAGGAAAACATGTCGGGCGGACACGGGCACGTCGATCACGGCAGCAACAAGGGCATCGCGCTGCTGGTCTCGGTGCTCGCGCTGGTGCTGGCGCTCTCCGAAACGCTCGGCAAGTCGGCGCAGACCACCGCGCTCGGCTTCAACATCGAAGCCTCGAACCTCTGGGCCTTCTTCCAGGCCAAGACCATCCGCCAGACCACCCTGCGCACCTCGGCCGAGGAGCTCGAGGTGCTGCTGGATTCCGAAAAAGCCAGGAAACAGATCGACACCTGGCGCAAGACCGCGGCGCGATATCAGGACGAACCGGATACCGGCGAAGGCCGCAAGCAGCTCGCCGAGCGCGCCAAGAACGCGGAGAAAAAGCGCGACGTCGCGCTCGCGGCCTACCACCACTTCGAGATGTCCTCGGCTTCGGTGCAGATCGCGATCGTGCTCGCTTCGGCCTCGATCATCACCGCCATCCCGGCGCTGGTCTGGACCGCCGGCGCGCTGGGCGTGCTCGGCGTGGCGTTCTGCGTCATCGGGTTCTGGTTCCCGACGGCGATACACCTCTTCTAGGCAGGACTGAGGGCAAAACTTCGCACCGCTGCGAGCGCGCGGTCGATCCCCGCGCTGTCCACGTCCAGGTGTGCGACCAGGCGCATGCGCGGGCCGGCCAGCACCAGGATCTCGTTGTTGACCAGGTGGTCGGCGAAGCCGGGCGGGGCCTTGACGAACACCATGTTGGTCTGCGGCCCCTCGACTTCGTACCCCGCCTCGCGCAGCCCTTTTGCCAGGCGCTCGGCGTTGGCATGGTCCTGCGCCAAGCGCTCGACGTTGTTCTCCAGCGCGTAGAGGCCCGCCGCCGCGATGATCCCGGCCTGGCGCATCGCGCCGCCGAGGATTTTCCTGGCGCGGACCGCCAGCTTGATGAAATCCGCGTTGCCCAGCAGCACTGTGCCGGCGGGCGCACCGAGGCCCTTTGACAGGCAGACCGAAACCGAATCGAAGCCGCGGCACAGTTCCTTGGCGCTCACGCCCAGCTTCACGGCCGCGTTGAAGATGCGCGCGCCATCCAGGTGGGTGGAAAGATTTTTCTTTTTCGCAAGCAGTAAAGCCTGTTCAAGATAAGAGCGGGGAATCTCTTTGCCGCCGATCGTATTCTCGAGGGCGAGCAGGCGCGTACGCGCGAAATGCGGGTCGTCGGGCTTGATCGCCGCTTCCACCATCGCCAGGTCGATCGTGCCGTCGGGGCGGTTGGCGATCGGCTGCGGCTGGATCGAGCCCAGCACCGCGCCGCCGCCCGCCTCGAAGCGGTAGGTATGCGCCTCCTGCCCGACCAGGTATTCGTCGCCGCGGCCGCAGTGGCTCATGAGCGCGGCAAGATTGGATTGGGTGCCCGAGGGAAACAACAGCGCGCGCTCGAAGCCGAGCATCTCCGCGATTTTCGCCTGCAGGCGGTTGACGGTCGGGTCGTCGCCGAAGACGTCGTCGCCGACCTGCGCCTGCGCCATGGCCTGGCGCATCGCCGCCGAGGGCCGCGTCACCGTGTCCGAGCGCAGGTCGACCACCGTGCCCTTCGTCGTGTCTCCGATCATTGCCGCTCCTTTTCGCGCACGCGGGCGGCGAACGCGTCCGTGTCCTGGTCCAGCTTGAGCCGCAGCGAGCCGCCGCGCGTTTCGGCCTGCAGCACCTGTGGCGCCGACGCCGCCACACCGGGTTCCTTCGCCGCATCCTTCTGCGGCACGAACAGGATGCCCCAGAAAACGGCGGCGAGGGCCACGGCGATCGCCACTGCCGCGCCCGCCAGCACGCGCCGGTCCTGGCGTGGCGGCTGCGCGCCGGCCGCCTCGGCCTTCTCGCGCGCTGCGGCCTCCGCCTGCCGCACACGGCTGGCAGCCAGGGCCTCCGACTCTGCTTTCGCCAGCGCCACCGGGTCGGCAGCCGGCGCCGTGGCGGCAGCGCGCCTGGCGAGCTCTTCGCGCTCGCGCGCCGCGAGCGCGGCGTTCGCTTCGTCTTCGAGCTGCTGGCGCTCGGCGACGATGCGCTCGCGTTGCGCCTCGGCCTGCTTGAGCTGTTCGAGGATCTTGCTCATTTCTTCGCCATTGCGGCGGGTTTCAACTGCTTTCTCATTGCTGCCAATATAACCCCGCGAAACCGGCCGAACGCCCCCTGATTGCCGCGGCGCAAAATGCGGCCTTTTGCATTTGCCCCTGATTTTACCTTTGGTGTATTATCGCCCCCGCTGGCTTCCTCTATGAGTTCCCGCTGGTCTTGTTCTAACAAATACACAACCCTGCGCTAATCTCTCTTGGTGGTACCGGCAAGGCGGGCATAGTCCCAAATCATCAATTTATATTTAGAGAGGCAATCAGACATGGCAACCGGAACCGTCAAGTGGTTTAACGATGCGAAGGGTTTTGGCTTCATCACTCCGGATGGCGGCGGCAAGGACGTGTTCGCACACTTCTCCGCGATCCAGGGCTCGGGCTTCAAGAGCCTGAAGGAAAACCAGAAGGTTTCGTTCGACATCACCACGGGGCCGAAAGGCGACCAGGCGACGAACATCAAGCCCCTCTAACGAGCGCTTGAGGAAGTAACAGGAGGCCCGGGTAACCGGGCCTTTTTGTTTATATGGACTATCCCGACTGGCTGTGGATTCCCGTCACCGTGTGGGCGGCGTTCGCGCAGACTTTGCGCAACGCCACGCAACGCGGGCTCACCTCCAGGCTCGGCACGCTGGGCGCGACGCTGGTGCGCTTTCTCTACGGCCTGCCCTTCGCGCTGCTCTGGCTCTGGCTCGTGCTCGAATACACCGGCACGCAACTGCCGCGGCCCGCGCCAGGCTTCGCCGCCTGGGTGGCGCTCGGCGCGCTGTCGCAGATCGCCGCCACCGCGCTGCTGCTGCGCACGATGCAGGAACGCAACTTCGCGCTCGGCGTCGCCTACTCCAAGACTGAGGTGGTCCAGGTCGCCCTGTTCGCCTTCGTTGCGCTGGGCGACCGGGTGAGCATCGCCGCGCTGTTCGCCATTGCCTGCGCCACCGTCGGCGTGCTGCTGCTCTCGCCGGCCGACAAGGAAAGGCCGCTGCGCTCGCTCCTTTCAGGCTGGACCGGCAGGCCGGCGCTGCTCGGGCTCGCATCCGGCAGCGCATTCGCCTTCGCCGCGGTCGGCTATCGCGGTGCCGCGCTTTCCTTCGACGGTTCCAACTACCTCGGCGCGGCCGCAGTGACGCTCGCCGCCGCGCTCGCGCTGCAGACCGTGGTGCTGGGCGGCTGGCTGCTGGCGCGCGAACCGAAGGTGGTCGCGGGCGTGCTGCGCGAGTGGCGGCCGTCGCTGTTCGCCGGCTTCATGGGCGCGGCGGCGTCCGCCGGCTGGTTCACCGCTTTCGCCATCGAGGTGGCGGCGAACGTGCGCACCCTCGGCCTGGTGGAACTGATTTTTTCCTACGTGGTGTCGCTGAAGCTCTTCCGCGAGAAACTGAGCGCGATGGAACTGGGCGGCATGGCGCTGATCGCGCTCGGCATCGTCGTGATCACGCTCGGGCGCTGAGGGTATAGGCCAAGCGGTAAGTGCGGGTGATCGCATCCGGTACGGCGCCAGCCAGTTCTTCTGCAGCGAGCGCCACGGCTGCGGCGTCGTAGCCGTTGACCAGCACGATCCAGTCGGCCGACTTGTCGCCGCCGCGTATCTTCTGCTCCGTGGTCGGCGCGCCCTGCACTGCGCCCGCGTCACGCAGCAGTTGCGCCGCAACCAGGCCTTTGCGCGCGGGGAGCGTTGAGAGCAGTTCCGTGCCCGTTGGCGCCGGTAGCCGGATCGTCAACATCGCTTCGCCCAGGCCAGCGCCGAAACGTGATTCAACGCGACACAGGCTGCGCACCATGTTGCGGTGGTGCGGCATCATTTTCACGGACCAGGGCGTCGGCTTGTTGAGGCGCTCGAGATACGGCCCCGCCGTGAGGACTTCCAGATGCTTGAGCTCGTAGAGGACGAAATAGGCATTGCTTCCTTCCACCGAGACCCAGCGCGAGCCGCGAAGGAATCCGGGTATCGCCAGGCGCTCGGGCATGTGCTCGTGCGCGTGCCAGTCGTCAAATTCGTCCTTGATCTCCGGCGCGACATCGCACCAGATCGCGACTGCGGCCTTGCCGGGCATCAGGATCCGCCTTTGCGATTCAGCGCCAGCAGCTGCTCTGGTTCCTCGGCATCGATGAACACCATCGCCAGGCGGCAAATCGCGGCGCCGCGATTAGTCCATGCGTGGTTGGTGCCTTGCTGGATGACCACGTCCCCGGCGCGCAGCGTCGTCTCCGCATCGTCCAGCAGCAGCACGATCTCGCCCTCCAGCACCACCACGTAGTCCAGCGACCGGGTGCGGTGGATGGCTGGATCCCGCGGCGGATGACCCCGCAGCACGTCGCTGCCGATGCCGAAATCGCGCAGCAGCGTTTCGTTGTCCGACGCCCGGGACTGCGCGCCGGGCGGAAATTCGGCGAGGCGGAAGATGCTTCCTCGACTCGGCGGCGGTACGCCAATGTCGCGCGCCGCCTGGTCGACAGCGCCCGACACGACTGCCGGCGATTCGTCCGTCACCCACAGCAGAGTCGACGCGTTGCCCGCCTTGCGCTGCTTCACGTTGGGCGCGGGCGCATCGATCAGGATGGTCGACTTCCCGTCTGCGCGATGACCGGTGACGACCCTGCGCGTGACTTTCGCGCTCATGCGCCGAGGCTCCGGAAATGCGCGTCCATGCGCACGGCGTCGGCTTCGCGGCCAGTGAAGAGGCGAAACGCATCGAGCGCCTGGCCGACGTTCATGTGGCCGCCGTCCATGACGCGGCACCCGGCGCGCTTCGCGGCCCTCAGCAATTCCGTTTCGAGCGGCACATAGACGACCTCTGAAACCCAGAGCCCGGGACGCAGCAGATCGGCTGGAAGCGGCATGCCGGGCAGCTTCGCCATTCCGGTCGGCGTGGCGTGGATGAGGCCCGAGGCGCCCGCGAGCGCCTGCGCGATGTCGGCCGTTCCCGAGCAGCGCGCGCCGTGGATCGCATTCATGCGCGCCGCAAGCTCACGGCTGCGTTCCAGCTTGCGATCGACGATCACGACTTCGCGTGCGCCGAGTCGCAGGAGCGCGTTGGCGCAGGCCGAGCCCGCGCCGCCCGCGCCCAGCAGAACCACGCGCGCGAGATCCGCCTGCGGCAGCGCGCGGCTGAATCCCCAGCCCCAGCCCGGGCCGTCGGTGTTATGGCCGGTCAGCTTGCCGTCCGCAATCACGACGGTGTTCACCGCGCCGATCGCGTGCGCCTCTGCGGTGACGACGTCCAGCAGGGGAATCACGGACTGTTTGCAGGGAAAGGTGATATTCAGGCCGCGATAACCCTGGTCCGCCGCGTCGCGCAGCAGCGTGGGCAGCGATTCGGCGCCAACGCCAAGCACATCGAGGTCGATGAGCTTGTAAACGAGCTGCAGGCTCTGCGCCGCGGCCTCGCCCTGGTGCAGCGCGGGCGCGCGCGAGCCCTGGATGCCGGCGCCGATCAGTCCGCAGAGCAGCATCAGCCCTTGTAGCCCAGCAGCCGCGGCAGCCAGAGCACCAATTCGGGCACGAAGGTGATCAGCGCCAGCGCGCCGATCATGACCCAGAGGAACGGCATCACCTCGCGCACCAGGTCCTTGAGCGGGATCTCGGCGATCTTCACCATCATGAACAGCAGCAGCCCGTAGGGCGGCGTGACCAGGCCGATCATGATGTTGACCACCACCACGACGCCGAAATGCACCGGGTCGATGCCCAGCGCGGCGGCCGTCGGCAGCAGCACCGGCACGATCACCAGCAGGATTGTCGTGCCCTCGAGGAAACAGCCGAGCACCAGCAGCAGGAGGTTGGCGGCGAGCAGAAACGCGAGCGGCGAGAGCTCGTAGGCTTTCAACGCCGCGCTCAGGGTCTTCGGAATGTTCTCGACCGTGATGACATAGTTGAACACCAGCGCGCCGGCGATCAGCATGCCGATGGAGATGGTGATGCGCGCGCTGGTCAAGAGCGACCGGTACACGTCGGCCCAGCCGATGCTGCGATAGAGGAACGCGGAGACGACCAGCGCGTAGAACGCGGCGGCCGCGGCGGCCTCGGTGGGCGTGGTCACGCCGGAATACAGGAGGCCCAGCAGGATCACCGGCATCATCAGCGCAGGGAACGCCTCCCAGGTGATGCGCGGCAGCTCGCGCAGCGGCACCTTCTCCTCGACCGGGAAGTTGCGCGTGCGCGCGCTGTACGCGATCAGGCCCGACTGTACCGCGCCGATCAACAGGCCCGGGATGATGCCGCCCAGGAACAAGTAGCCGATGGAGGTGTCGGACACCAGCGCGAAAAGCACCAGCGGGATCGAGGGCGGGATGATCGGCCCGATCACCGAGGAGACTGCCGACAGCGCGGCGGCATAGGCCGGCGGGTACTTGCCGTCGCGCGTCATCATCGACTGCATCAGCTTGCCCGAGCCCGCGGCGTCGGCGAGCGCCGAGCCCGACATGCTGGCGAAGACAATGCTCTGCACCACGTTGACCTGCGCCAGGCCGCCGCGAAAGCGCCCGACCAGCGCGTTACAGAAGCGCAGCAGCCGGTCCATGATGCTGCCGCTATTCATGAATTCCGCGGCGAGGATGAAGAGCGGGATCGCGAGCAGCACGAAACTCGAGTACATGCCGTTCAACAACTGCTCGGCGGCGGTGCCGATGTCCAGGCCCTTGGCGTACAGGTACAGGATCGACCCGCCGATCATGGCGTGGCCGATCGGCAGCCCGAGCAGGCTGAGGACGACGATCGCCGCCAGGGCCAGGGCGAAGGCGGTGGTCACAGCCCCGAGCTCACGTGGGTAACGTCGCCGGCCTCGGGATCCTTGCCGCGCAGCAACTGCCGCAGCAGCCACAGGTAGCGCGCGATGATGGCGACGAGGAAGATCAGGTAGATCGAATACAGCCAGTCGAGGCGGATCTTGAGGTAGGACGACTTCTCCACCTTCATGAAGCTCACGTAGGAGAACGACCCCTTCAGGGAGGCGACGTACAGCACGATGATCGCTACCGAGAAGACGATCGCCATGCCGATGCGCACGCGGGGGTTCGCCGCGCTGTAGAGCAGGTCGAAGCGGATCTCGTCCTTCTCCTTCAGCACGAAGGCCGAGCCCCATAGCACCAGCCACAGCCAACACACCACGGTCAGCTCGGAGGTCCAGCCGACCGGGAAATTGAACAAATAGCGGAACGCGATCTGGACGATGAAGGCGGCGAACATCACCGCGAGCAGGCCCGCGGCGACGTTCTCCGCCCGGCGCCGCAGCCAGGCGCCCGCTACCTCCAGAGACGGCACGCGACTACTTCACGGCGTTGATCTTCTCCAGCATCCCCTTGGGCCACTCCTTGGCCTCGTCGGACCCCAGGTAGACCTTCTGCGCATGCGCGCGGAAGGCGTTCTGGTCCGGCACGTAGATCTGCAGGCCCTGCTTGCGGAAGCCATCGACAAGCTCCGCCTCCCGCTTCTGGTGCTCGGCGGCGCTCCACGCCATCGCCTTGTCGGCGGCCGCCTGAAAAGCCTTTTGCTTCGCCGCCCCCATGCCGCTCCAGGTCTTCAGGTTCACGGTCAACAAGTCGTACCCGACCAGGTGCGAGGTGAGCACGATCTGCGACATCACCTCGTAGAACTTCATGTTCTGCACATTGGGCAGCGGATTGTCCTGGCCGTCGATGGCGCCGGTCTGCAGGCCCGTGTAGGTCTCGGCGTAGGCCATCGGGGTCGGATTGGCGCCGAGCGAACGGCCGAGAAGCTGCCAGGCATCGCCCGGCGGCATGCGCAGCTTGATGCCGGCAAGATCGGCGGGCGTGCTGATTTTCTTGTTCGGCTTCAGGCCGACCTGGCGGGTGCCGAAGAACGTCGGCCCCAGGATCTTCACCTTGACCTGGTCCTCGGCCTGCTTCTTGAACTCGGCGCCCAGGCTACCCGACCAGAAGGCGTTCAGGTGCGCGGCATCGCGGAAGAGATACGCGGAGGTCAGGATCGACCAGGCCGGAATCTGCTTGGAGATGTCCTGCGGGGCGATGTTGCCCATCTCCAGATTGTCGCGCTGCAGGGCGACCAGCTCGGTGCCCTGCTTGAACAGCGACCCGGCGTAGAACCCCTCGACCTCGAAGTCCGCCGCAACCTCCTTGGCGAACATGCGGACCATGTCGGCACGGATATCCTTGTCGGAAAAGACCGCGGCGAATCGAATTTTCAATTTTGATTGAGAAAAAACAGGAAAAACTGCCGTAGCGGCAAGCGCGGTCCCCGCCTTGAGCGCTGCACGACGATCGATCTTGAAGTTCATGTTCGACTTCCTCCTAGGGTTTACTCAGGTAACGAAGAATGATTTCGGTGACCATTTCGCGGCGCCGGCGCACATCGCCCCGGGCGCCCATGTCGCGCTGGAAAATCGCGGAAAAGGTGTGCTGGTTGGTGACGTTGAACATGCCCAGCGCCGCGATCGCCATGTGCACTTCCACCGGGTCGATGCCGGGGCGGAAGCTGCCGTCGCCCTCGCCGCGCGCGATCACGCGCGCGAGGGTGTCGATGATCGGCCGGTTGAGCGTGCGCATCGCCCTGGATTTCTTCAGGTGGCGGCCCTTGGCTTGGTTTTCGGTCACCACCAGCCGCACGAAGCCCTCGTGCGCGAGGTAGTAATCGAAGGTGAACTGCACGATGCGCCGGATCGCCGCCACCGGCGGCAGGTGCTCGAGGTCGAGGCGGCCCTCGGCTTCGCGGATCTCGGCATACACGTGCTCGAGCACCGCGAGGTAGACCTGCTCCTTGCCGCCGAAGTAGTAGTTGATCAGCGCGCGCGTGGTGTGGGTGCGCGCCGCGATGGCGTCCATGCTCGCGCCCTTGAAGCCGCGCGCGGCGAACTCGTCCAGCGCCGCCTTGACGATGCGCGCCCGGTTGGCCACCGGCGCCTTGGGCTTGCGCATCGCCGCCCCGCGCGCCGGCTGCGCCTCCGCACTTGAAATTAACGACATCGCAAGTTAAATTTAACAGGCTCGTCAATTCATGGCAAGCAAGGAGACGAAGCCTTCCCGTCCGGAGACTGCATCAGGCATGATGCGGTTTTCCCGGGGGAGACTGGATGAACTCGATACGCTTCGCCACGCTTTTCATCGCCGCCGCGTTGCTGGGCGGCACGGCTTTCGCACAGGGCACTTATCCGAACAAGCCGATTAAGTTCGTGGTGCCGTTCCCGCCCGGCGGCAACCTGGACTTCGTCGCGCGCCATCTGCAGCCGAAGATGCAGGAAGTGCTCGGCCAGCCGGTGCTGATCGACAACAAGGGCGGCAACGCCGGCATGATCGGCCTGGAGTTCGCTGCGAAACAGCCGGGCGACGGCTACACCATTGTCCTAGGCAACACCGGCACCATCGCCATCAACCAGGCGGTCTACCCGAAGATGAACTACGACGCGGTGAAGGACTTCGTGCCGATCGGCATCACCACCACCAACGCGCTGATGGCCACCATCGCCGGTAACGTGCCGGCGAACAACCTGAAGGAGTTCATCGCCTACGCGAAGGCCAATCCGGGCAAGCTGAACTTCGCGATTTCCGGCGCGGGGTCCGGCCCGCATTTCGGCGCGGAGATGTTCAAGCGCTCTGCCGGCCTGGACATCCCGGTCGTCTTCTACAAGGGCAGCGGCCCCGCCGTTACCGACCTGCTCGGCGGCCAGGTGCAGATTCAGATGGATGCGCCCTCGGTCACGATGACCCATGTCAAGGCGGGCAAGCTGAAAGCGATCGCGGTGACCGGCAAGGCGCGGCTCGCGTCGCTGCCGGATGTGCCCACTTTCGAGCAGGCGGGGCTCGCGGTAGACGCGAGCGGATTCCAGGGCGTGCTCGCCCCGGCCGGCACGCCGCCCGAGGCGGTGGCCCGGCTCTCGCAGGCGCTGAACGCGGCGCTGGCGCAGCCGGAGGTGAAGGAAAAGTTCGCTACTGCCGGCCTGGATACGGTCTCCTCGACCCCCGCCGAGTTCGCCGCGTTCATCCGCAGCGAGATCGTGAAGTGGGGCCGCGTGGCGAAGGAAGCCAACATCAAGCTGGACTGAAATGAAAACGCCCCGGTAGCTTGCGCGACCGGGGCGTTTGAACTTCTAAGGCACTACCGGCGAACTAGCCGGCATAGCTCCTTGAGTTACGAGTTGATCCGGAGCTAGGTCCGCCGGTCCTGCCTTGGTGGTCTCTCACTGGATCACCTCCTTTCGTGGTTGTGGATTTCTAGTGTAGCAAAAACCTTACTTCTTCTCAGGCGCCGGCTTGGTCGTGGCCTTGGTAGCCGTGGCGGCGCTCGGCTTGATCATGAGGAAGTAGACCAGCAGCACGGCAGCGAGGATCGGCAGGATCCCCGCGATGCCGCCGGCGGGCAGCGCGTCGATGCGGCCCGCGAGGCTCGCCACTTCGGCATCGGAAAGCGCGGCGATACGCATGCTCGCCTCCTGGGGCGAGACCCCGAGCGCCTGCAGCTTGCCCGCCACCTCGCTGCGAGCGGCGAACCCGGCGACGGTGGCGCGCGCATCGGCGGCAACCGCCTGGTCGGTGCCGATGACGCCCGCCTGCGCGTGCAACGGCAGGAAAACCATGGCGGCGGCCAGGATGCGGCAGATGAAGCGTGTGAACATCGATGTCATTTGAATTCCCCCTTTGGATGCCGCAATTTAGTCTCACGCGTGCGAGGGCGTCAAGCACGCAGAAAAACAGGGACAGATCCCGATTTCCGGAAAAGCAGACCCGGCGCCGTTACGCCGCGCTCATGCGGGCACCAGACGCGGCTGCGGGGCCGGCGGGCGCTCATCCATCAGCCACTGCAGCGTGAAGGCGGCGATGCCGATCACGATCAGCGCGCCCCAGGCGAAGTTGTAGTTGCCGGAATAGGTGAACACCAGGCCGCCCATCCAGGCGCCGAAGAACGAGCCGACCTGGTGGCTGAGGAACACCACGCCGTAGAGCGAGTTGAAGTGCGACAGGCCGAACACGCGGGCGATGATGCCGGTCACGAGCGGCGTCACACCGAGCCAGAGGAAGCCCATCGCCGCGGCGAAGACCAGCGTCGAGGCGGCGCTGATCGGCGCCAGCAGGAAGGACGCGATGAACAGCGTGCGCAGCAGGTAGATGAGCGCGAGCAGGTGCTTCTGGCTGTAGCGCGCGCCGAGCTGGCCGAAAATGTAGGTGCCGATGGCGTTGAACAGGCCGATCAGGCCGAGCGCGGTCGCGCCCACGCCCGGCGCCACGCCGCACAGCGCCAGGTACGCCGGCAGGTGCGTGGTGAGGAAGATGAGCTGGAAACCGCAGGCGAAGAAGGCGAGCGTCATGAAGAGGAAGCCGCGGTGTCCGATCGCCTGGCGCAGCGCCTCGCCCAGGGGGACTTTCTTTTCAGCGGTGACCTTTTCCCGGGCTTCCCTGATCGGCAGCGCCAGCAGGGCCATCGAGGCGCCCAGCGCCGCGAACACCACCAGCGCCGTGCGCCAGCCGGGACCGTCGATCAGCCAGCCGCCGAAGGGCGCGAGCACCATCGTGCCGAGCGAGCCCGCGGCTGCAACCAGGCCCACCGTCTGGCTGCGCCGCTCCACCGGCGTGACGCGCGAGATGGCGCCGTACAGGTTGCTGAAGCCGGTCGTGCCGATGCCAAGGAGGATGCCGGCGACGATCAGGCCGCCCGGGAAGCTGGCCGACACCATCAAGGTCAGCAGGCCGAGGGCGAAAATCAGCGCCGTGACGAAGATCACCGGCCGCGCGCCGTAACGGTCGGCGAGCGCGCCGGAAAACGGCTGCGCCAGGCCCCACACGATGTTCTGCAGCGCGATGGAAAAGCCGAAGGCCGCCGCCGTGATGCCAAGGTCGACGCCCATCGGCCGCATGAACAGGCCCAGGCTCTGGCGCAGGCCCATGCAGATGGAGATGATCATGCCGCTCAGTACGAGCAGCAGGATCATGGCGCGGCGGTTGGGGATGGTCATGGCGAATTAGACCCCTAATGATGCCGCGGCGCAGCAGAGTTTCACAAACGCTGTTTCAGCATCCCAAGCATGCGAAAAACAGGTCCAAAATGCGCCATGCCGATCTACGAATACGCGCCGCTCTCCGGCAAATGCAGGCAGTGCGACGGCCGCTTCGAGGTCTACCAGCGCGTCGCCGACGCCAGGCTCGAGAGCTGCCCCGATTGCGGCAAGGCGGTCGAGCGCCTCATCAGCGCGGTGCCGGTGCACGGCAAGTACTCGACCAGGTCCGACAGCCGGATCAAGGATCTAGGCATGACCAAATACGTGAAGACCAGCGACGGTTCCTACGAGCGCACCGTCGGCCAGGGCGGGCCGAAAATGATCCGCGAACCGAAGAAGAAATGAAAAACAGGGACAGTCCACGTTTTCCCGAAGGCCGGGAAAACGTGGACTGTCCCTGTTTTTTCAGGCTGCCATCGCGCGTGCCGCGGCGAGAGATTCGCGGCACTCGCGCACGATGCGCTCGATGAGCTCCTTGCAGCTGGGGATGTCCTTGATCAGACCGACCACCATGCCCGCGCTGACGATGCCGGTGTCCACCTCGCCGTTGGTCATGGCGTGGCGCCCCTTCACGCCCGCCACCAGGTGCTTGATGTCCTCGAACGCGGCGCCCCTTTTCTCCATCGACACCACTTCGTCCGATACCTTGTTCTTCAGTACGCGAGACGTATTGCGCATGGTGCGGAAAATGAGGTTGGTGTCGCGCTCGCCGGCATTCACCAGCGCCTGCTTGATGTTGTCGTGAATCGGCGCTTCCCTGGTGCACATGAATCGCGTGCCCATGTTGATGCCCTGCGCGCCCAGCGCGAGGCAGGCCGCCATCTGGTAGCCGTCGGCGATGCCGCCCGAGGCGAGCACGGGAATTTTGCAGGCGCGCACCGCGGCCGGGATGAGGATCAGGTTGGTCACGTCGTCCTCGCCAGGGTGGCCGGCGCATTCAAAGCCGTCGATGGAGATCACGTCCACGCCGTGCTTCTCCGCCGAGAGCGCGTGGCGCACCGAGGTGCATTTGTGCACCACGGTGATACCGTGCTGCTTGAACTTCGGCACGAAATCACGCGGATTGTTGCCCGCGGTCTCCACGATCTTGATGCCCGATTCGAAAATCACCTGCATGTACTCCGCGTAGGGCGGCGGCTTGATCGTCGGCAGGATGGTCATGTTCACGCCGAAAGGCTTGTCGGTCATCGCACGGCAGCGCGCGATTTCCTTGCGCAGGTGCTTGATGGCGGGCGTGACGATGGCCACGAAGTGCGATTCGCGCACGCGGCGCTGCACCAG
>SBAS01000067.1 GCA_005240145.1 Nitrosomonadales bacterium | reverse complement strand
TCGGGCGTACCGAGCAACCGGTTGATCGGCACAGCCAAGCCGCTTAACCTATGCACCCCGCCACCCCAAAACCTTCAACTAACAACGGGACACCGCCGAGGCAAACATGAAACGCAGAACGTTCGTACGCACGCTTGCGGCCGGCGCGGTCGCCGCCGCTTTTTCCGTTGCTTCGCTGCCCGCGTCCGCGCAGGGGATCACGCTCAACGGGGCATCGCAGTTCAACGACGACCACGCCTTCACCAAGGCGATGGTGAAGTTCGAGGAGCTGGTGAAGAAGTACTACGGCAAGCCGGTCAATTTCACGCTGCACAAGAACAGCGCGCTCGGCCTGGAGAAGCAGTATTTCGAATACATGTCCCAGGGCAAGGCGGTGGACTACGCCATCGTCTCGCCGGCGCACATGTCCACCTTTTCCAAGGCGGCGCCGTTCATCGACGCGCCGTTCCTGTTCCGCGATCTCGCGCACTGGAACAAGGTGCTCGATGCCGACCTGCTCAAGCCGGTCGCCGAAGAAGTCAACGAAAAGGCCGAAGTGATGCTGATCGGCTACGCCGGCGGCGGCACGCGCAACATCTTCGTCAACAAGGCGGTGAAGAACCTGGCCGAGATCAAGGGCCTCAAGGTCCGCGTGCAGGGCGCGCCGATCTGGAGCCGTACCTTTGCCGCGGCCGGCATGGCACCCACCGTGATCGCCTACAACGAGGTCTACAACGCGATCCAGAACAACGTCATCGCGGCGGGCGAGAACGAGGCCGCGGGGGTCGAGCAGATGAAGTTCTTCGAGGTCGCGCCGCACCTGGCGATGACCCAGCACGCGATCACGATCCGGCCGCTGTGCTTCTCGACCAAGACCTTCAAGAAACTGGACCCGGCGCTGCAGGCTGCGGTGCTCAGGGCGGGCAAGGAAGCAGGCGCCTACGGCCGCCAGATCGAGTCGAGCGAGGACGAGCAGAAGCTGGTGGCGATGGAGAAGGCCGGCAAGCTGAAGCGCGTGCCGTTTGCGGATCGCGCGCAGATGAAGAAGCTGACCGACCCGGTGATGGAAGCCTACGCCAAGGAAATCGGCGCGGAGAAGATCTACCAGCAGATCAACGCCATCAAATAGCATCTCGACAAGGGGAAGCGGCGGCGAACTAGGGCGCGGGAGACGCGTCTCCCGGACCCTAAGCGCGCCGCCGTTTTTTTGTGCTCAGAAAACTGATCCACTGGTACGGCAAGCTGCTCACGGGAATGCTGGTCTTTTCCGTCGCGATCCTCATCATTCCGGTGAGCCTGCAGATCTTTTCGCGCTATACGAGCCTGATCCCGTCCTACATCTGGACCGAGGAGATGGCGCGTTTCCTCTTCATCTGGATGATCATGATCGGCGCCATGCTCGGCGTGCGCGAAGGCTCGCACTTCGAGGTCGATCTGTGGCCGCGGATGGGGGCGCGCGCCACGGCGCTGCTCAACCTCGTCACCGGCGTGTTCGTGCTCGTGTTCGCCATCGTGTTCCTGTGGTGGGGGATCGAGTTCACGCGCTTCGCCTGGAACCGCATCTCGGAGCTCGCCGAGCTGCCGCTGTGGCTGATCCATCTGCCCTGGCCCCTTACCGGCCTTACCTGGCTCATCTTCGGCGGCGAGCGCATGGTCGATAACGCGCGCGTTCTCATGGGGCGTCCCGCATGATCTTCCACCGAGCATGACCGCCGCGACGGTCCTGACGCCCGGGATCGCGGCGCTGATCCTGTTCGGCGTGTTTTTCTCGCTGCTCGCGATCCGCGTGCCGGTGGCGTTCGCGCTGGGTCTCGCCTGCCTGCCGATCATGGTGATCGAGCCGCACCTGACGCCGATGAACCTGATCGGTGAAACCTTCAACGCCTACAACTCGTTCATCCTGCTCGCGGTGCCGTTCTTCCTGCTTACCGCCAACCTGATGAACGTCGGCGGGATCACCGATCGCCTCGTGCGCCTGTCGCGGGCGCTGGTGGGCCATTTCCCCGGCGCCCTCGCGCAGGTCAACGTCGTGTTGTCGATCTTCTTCGCCGGCATCTCGGGTTCGTCCACCGCGGACGCCGCCAGCCAGTCGAAGATCTTCATCGAAGCGCAGGTCAAGGAAGGCTACGACGTCAGCTTCTCTGTGGCGATCACCGCGGTGTCGGCGGTGATGGCAGTGATCATCCCGCCCTCGATCCTGATGATCGTCTGGGGCGGGGTGCTGCAGGTGTCGATCGGCGCGCTGATGCTCGCCGGGATCATCCCTGGGCTGCTCATCGGCCTGGCGCAGATGGCGACCGTGCACGCCTATGCGGTGCGGCGCAACTATCCGAAATACGAGCGTGCGGGCCTCGCAGAAATGTTGAAGGCGGCCGCGGTCGCGATCCCGGCGCTGATGACGCCTTTCATCATCGTCGGCGGCAAGATCTTCGGCTGGTTCACCGCCACCGAATCCGCCTGCATCGCAGTGCTGTACGCAGGTGCGCTCTCGATGCTGGTCTACCGCGAAATGGGCCTCAAGGGCGCGAACACGGCGCTGGCCGATACGGGCCGGCTCGCCGCGGTGGCGCTGTTCTGCGTCGGCACGGCGAGTGCCTTTGGCTGGCTGCTCGCCTATTACCAGATTCCCAAGGCGATCCTGGAGGGCGTCACCGCCTGGAACATGGGGCCGACCACCACCGCGTTCTTCATCGCCTTCTGCTTCCTCGTGGTCGGCTGCTTCCTGGACGCGATTCCCGCGATCATCATCGTCGGCACCATTCTCGAGCCCCTCGCCAAAGCGGTCGGCCTGGATCCGGTGCATTTCGCCATCGTCGGCATCGTTTCGCTCGCCTTCGGCCTGGTGACGCCACCCTATGGGTTGTGCCTGATGATTTCCTGCGCCGTGGCGAAGATCCGCATGATCGACGCGATGAAGGACACCGTAATCATGCTGATACCGATGCTGCTGGTGCTGGCGCTGATCATCGTGTTCCCGCAGGTTCCGCTGTTCCTGCCGAGGCTGTTCCCACCCGGGACCCTGTGACGCCGGCCGACCCTGCCCTGCTGTCGCTCAATACCGCGACGGTGAAATCGCAGTGGACGCTGGCGCAGGCCATCGAGGGTTGCGCGCGCCACGGCCTCCGCGGCATCGCCCCCTGGCGCGACAAACTTGCCGAGCTGGGGCTAAAGAAAGCTGTGTCGCTGATCAGGAGCCACGATCTGTCCGTGACCGGACTGTGTCGCGGCGGCTTCTTTACCGCGAAGGACTGGCTGGAGGACAACCGGCGCGCCATCGAGGAAGCGCACGCGCTGGAGGCGGACTGCCTGGTGCTCGTGGTGGGCGGATTGCCGGAGGGCTCGAAAGACCTTCTTCGCGCGCGCGAACGCGTGCAGGAATGCATCTCGAAAATCCTGCCCGAGGCGCGGGCAGCCGGCGTGCCTCTCGCCATAGAACCGCTGCACCCGATGCAGGCGGCCGACAGGGCCTGCGTCAACACCCTGGAGCAGGCGCTGGACCTGTGCGATGCGCTGGGCGAGGACGGAAGGAGCGCGCGATGCGCGCTGGGCGTCGCCGTGGACGTCTATCACGTCTGGTGGGACCCGAAACTGGAGCAGCAGATCAAGCGGGCCGGCAAGCGCGTCCTTGCGTATCACATCTGCGACTGGCTGGCGCCGACGCGCGACCTGGCCTACGACCGCGGCATGATGGGCGATGGCATCATTGAATTGGCAAAAATACGAAACTGGGTTGAAGGCGCCGGATATGCGGGCTTCCATGAAGTCGAAATCTTTTCCGAACGCGACTGGTGGCAGCGCGATCCGGATGAGGTGCTGCGGATCTGCAGGGAACGCCACCTGCTGACCTGACGATGAAGCTCGGCTACTTCACCATGCCGCTGCACCCGGTCGGGCGCGACTGGCGCCAGACCCTGGCCGAGGATCGCGAGGCCGTGCTGCTCGCCGAGCGCCTCGGTTTCGAGGAGGCCTTCATCGGCGAGCACGTCACCGACCTGGCCGAGACCATCACCTCCTGCCTGATATTCATCGCCACGCTGGCGCGCGACACAAAGACGATTCGCCTCGGCAGCGGTACCGTGAACCTCGCCAACCGCCACCCGGCCGCGACCGCCGCCGAGATCGCCATGGTCGACACGCTGCTCGAAGGCCGCTTCATCCTCGGCGTCGGGCCGGGCGGCCTGCGCTCGGACGCCGAGATGATGGGAAATTTCGACGCCGACAGGAACGCCATGTTCGTCGAGGCGATGGAGCACATGATCGCGCTCTGGACGCAGGAGCCGCCCTATCGCCTGCAGGGCAAGATCTGGAATCTCTCCACCGAGCGCACCTGGATCCCTGACCTGGGGCAAGGCGCGATGCTGAAACCCTTCCAGCGCCCGCATCCGCCCATCGTGGTGACCGCGATCCTGCCGGATTCGAACGGCATCGCCGCCGCCGCGGCGCGCGGCTGGACGCCGATCTCGGCGAACTTCGTCCACCCCTGGGTGATCGCCACGCATTGGAAGAAGTACGCCGAGGGCTGCGCGCGCGGCGGGAGAGAAGCGAAACCCGCGGATTGGCGCGTGGCGAAGAGCATCTTCGTCGCCGAGGACGACGCGACGCTGCGCCGCATGACGCGCTCGCCCGGCAATCCTTTCGCCCACTACTTCCGCAACCTGCAGCGCAAGGCACAGGGCGGGCGCGGCAACGCGTTTTTCAAGCACGACCCCGCGCTGCCCGACGACGCCCTCACGGACGAATACCTGACCGACCAGATGCTCATCAGCGGCACCGTCAACGAGGTGGTGGAACGCCTGCTCGCCTTTCGCGAGCGGATCGGCGCGTTCGGCACGCTGCTGTACTGCGGCCACGATTGGGCCGACCCGGGCGCGATGCAGCGCTCGATGCAGTTGATGGCAGAGCACGTGATGCCGCGCGTCAACCGCGCGTTGGGCGAGTCGACCTAGCACTCAACCGCCGGTGAGCGGTCCGAAGCCCCAGGAAAACAGCGGCCGGCCGCCGCTTTCGGTCACCACCGCGACCTCTTCGAGCCAATAGCGCTCGCGTTCGCCCCCCGGCACCAGCAGGTGCAGCGGTACGACCATGCCCTTTTCCAGCACCCAGTCGCCGTTCGCCTTGCCATCGGCGGTGCGCTGCTCGAGATCCATGTGCGAGAGCCCCAGACCGTGAAAGAAGCTGATCGCACCTGCCGAATCGGGTAAGCCTGCCTTGCGGTAGACCTCGCGGGCACGCGCCTGCAGCGCGCTTACGCGCGCGCCGGGGCGCATCGCCTCGAGCAGCGCCTCGGCCACCGTGGCGGTGGCGTCGGCGTTGCGCTTGTATTCGGCCGAAGGCTCGTCCCCGGCGGCCCAGGTCTTGCCGCCATCCCAGCAATACAGATCGAGCGTGCCATGGCAGTCGAACATGACGCTCGTGCCGCGCCTGATCTCGCCATCCTCGTAGCCGCTTTGCAGCGTGATCGCGGCATCCGCGCCCTGCGGATGGCTCCACACCATGGCGCCCGGGTCGCGCACGAAGCCGCCGAGATCCACCGCGGCGCGCGCATAGGATTGGCCCAGGTCGCGCCAGCTCGCACCCGGCTGCCACGCCCCGATGCTGCGGCGGATCGCCGCTTCGTTCAGGCGCGCGGCGCGCTCGAGCAACCCCAGCTCCGTTTCGGTCTTTACTGCGCGCGCGAACATCAGTGCGTCGTAACCGTCGGCAAGTTCGAGCGTGTCGATGCCGAGGCGCATGCCGAAGCCCGGATCGTCGAAAGCGACGCGACCGCGGTCCAGCTTGAGGTACTCGAGCGCGCCGCGCAGCGCGGTTGTCATGTCGAAGGCATAGTTGCGGCGGGCGCCGGCCAGCGCGGCGCCCGTGGCGTTGCGGGGAATGAAACGCTCGATATCGCCGCGCGCGGGCGGCAGATCGAGCGGCATCATCACCGCGCGAAACGGGCGCAGGTCCTCGACCCAGCTCGGTTGCGCGAGGAAGGTCGCGAGGTAATAGTCGGCGAGCACCATCACCGGGTGCTCGGGGGCATGGCGCGACAGCACGAGCGCATAGGGCCGCGGTTCGTCGGACTTGTGGGCGATCGCGTTGAAGCCGGTCAGATAAAAGACGTTTTGCGGCGTGGTGGCGACGATGCCGTCGAGCTTGCGCGCCGCCATCGCGTGCAGCAGCCGGTCGAGATTGCAGAAACGCGCCGGCAGCGGCTCTCGGGTCGGTGTCGTCATGGGTTCGACAGTCTAAGGAATCTTCCAGAGCATTACAGGATGGCCGTTGACATCGATAGTCCGCTCGGGCGGCCAGTCCCCAAGGCCGAATCGATGCGACACGATGCGCGTCCCAGGCCGCAGCTCGGCGCGCAGCTTCGGTCTCAACTGCTGGTTCATCTGCGGAAACAGAAACAACGTCACCACCGTGGCTTCGCGTATGTCGGCGTGAAACAGATCTTCCTGGCGAAACTCGACCAGGCGTTCCACTCCTGCTTTACGCGCGTTGGCGCGCGCGAGCTCAAGCATGCGCCCGTCGAGTTCGATGCCGACGCCGCGCGCGCCGTAAGTCCGAGCCGCGGTAATCGGGATGCGGCCATCGCCGGAGCCCAGATCGTAGACGATGTCGGCGCGGGACACGCCGGCCAGACGCAGCATCGCATCGACTACCGGTTGCGGGGTCGGCAGGTAAACCGCATCGGCTTCATGCGCCTGGCCGATACTGGGCTGCGAGTTCAGCG